>CAZIKF010000002.1:272035-281399 GCA_964539825.1 uncultured bacterium
TAGAAATGTGTCATGAACCAGGTTTTAAAATCGCATTGTAGTGTTCTAATCCCTGGTCTTTGAACTTAAGTCTTAACTCTGAGTTTTTGAGAGAACCCTGACCATCGACCAACTGAAAGGTTCCCCAGGTTCCCCTGATGGTCACTCTATCTTGAAACTGGAAAAAGAAGACCTTAAACACTTTTCTATCCGCGATACCCTCGAGAGTCATCGTTGCGCCGAAGGCATTGAGAGTTCCTTCAAAATTGGAAAACTCTTGATCTGATAGCTTCTCAAATGTACCTATAAGAGGAAGCAGGTGAAGAGACCTAAACGGCTGTAAAGCATCTACCGTAAGATCTGGATCGGCAGGAGTGAAGGATGGACTACATCCATAAAAGATGAGCACCATTGCCCCGCCCAGGAAAAACCAATGCAGCGCTTTCATACCACTAATCTTCGGCTATTTAGCGGATAATCATTCGGGGTGAGAAGGAAAAGTAGATGGGTGAAATCACCACCTATCCTGCATCCCTTTTAGTTGCTGCAACATGAAATCAGGTACCACTGGCTTCCTGATTCCCTCAATATTTCTAAACTGTTTGAGCAAACCCGAAGCTGGCAGGGGAGGTTTTCTTCCACCTGGCTCTGAGCCTGAAGCCTTGAACAGCACCGAAAGCGGCTTCTGTTTAACCCAGTTCACGAGCGAAGCTTTTTGATCTCCAGTCAAACTGCCAGGATCACGACCAGCCTTTTCCAATAACTCTCTGAGCCCTCCATTACTGGCCGAGAAACCCTTATTGTGGTCGACTGCCACTGGCTTACCTTCCTTGCCTACTCTTTTTAACAAGACCTTTCCACAATGAAAACAAAAGAAATGGCTCTTTTTATGAATTTTCTGGCAGTGGGGGCATTGGTAGACTCCCTTTAAAATGTGTAAGCCTGGGATAGATCGCTTCTGAGCCTCCCACCAACCCCACAATGGCTTAAGGGAAAAGTCACATTGATTACAATTCTTTTGATCCTGTCTAATCTTTAATCCGCAGTCCGGACAAAATTCTGAGTAGGAGGTTGAGATAAAGATAATACAAAGGACTATCCACAAAGGGTTCATTGAATAATGATAACAAAAATAATAGATTTTATTAATTTTTTGTATGACTAACAGCTTCCGTAGGGGCCGCATATGCCCGGTCCTGAATCCAGCGGGTGAGGCATGCCTCGCCCCTACATGATTGTGCTATAATCCGAGCTTTCTTAAGGGGATCTCTCAACACTCATGAAAGTAGTCAGTTATAACATCCTGAGGGGTGGACAGCTTGAAGCCGGAAATCGCATAGGTCAGATTGTGGATTTCCTTGCGGCTCAAAACCCTACAATTTGCGGACTTTTTGAGTGTGATAATTTTGAAGCCAATGAGGGCAAAATAGCCCATATTTTCGAGCAAGAGCTCGATATGAAAATAGTCTTACATCGCTCAAGAAGTAAATCTAATATTGGTTTGCTATACGATCCCAAGGTTATGACCCTTATCCAGGCCCTAACCTTTGATCGCTTTATGTACCATGGGCTTTTGGCGGCAGATTTCGAATTCCAGGGAATTCCTCTACGATTTGTCCTGGTCCACCTCAACCCCTATTCTGCCGAGCTTCGTCTAATTGAATCCCAGATTTTGACACAGATTGCCGTTCGAGCCGAAAATACGCTCATCATGGGAGACTTCAATTGCCCTCCTCCTGGCTCCCAACTTGAGATGGAAAAGTTCAAAGCAACCTTTCGAGCCAGGGTTACCAATGAAAAAAGTGTCCTGGACACCCGCAGCATCGAGCACATCCTGGCAAATGGATTTGATGATCTATGGAATGGGCAGCACCCTGGTGATAGCGAGCCTGGGAGTTACCCAACACCCCTGGCCGGTAAGGATCAGTTTTACCCCGAAACAGTTCGAATCGATTATTTTTTTGGTTCTCCTTTGTTCAAGAAAAGCTGCACGACCTGCGAAGTAATCCGTAATGAAGTACTCGACCACACCTCAGACCATTATCCAATTACCTCCACTTTCGAATTTGAATATCAAGAGGATTAGTCGATTGGACAGACGGATTTCCTTTTCCAGGTACACCACTCGATACACACGATGACAGACACAATTGGGTAAGGTTTTTTTTGAAAGCTTGGATTCAAAGACTCATTCTATTTACCTTGCTTGGATTAGCTGCTTTTCTCGTAATTGAAGAATATCAGGCTGGATTTGCCAAACAATATAAAGAAAGGATTGGTGAAATCCTCCCCCAAATTACTGATATCTCATGGCTTGGAGGATTGGAACCAGAATCTGAGATCTCAACCCTATACATACGATGGGAAATTTGGTGTCCCGCATGCCTGCAATCCATCGAAAAAAATAATGAGATTTCTCAAAAATACGCAAACAATCTTCGAGTTATTGGACTGACGACACAGTGGGATGACGCAGTCAAAGACTTCTCCGCCAAAACCATCCAGTACCCTGTAGGGTTTGATTCAAAGGGCTTGTTAGACAAGATTTTTGAAATTAGAGCAATTCCGTTTTATGTCCTGGTAAATGAAAACAGAAAAATTCTATACCAGGGAAACTCCATCGATGAAGAGGTCATTAAAGCACTGCTTTGAAGTCGGCGATTAAGTCGCGGGTTGAAGCGGTGGGTTGCTGTCCTCTCTTCTCTCTTCTCTCTTCTCTCTTCTCTCTTCTCTCTTCTTAGAAGAGTGTACCTCCTGGTCCACCTTCGACTAGGTACATCCCTTGCCTCTATGTACCCGTGCGAGTGCTGTCTTTTTTGCTATTCCTTCTATTCTTGATCCATGGACAATCTGTCTCTCAAGAAGGGGTAGTGAGCACCATCAATTTCCAGGGTTTTCTCCAGTCTGGAGAAACTGAATCTCCCTTCAACGGCACCATTTCAGTTCGATTTTATCTACATACACAAGACGAGGGGCCACCAGATGGGATTCCGCTATGGGAGGAGTTTTACTCACAGTTAAATGTAAAAGACGGGATCTTTTTCGCTCGCCTTGGAGTACTCAATCCTCTTACCAGGGACCTCTTTCGTTCGGACCGCCCTGTTCAACTTAGTATGAGAATCGTACGATTCGGTACAGGTGAGGCTGCATCCTATATTGGTCCTATTGCCATCGATGGAAACGCCTATTCTGTTTCATCAATCTCAAAATCAGGCTCGGACAGTAAAGAAGGAACCGTAAAAATCATCCCGCTGGCCGTGGATGACCCTTCCTCCTTTGGCTTATTGGAAATTGACTCTGATGATCCAGAAACTCTTCACAAATTTGAAATTCGCTGGGATAAAACAGGATTCCCGTCTGCTGACATTGGTCGCGGTCTTGTAGTCCAATACCCTCAAAATATGGAGCTAAACTCCTACGCCCCTTCCAGCAGTGAGGACAGGCTTCCCTGGGATTCGGGACAATTCCTGATTGATTTTCAAGAAGAGGTCCCCGACATCTCAGTCTACATTGTGAATGGAACGGTAAGACTGGGGGGAAATCTCACGCTGTCTCCTCTTGAATTTGATGATTTTAAACTTCCTGGAGATCTAAAGGCGCATAATGCCAATGTCACTGGTGACATCAAGGTCAATGATCTCATCGCGACAGGCCCTGGGGACGGCTCTGGAGGCATTATAAAAGGTACCAGACTTGAATATTGCGCCGGCCCGCCAGATTGCCAGCCAAAACCTGGTTCCTCCGAAGCCAAATTCTCAAACTACGGCATCGACCCCTTTCCCGCAGAGGATGAGTCAAAATCCACCCTGATCAACAGCCTGGAGATTCGCTCCAAGCTTGATGATACGGGTAAACTGCTTTTTGAAACCGACCGAGGTGAATTCCTCATAGACGGTCCCTTGCAGACATCGCAAACTTCCTTCGTCCATGTTTCGGGAGCAGATGGGTTTGTTTACGCGTCCGCGCTCAGGTCACCCTTTCCCTCCAAAGATAAAAATGGGAATATCTCCCGTCCCTATGTAATCGCTCCGGACAAGATTTCTGTTCTTGATTCTCTGGTCCTCATCACTGACACCACAAATCGAAACAGGGATCCCAAGTACCCAGCTTTTAATGAAATCTCGAAAGATAGGGACGCACTACGCTCCCCCCTTAACGCTTTTTCAGCGTTTGACCTGATTTCAACCATACCTATCTGTAGCGGAGTGCCTACTATCGCACCCTATTCAGCCCATTGTCAGGAAACCTGGTGTATGGCTCTACGTCCAGACTATTGCGCACAAGATCCCAATCCAAAAATTAGAGACAAGTACAAGGATATAGATCCCTGCCATGGAATCTCTTTCAATCAACTCAAGGGATATAGGCTCAATTGCCGTCCTGAAGAAATCATTAGCGATCACCCCAATCTTCAGACGGATGAAAATGATCCCGCTAAAGGTGCTAAATACTTCGTTACCAGCCATATCCATCAACTGCTCAATAACGCCACGGCTGAAACCCTGATCGAAATAATCAATGCCGCTCAGGCCGGCCAAACTCTTAACAAAAGGCTGTTACCCACGGATACAGTTAACCTGAATCTACCTAATACTCTGACCGGCACCAATGTTTTTGAGACAGTACACTCAGCTCACCAAATGGTTGCTTCCATCGACCAGGATATTGACGCCTACCTGGGATCCTTTATTGTTGGATTAGCACAGCCAGCCAGGCTGGGCAGTTTGAGAACTCATATCAGTCAGATAGATTTCCTAAAGGACCTCAATACCGTAGGCACTCTAAACCTTCACGCCGGCTCCACCATCCTCCATACATCAGCTGATCCTGCCAGACCTCAACGCCATGAGGTTCAAAAAGATGTAGATGTCGGCGGTAAGCTCATCGTTCATTCCAGCGTTTTTGAAACATCTGGAGATCTCTTCTTTGAAGACATTGACCTGGACCCCGCCAATGGACCTTATATGAACTTCATCGGTAGTGTGAATCTTGAGGGAAATCTACGCTTTCGCCCAGAAGAATTCCAAACCAATAGAAATTTATTGGGTTTGGACCAAACCATAGCATCAAAATTTATAGATCTTGATGATCAATCATTCTCAGTCGATCCAGATCAGTATTCTACGCTATCCTTTCTTTCTGTAACCGGGTCTTTCCGTGTATCTAAGCCTTCACGAGTACAGGGAGACCTGGTCATCCAACGGGACCTTTATGCAATTGAATCCCTTGAATCCGCAAGTTTTCTAAAGGCCTCAACACTCTCAGACCTGGATGATCCGCACTATTTCATAGATCCACCCGGCACTTCTCGAATCCGGGGACTGGTAGTTGAGGAGAGTCTTACCATTCAGGGAGATTTCACAGTAGATTCCACACTGCGTGTCACGGGGGTGGTAGATGTTAGCGGGTCATTTTTCAGCTCTGGGAAACTGGAAGTGCAAAATCCATCTAGCTCTGTTCTTTCTACCTACCTGGAGGATTCCTCTGACCCTAAGTACAAGGTGGATCCCACAAATCAATCTTTACTTAGAGAATTAGGTCTCAACAGTTCTTCAAATGTCGGGGGAGACCTCAGTGTTGATGGTCAAATGGAGATTCAAAATACGATGACTCATGAGGGTTCCGCCAGAGTTGTGGGACAAGTCCAGTCACAGGACAGAATTCTGAGTCCCAAACTGCTTGATTTTGAGGACTCAACCTATTTGGCTGACCCTTCACTTCAGTCAAGGTTTCATGCCCTCGAACTCATCAAATCTCTAAATGTTACGAACAGCACCTCATTATCATCCTCGTTAACCATTCTGGGGGAATTGCGATCTAACAGCTCTCTGAAGATTCTTACTGACCTTATCATTGGAGAGGATCTTACCGCTTTCAGCTCCCTTCAGATCTATCATACCTCCGGTTTGGGATTCTCAGTTGATGAGCTAGGAAACGCCACCGGTCGTTCCATCACACTAGATGAAAACGCATTTGCCCAAGATCTGGAAATAGGAGGCAATCTCAATCTCTCCGGCACACCAATCGAGTTCAATGCGGATAGCTCCTTCGAGAAACTAACCATTTCCACCCACTCACTAATCTCAAGACGCTCCAGCACATCTCTGGGATTTGAGTCCGCCGCGAGTATTGATAAAGACGGCAACCTAGAACTGCATCATGAACTCTTCCTAGAGGATGAGATGATTATCTCTGAAAACATAAGATTCCATGACGGAAACTCCCCTGACCGTATGGTTCTGAGTATCGTTAACTCCGCTCTCACCAGCGTTCATATCGGCCTCGACGGCCAGAAAGATCTGAACCTGTCAGGACTCTCCTCAAAGACCCTATCTGTCCCTACAGCAACCTTCTATCGATTTGAGGATTCCGATAACAGTGCCTACCATTTGGATCCAGCCAGTTCCACTCGTTTTCAAATTCTTGAAATTGAACATAGCCTCAGAACAGAAGAGTCACTTACAGCACCTTATTTAATGGATCTTCAGAACTTGTATCTTGTTGATCCTTCAGATAAATCACGTCTCCTCTCTCTAGAAGTCCTGCAAAATACCACCGCACAGCAAATCCAGGCGGCAAGTCTTCGGATTGACTCACAGAACCTTCTGCCCGGCAGCACCCTTGTAGAGGCCGGGTCCATGAGAATTACGAAGGGAGCTACACTAGGATTGACAGGACAGACCTATTTAGATGGATCTAACTTTCTGATTGGTTCCAGCAATGGGATCCGCATCGCTGACAACCGTTCCCTTGGTTCAGGCAGCACGATCACCTATGGCGAATTGAACAGCCTGATATCTGGTGCTAATGCTGATCATCTACACAGACATGATCTACTCGGTGGAGTTGAAATATACAACATAGCCAGGCAGGACATTGACAATCTCACCGGACCAACCCCGCAGACAACCTCCTCTACCAAAGGACTCTTTGGCAAAAATTTATTTACTTATCCAGGTCTTACAATCTCTATCAGACCTGTCTCCCACCAGACGCAATCGGCCTTGTTTTCTGTCAAAGATTCCTCAGGTAGTGCTGTGGTTCAGGCTTTTGCATCCGGACTGGTGGAAGCTGTCACATTTCAAGGAGCAGGACAGGGGCTTTCCAATATTTCTGGTTCCGGCACATCCAATGATGCTATCTCAGATGGAACCATCGCCTCAGATAAGATTCAAAACAACTCCCTCGGAGGAAGTGTTTTCGCTACTCAATTACTGCAGCTTTCCCATCTAAAGGATAGGGCTTTGGAGGCAAAACACTTCTTAGAGAGGTCTCTTGATGCCAATGTCATAGAGGATGGTTCTTTAGTTGGTGAGAATTTTCGAGACGACTCTATAGAAAATCTGCATCTCACCAGCGCTACCATAGACACCACTCTCATCGAAAATGGTTCCATCAGTTCGTACCACATCAAGACACGAACCATTTCGGCATCTCATATTTCACCCTCAACGCTGGATAATCGAGTATTACAGTCAGCATCTGTCCTGGGAGATCGAATCATTGACGGATCTATTCAGGCTCGTCACGTATCGACAGGAGCTGTGAATACAACCCGAATCACGACTAATGAATTACAAGGCTCCCTGTTTGAAGATAATTCGATTTCCACAGTAAAAATACAGACTGCCGCAATTCAGACCTCTTCCTTCGCCTCTCTGAGTCTGACCTATTCCGATTTCGCAACGAATTCCATCCTGAGCTCGAAAGTTGCCAGCTCCTCTATTACAGGGTCCAACTTTGCTTCTGGTACCCTTGACTCATCAGCTCTTGCAGCTAACTCTATCAATTGGATCAAGATTTCTTCCCTGTCCCTGCAAGCCGTAGATATTTCCACTTTAGCTATCCAATCTTCTTCTGAAGCAACACAACACAAGGTAAACCTCGCCGCTATTAATTCTGATAAGATCCTCGACCGAGAAGTTGAGGGAAGCCACTTTATCGCTGATAGTATTTTACTTAGCCATTTAGCGGCAAACGCTGTCTCATCCACTCATTTTCAGACTCAGTCAATTCTTGGAGAAGACATCCTTACGGGTACCCTATCCGGTCTAAAAATCAATGATTTATCCATCCAGACAGCTCAAATCGGTGATCAGGCCATCACCAAATCTGAAATCGCGAGTAGCGCACTTGATTCGAACTCCATTGCTAACTTAACTTTGTCGAGCGAATCCTTTCAGGATGGCTCCATTATACGTAGCAAACTAGCTTCAGATACTGTTGCCAGCCTGCACTTGCGCAATAGTTCTTTACTTGACAAGGACTTTGCTCTGAATGCACTAACCCAGAGCAAATGGAAATCGGACACGATCAACACAATCAAGATAGCCACTGGAGCTATCACTCTCCAAAAGCTTGCGACGGGAGCGGTACGTTCCCAGGAGGTTTCCTACCGTGCTGTCCTCACTTCTGCTATCTCCGCGAGCGCTATTCTCTCTACACATATACTCTCTAACCAGGTTACTCAGTCCAAGATTGCAAATTTCACCATCCTTGTTGAAGATATTGGAGATGCTCAGATCGATGTGAGAATCGTTGCTCCAGACTCGATTCTCACCACCAATATTCTTGACCTTTCAGTATTCTCCCCCCACATCTCCACGAATGCATTGAGCGGTGCGATTCTCTCGGAAGACGCGATAACACGGGCCAAAGTTCTCTCAGATCAAATAGACTCGGCACAGATCCTCGATGGGTCCATTTTCTCGGGCAATTTTTCCACTTCTGCCATCCTGTCCAATCACATAGACTTGGACACACTCTCTTCTCGAGTTCTAGGTACAGCACAGGTACTTACCACCCACGTCGCAGAAGGTGCGATTGGAAATTCAAGAATTCAGACCGATCAAATCAACAGCCGCATTCTGACACAGTCCTCCGTTATTGCAAGGCACATACTCACACACACACTCGGAAGCTCAAAGTTCGCGTCTTCAATCCTCACCGATGAGCATTTCCAAGACGGGGCTATCAGCCCGTCGAAGATCGCCACAGATTCGTTGGTGGAGACTGTTTTCCTCAGCTACACTCTCTTAGGAATTCATGTAATCCCATCTTCACTCACATCTGGCAGCCTGGAGGACTTAGCTATCACAAGTTCTCAAATCTCCAATGACACGATTTCCGGAGAGCATATTCTCGAGCTAAGTTTAACTGATCTGGAGCTTGCAACAGATGCACTGGATAATTCTGTCTTTCAAATCGACGCGATTTCCAGTCCCAATGTCCTGGATGAATCCATCCTTTCACAAGACATTGCTACCGGTGCTCTTCTGAGCACTCACATTGCTGCTGGGACGCTGCTTGACGAACACTTTGCACCCTCTTCCATTCTGACAACCCATATAGCGAATTTTACAATTGGATCAGGGGTTTTACAGAG
>CAZIKF010000003.1:0-34935 GCA_964539825.1 uncultured bacterium
AAGAAAAGGGGTCACACTGGTTTTTGCCCCCTTTACCGGACTGTCCCCTTTCTATCCTTCGCAGTAAACCATCCAGATCAAAAAAAATGGGGGTATTTTTTCTAAAAAGCGGCGTCCACACCCATCAATAGAACGGTGCTTCGAGCGTCCCGAGCACTATGTGTCAGTCCTGGCTGAGCGGGAATATGCCCTCCGCTGATAAAATTCAGAGGTGCATACCCCGAAACCCGAATCAATTCGCTAAAAAGCTTTACTGAACTGGTGAGGTGGTGTGCCGCTCCCAGGACAATCTGATCCTGTCGCTCCCAGGGCGAGCCATCATCACCAGCCACGAACCTGCTAAACTCAAGGGAAACGTCCACCGGTTTATCCTTCCACCAACGACGATCCCGTACACCGACCTGGAAAGATCGCACCTTGGAGGCCGCGAATCGATTCAAGGGAGGATTGCGGTTGAATGTACCGGGCCATTCATCCAGGGTCTCAGCAAACTCAGCTTGAAACAACCGACTCCCAGTCTTTAGCTGAGTGTAAACGGCATACGCAGGGTTATGATCGGAACAAGGATTGAAGTGAACCACTGGAAATCCCTGACAGTAAGCACTGCCCTTTAAATAAGAAGCCCCCAGGAGCATGGATTTTTTCTCGCCGTAAGGTTTGGTGTAATTGATGTCAAAAGAGAGGTTGTTGAGTCGACTGGGTACACTGCTAGCATTTACGGGGACATTTGCCGCCCGAAACTGAGAACCACCCTGAATTGCGTCAAAGCTGAGGTTCCATCGATCTTTTGAATAGCCTAGAAGCGCTCCGTAAGATAACCCGCCGAACGCATGCCAAACCGTGGATGAAGTGAATGGATTAACGGTATCCGTGAGCCCGAAAGGTACGGCCATCTTACCGATAGAAGCATAATAGGGAGAACTTTCCAAATCTCCATAAAGGAGATATCCCTTGCGCAATTGAACCTGGTTACGGGCGAGAGCAGTAATTGTTCCCTGGCCAAAGCTCTGCTCTGGGTCATAAAGAAATTCGGCATAAGCACTGATTCGATCCGAGAGGTTCGCGGTGAAGTTCAATTCCGCTGAATGCAGTACCGCTTCAGATACATTCTTGCCTAGCTGGTTATTGGAAGTTGGATGCCGCATCAAGTAACCAAATTTGGAATCGGTATTTGATTTCTGGTAATTCATGATCGGAGTTATGGAGCCACCAATGTAAATACTCTTTTGATCCAGAAATCCGCCTTGTTTATGCTCCAGGAGAGTTTTTTGCTTTTGGTTGACTCTGGTAGTGTGATCCAGCATCATAAAGCTGTAGTCATGGTTGGTTTGAATCCCTCGTGCCTGTAAATTTTGATCTTGTGTCTCAAGAACGGCCTCAGATTTAGCAATCTCATTTCTGAGAACTTTGGATAAAAGTTCTTTGAGTTCCTTATTTTCCTGTTCCAATACCCCAACCCGCCTGACAAGATCCAATAGATTTACCTTATCTGGTGAAGTGAAGGCTGGATTGAAGAGGGGTAGAAAGACCCAGACTATAAGGCTGATAATGCAGATATTTTTCATGATAAATCTCCTTCAAATAGAGCAGCAGTACCCACACCGCCAAGAACAACCGATTCAAGAAAATCCAAGACCATATCATGGGTACATAACCGATCTGGCGATCCTACATGCCATTTCAAATCTAGGAAAACGGCGATATGTTAACACCAGAAAGATCTAAACACCCTATGCAATGGCTCAAAATAGCCACTTTTGGTCTTTTGAACTGAAATGCCCTATAGGAAGAGATTAGATGCGTTCTCCAGGACGTGTACTTGGGCGCTGCTTTGGATATGGTTTGTATAATTGCTTTGGATGAATGGAATTGTCTTACTCAAACCGTACAAAATATCGTTTTTAGGTTGATTTTTGTCGATAAATAGGGGTAGTTCCGGGCTCAATTATTTCCTTTTGTTCCTGGATTGTTGGTATGTGCTGGCGAGTCTTTATAAAGTTTATCCCTTTTTGGATTCTATTCTGGATAGTTTCGGTTGGAATCTTTGCTCAGAATTTTGAGCAGGAGTATAAAAAACTCAAAGCCAAACCCAGGGAGCCTGGTTATGTCGAGCTTCTTTCCAGGGTGCCTATTACCACAGAGCTGTGGTCCATGATGGTTTTAAACTACTGGGATCTGACAGGCTCCTCCCCGGAGAAGCTTTGGCCTTGTGATGTGATCAAGCAAAACCAGCTTCTAGAGGATGATCCCTATGATGTTTTGCGTCTTCCCATATTCCATGCTTTGAAGTATGAGCCAAAGTGGGAAGTCTTCCCTCGTCCTCGAAGTGAATATGCGCGAAAGTACTTTCTTGTCGGCAATTATCAGAAATCTGCTGAGCAGCTTGAAATCATGGAGAAGTCTGAACCTTTTAATCTCCATCTTTTATTCAGTCTGGCTCTTCTCTACGAGCACCTGGGAGATTTTCAGGCAGCAGCCCAGAGACTTCGGCTTGTGAGAGAGCGGGCGGCTGACTCTCAGACCCGGTTGTTAGCCCTGAGATGGTCCGCCAGATTACAAGTCAGACTTGGAAATCTTTCCATGGCTGAGAATCTGCTGCTCAAATTGGTTTCAGCACTTAAAAGGTTGGTTGGACAGAGTTTAAGCAAGAAGGCTGACAGGTCCAAATTATTTCCTTTGGAGAAAAGACTTTCTGAGGTTGAAAATCTTTTAGGCATAGTTCGGTTTCAGGAGGGGAAAAAAGTTCTGGCATTCAATGGATTTCTGGAGCTTGAAAAGCGCTTTCCCGGAAACTTTGCTTTCGTGTTTAACAAGAACAAGATATTTCTTGAGACTCGTAAATACGAATCAACTCTGAAGAGCACAAACAAAGCGCTTAATACCTTGAGGGTTCTGATTTCTGGTTTTCAAGCCAGAATGGTTCAAGAAGTAAAGAGCGGAATCCTGGTTAAGGCAGGCAAGCTCGCGGATACAAGAAGCGCGTTTGAAAGGCTTCATTCCCTCTTGCTCAGAAGGAAGGGTGAAATTCTCTTTCGAGAAAAACTCTACCCGCGGGCCCTGAAATTGTTTGAGGAGTCTGTGCGCAAGAATCCCCGCGATGATGTGTCTTATTTCCGAATGGGTGAGATTCATGTGGAATTGAAAAATCTCGATAGAGCTCTGGCCAGGTTTCGCAGGGCCGCTGAACATGCAGTTGAGGGTTCGAAAATTCAAAAGGAGGCTTTGGGCTGGATTGATAAAATCTTCGCCCAGCAGGCCGTAGACGCCATAGCCGAGGAAGACCCCGTACGTAAGAAGCGTGATGAGTTTTTTCAGACCCTGGACGTTGATGAGAGAGATGAGATTCTTGAACTCGGAGAGATCATTTCCATTGGGCAGAAATGGCTCGCTACTGGAGAACATAAGAAATTGATCCGCTATTTCCGTGGATTATTATCTGAACATAGCAATGTGCTAGAGGTGTGGTATCTACTGGCACGCGCATACCGAGAAATGGGGTTGTCGATCCTGGCAAGGTTCTACTATGGCAGAGCCCTCGAAATAGATCCCAGGCACATTCCTTCCCTTGCGGCTAAGACCTATTACCTTTCCATCGCACATCGATTCGAGGAAACCCTATCTGTTTTGGAATTTATGGAATCATTTGCGTCCGGTAATCATCAACTACTTGGCGCATGGGGTTGGTACCACTATCAAAAATCCGAGTACCAAAAAGCAGTAACATTTTACCAGGAGGCTATTGAGAAAGAGCCTCAATACTCAGAACATCACTATAGATTGGGAATGGTTTATTTCCAAACCCGACTTTATCGCTTTGCTCTGCATAAATTTCAGGATGCCCAAACCGCGGGATATCCCTGGTCAAGGGCTTCACTTTTTAGGGGTGTATCCCATCTATACCTGGGGGAAGTAGTCAAGGGTGAGGAGGCTCTCAGGAAAGCCGTACAATATGGTAAAGACAATCCAGATATTCAGAATTTCGCCAGAGATATACTCAAGGGTCTGAGGGAGTCTCAAAGATTTGAGATCGGGATGATGCCTGATCTTGGTAAATATTTGGAACGCTCATTTCCTCGTTTCAAAACTCGCAGCGTCACTCAGTCCTCCCTGCGGAATTCATTGGATGAAATTCGCTCAGGGCGCACCTTTCAAGTGGCGGAACGCCTTAGAAACCGACTTCAGCAGGACCCTGAAAATCTTGAACTCATGCACGTTCTTGGTTATCTGCACCTGCTCCTGGATCGAGAAGATCTGGCGGCAGAGTATTTTAGCAGCGCACTGGATCGGAACCCCCTGGACTACCGAGCCATGAATTCTCTATCGGAAATTGAGTTTCGCCGAGGCAGAATCGATGAATGTGTTCTCTATTGGGAGAAGATGAAAAAAGTTTCGGCTTTGATAGATTACTCGACTCTGCTCAAGGAATTTTCTGAAGATTTTCTAAAGCGCTTCGAATTCAATCCCGCTGATGAGTGGGCTATCTATCAATACGCTCTGCTCAAACTGCATACTCATAAAGAAGAGGATGCCTTAGATATTTTGGAACAGATTACACCCACCTTTCAAGATCGAAAGTCTCCCTTTAGTGACCGTCTGCTTGTCTTGCATGGCCAGGTCCTCTTTAAATTGGGAATTCTTCAGGAAAAGGAAGAGTGGATTAACATGGGCAGGGGACTGCTTTCCAGGGCGGGGTACCGATATCTAGATCTTATCGACCGCTATAAAAGGGGGGCAGTTGTACTGGAACCTCCTCGCAAAATCCCGTACAAGGTGCGTCCCGCACCTAAGGCGCAGCTTGATTTTCTCAAGCTTCAAAGGACTCTGGAAGTTGCTCGCACTGAACCCCTTCAGTCCATTCCGCTCAGAAGAAAGGCAGATTATCTACGAAGCTGGAAACTGGTGGACCGAGCCCTGGCATTAAAGGACCCCAAAAAAGTAAAGAGTTCCTACGATCTTTACCTGCAAAGGCGTGAATCTCCTGCTCAGAAGTACCTTGAGAGCCGTGATCAGTTTGCCAGGCGTCAACTCTTGGAGAGTACCGAGGAGAAGCAGCAGCGGGAGGCCCTTGCTTCCGATATGTTTTCTCAGGCTCTGGGTTTCCTGGAGTCTGCGGACTTGGGGAAGGCTAAGAAATCACTGATTAGCACTCTCTCTGAGAGAATTGACTTGTTTGAGGCTTTCTATGCTTTAACCCTGATCAACTTTGTACAGGGGGAGTATGTAGATCTTGTGGCGCTGATGCGGGCGCTTCCTGAGAGAAGTGAATATGCTCCCACTTGGAAACTCATGAAAGCCCACATCCATTTCCACCAGGGTGATTTTGAAGCGGCACAGGAATTGGTATCAGGTCTTACCATTCCGCTCATTCTTCCAAACTCAAAGGCCTTTGAAATTTTAGAACGAATCTACCGTGAGGTGAATGATCGAGCCCCTGGAGACCTTGAATCCTCACTCAAGCTGGCACTGCTCTACCAGTCAGTGGGAAGATTTGTGGAGGCAGAGAGGGTTTTGAGGCAGGCAGGAACCCGCCCGGGGCTGATTCCCTATCTATGTGAGGTATTGATGCTCAGGGGAATTGTGGAGCGCAGGATGGACCCGGTTCGGGAGGCTGTAAAGAAAATGGCCGAATTGTCTTCATCCCAGGAAAAGCAGGTTTATCAGGATCTTGCTACCCAGTTGGATCGATTTTTATTGACCTACCGATTTCTCGCGAAGTGATATATTGGTGCCCTTTTTATGAAAGTGTATGAAAGACAAGAAAAAATAGAGGTTCCTTTCGGGCTGCGGGAGGGATGGATCTGGGGGAGATGGTACCTTTTTTCCATTCTGGTTGGCCTTGTTCACCTGCCTTTTCTGTGTCTGCGATCAGCCCCCTATGTTCTTAAGAACTGCCCAATGTTTATAGTGTTCTGGGTATGCTTGGGTGCGGATTATTGGCTCAAGGGAACTTTTTCTAACCTGCTGGCAAATAACCGAAGTATAGAGCTGATTCCAGGATTTGCCACTTTGACATTAGTTCATAATGAGGGTGCCGCGTTTGGTCTTCTGGAGGGCTTTGGCTCGCTCTTTATTCTGATGGCTCTGGTTACAGGCGCCTTCATCCTCTTTTATCTGGCTATTTATCATCGTGAAGATCGCCGGATCTGCTGGTCTCTTGTACTGATTCTCGCAGGTGCGTTGGGAAATATGATCGATAGAGTCATGTATGGGTATGTTATTGATTATGTCCTGCTCTACTACCGTGATTTTCGATGGCCAGTATTTAACTTTGCTGATATTGTGATCAATCTTGGCGTAGCTCTGATTCTTCTAGATATGTTGATTGAACTAAGAACAGGTGAAGACAGCGAAAGGGAGTGCTGAATTGTACCCAATCCTATTTGAAATAGGCAGCTTTCAGATTTATACCTACGGGGTAATTCTGGCTATAGCTTTTTATTGCGGCGTCCAGGGTGCCGTGATGTTGGGTACACGAAGAGGCTTTGATGAAGAAACCATCCTAAATCTTGGAATTTTCTCTATTTTATGCGGACTTCTGGGAGCCAGAACTACCTATGTATGGGTTTACTGGGACCAATTTGCGGCAACTCCCATTGAAGTCTTTAAGGTATGGAAGGGTGGACTTGTTTTTTACGGGGGGCTCGCCGGGGGAGTCTTGGGAGGCGTAGGTTATTGGCTATATAAGAAACAAGACCTTCTTCCCATGTGTGATATCGCTTCCATTTCAGTTTGTTTTGGTCACGCGATAGGTAGGCTTGGATGCTTCTTTTATGGATGCTGCTATGGGATGTTAATCCCAGAAAATTCAGCTCTTAGCGCATTGGGTGTTCATTTTCCCCACCTGGATGGGATTCGGCACCCGACTCAACTCTATGCTTTTGCGGGAAATTTACTGATTTCTTTATTTCTATACCAAGTTTATAGGAGATTTAAAATCCCGGGATTGACCGTTGCAGTATACTTCTATGTATATGGTACTTTTCGATTTCTTATCGAGTTAATTCGGGGAGATAACCGTGGCCATATCCTGGGTATCGAGGGGCTCTGGACCTCACAAACCATTGCGATCATAGGCATTATTTTCGGAGTAGTTTTTCACCTATACTTACTCAGAAGATCCAGGATAAACTCCTGAAGGAAAGCCACAGGGCATGGTTGAAACCCCTGGTTCAATAATTCAATTCAGTGTTGAGATCCCCGGTAGAATTGATACTGTGCTTTCCTCCCTACTGCCGGATTATTCGAGGTCTTATCTCCAGTCCTTGATTATGAACGGGAGTGTGATCTGTAATGCTCATTCTGTTTCTAAGAAAAATCTCAAAGTCTTACCCGGAGACTTAATTGAGATTCAATTCCCAGAACCAGTTGAGCTTGAAATGGAGCCTCATGATGTCGGATTGAGGGTTCTATACGAAGATGAAGAAATTATGGCTGTACACAAACCTGCCGGGATTCTTTCCCATCCCAATCACCCCGGGCAAAAGAATACCCTTGTACATGGACTGCTCCATCTGGGCAGGGCATTGAGTTCCATCAATGGGGTCCTGAGGCCGGGCATCGTTCATCGTCTTGATCGAGAAACAAGTGGAGTCATGCTCATAGCGCGCACCGACCGGGCACACCGAGCACTGCAGGATGCCTTTGCGAGAAGGGAGATCAAAAAGGTTTATTTCGCTCTTTCTTATGGAAGACTTGATCAGTTAGAGGGAGAAATCCAGCTTCCCCTGGGTCGACACCCTAAAAAACGTCATTTGCGTCAGGTGGATCCAAAGGGGCGGGATTCCTGGACCAGGTTCAAGGTAATCAGGAGCTGGGATCGATTCCATTTTATCAGGCTGGAGCCTCTGACAGGGCGCACACATCAGATTCGCGTACATTTGAAATCCAGGGGAATGCCGATTTTACATGACCTGGAATATGCTGGCAGGCCAATTTCCAAATGGGTGCAGCGCTTGCAACTTCATGCCTTCTCCATAAAATTTACCCATCCAATCAATGGGGAGCCTATTTTTGTTAGATCCCCGTTAGAGCGGGATATGATTGATGTTGTACGTCGTCTAAACCGAGGGGAAACCTATGTTCAGTAACTTGTTTCGAAAAAAATCTGACCGATTAGCGGATGAACTTATAGAAGAGCTTGAAAGTCCCAAGTCCTCTAGCGTGGTGCTGGATGATGAGGGGAAGGATAGCGAACTCTGGGAGGAGCGTCTCCAGGCTGGATTGGAGCGCACCCGAACAAGCTGGGTTTCGAGAATTTCTTCTTTGTTCAAATCTGGGGTGTCCGAAGAAAGCTTGGAGGAATTCGAAGAGTTATTGCTGGAAGGAGATCTTGGGGTAGCGGTTACTACCGAGTTCATCGAGAAATTGAGGGAGGGGGCAATAGCAGGTCCCGAGGAAGTCGAAAGAGTTCTCAGAGATGCTATTTTGGAGGAGTTTCAAGATTCCCTGGCACCCTTAAACCTCCCTGTGGATTCCTTCGCCGTAATCCTGATCGCTGGAATCAATGGAGTTGGGAAGACTACAACAACCGCCAAGCTGGCTCACCTGTTTGGGACGCTGGGTAAAAAATGTATGTTGGTTGCCGGAGATACCTTTCGAGCGGGTGCAACAGAGCAATTAGGCGTCTGGGGGGAAAGATTGGGAATTCCCGTGGTGATAGGCTCTGAAGGTCAGGATCCGGCCAGTGTCGCATTTGAAGGATTGAAGGAGGCTCGGGAAAAGAAAATTGATCTGCTATTGGTGGATACGGCTGGAAGGCTTCACACCAAATTAAACCTGATGGAAGAGATGAAAAAAATATCCCGTGTGATCTCCAAAAACTGCCCAGGTGCACCCCATGAGACTTTACTGGTTGTGGACGCGACCACCGGGCAAAACGCTATTCAGCAAGCCAGGGTTTTTCATGAAGCTGTGGGATTGACCGGTATGGTAATGACCAAGCTTGACGGTACCCCAAAAGGAGGATCGCTGTTGGCTATTCATAGGGAAATGAAGATTCCCGTACGTTTCATCGGTGTTGGGGAATCCCTCGAAGATCTACGTAATTTTCATCCGCAAGAGTTTACGGAGGCACTTTTTGCCCGCTAAGCCCTTTTACTTCGTAACGATTGGTATTGGAAACTCGCAGGACCTGACCTTGAGAGCCCATGCGCTTCTTAAATCCACACCCGTATTGATAGCCGAGGAGTTAAAACCTGCTAGAAAACTTCTCAAGGAACTGGGAAGAAGATTTTACGAAGGTGAATTTGAACCGCTGCGCAAGGAGGCCTATCTCTTTGCTGTGGATGAGAATGTATCTGCTGAGGATCTTGAGTATTTACGCAGTGAGGTTTTTCCACGCATTTCAGAAGCGTCCTATATTTCCGGTGCTGGTTCTCCGTTATTTGAAGATCCCGGGTCTTTAATACAACCCTGTCTAAAAGGTTTCAGAGTTGAGAGGATTCCTGGCGTCACTTCACTCGGTGCCCTGATGATGTATTTTCCATCGCGGCTCAAGAGCTTTTCTATGCAAGGATTTCTTCCCCCAAAGACAGAGCTAAGAAGAAGGGTTATTCGTGAGATAGCTAAGCAGGAAACTCCTACCTTTCTTATGGAAACCCCCTATAGAAGAAATTCTCTGCTTGAGGATTTACAACACATCCTTCCCCATTGGAAGGTTGTATTTGGATATAAACTGACTACCGCGGATCAAAAGATCTTTGAAGGTCCCATTCTAGAGATAGCCAGGGCAGTAAAAGATTTACCAAAGGGAGAGTTTGTGCTCCTGATTTACCCTCATTAAAATCGACTATCATAAAGACAGAAGCGAAAAAGTTCCCGTACTTTTCCGATAGTTCTGTGGGGGCTCCCTGGAATTCAATTCTCGGTTATAACTTCTTACTCATAAAAACCTGGGAGCAGATTTCCTGGTAATTTCTATGCTGGTACCAGCGAAAGGCTTTGGCCTGGGAATGAACCTCCAAAAGGAGTTTGTCTTTTCCCGCGTTGCGAGCAGACTCCTCGATCAGGTCCATGAGTTTGGACCCTATGCCGGCGGACTGGCTGCCTGGCTTCACCACGATTTGGGCCAGGTAAGCGCAACGTTTCAGATCGGTTTCTTTTGGATTGAAGAAAGTCTGGATTAACTCTGGGTCCATTAGTAGGAAAAAATAAGCTATGAGCTTACCATCAGCGTCTTCCAGGCCCTGGGAAATACACTGACCTTGTCCTGCCCAATCGAGAAACTGGCGTAGAATTTCTCTTTTTGAGACCGGGTCAATTTCATTTTTGGAATATTGCTGGATATGAGACTCTAGTTCCAGTATTTCCTGAAGATGATAAGGTTGGAGAGTTACGAGCCCGGGTAGGACCATGACTGAAACCTAGACCTTACGAGGAATATTCTTCCCGTAGATTTGTTTGAAGCGATTGGTTTGAGCATTGGCCGCGGTAGGAGTTTTTGCTGCTGGTTGGGCAGGGGTACCTGGCTGGGCGATGGGTTTAGAAGCTGGAGTTTCTGGTGTTTCAGCAGAACGCTGGATGGGGGTCTCAGCCTGGGTCTCGGAGATAGGTGCAGGTGAGGGCGCGGGCGGTGCGGCAGGTGCAGGTTGAGCCGCAATGGTCGCCGGGGCAGGACCAGGGCTTAATTTGGGTGCTGCTTCCGATTTTGGGGGAGCAGCCGGTTCGGGAATCCCATCGGGGTATTTTTCCTTGTTGATCTTAATGACTTCCTGCCACGTGCCCCGCAGGTCTTTGAGCATTTGGAGCACAACCTCAAGATTATCATCATTTTTATTTATATTGGCCTGAGCAAGGGTGTAATTGACGTATTCATAGATATTGAAGAGATTCTTAGCAATGTCTCCCCCGATATCAAAGTTGAGGGAAACCATTAACTCGGTAATGATATTCTGAGCCTTGATCAAGGCATTACTACAGACCTCAATCTGGTTTTTATCATAGATCATGGACTGGGCTTGAATGATGTTCTTGATGGCTCCATCATAAAGCATCAAGATCAGCATCTCAGGACTGGCGGTCTCGAACTTCATCCGCTTGTACTGATTCATCTGACTTTGATACGGATTAGCCATAGATTCTCCTCAAGAAGCGGTTTGCTCCCATTTTTCACCCATCGAGTTGAGACAACCCTCCTTCGCGACCATAAGATGCGCGCCTAAATTTTCAAAACAGCTAAATCTGGATTCCATGAAATTATAGTAAAAATTCGCTGTCGTCTCTATGAGTTCAGCTGAGAGGACCTGCCCCACAAGTTTACCAATTTCACGCTTGAAAAACATCTCCGCCTTTTGGTTTTCATGGTCAATCCAGTCCAGGATGAATTTATCCTCAATTCCGCAATTAGACTGACTCGTCAGGAGATTAAAGGAATTCCTTACTTTTACTTTTCCGGAATCTGTTTCCACTTCGTCCTTGCTCTGTAGTAAATCCTCACATTCCTGCTGAAGTTTTTTGGCTGTTTTGCCGGCCTCATTAAGGGTATTGAGCTTCGAGTCAATGTCAGTCAGGAGTGCTTGATAATTATAATCGGATGGTCTGTTATAGAGTTCGGCGAGTTTTTGCTCAATAGGCAACTCACGGGTAAGAATTTGTTCACAGACATCCTTAAAACGCATTTGTCTACAGTTCTCCCGCACGATTCCCCGCTCCGAGGCATTGATGATCAATTGAGAGGATCTGGCGAATTCGTCATGGAACCACTTGGCATAAAGTCGGTGATTCTTCTGACAGAAAACAGTCTTTCCATAAATATCCGGTTCGGGAAAAATGTTGTATTCCAGTAGTCTTTGGATATGAAAACTTTGGTAGGAGGTATATAAGTACCTTCGATCAGCACTTTCTAAATAGCTTGTATAGCCATCATCGAATCTTGATCCCGGGCAATGGTAAAGAAAGTCTGAATAGGAAAGATCCTGACCTACGAAAATGATGGGGTTGGAGCCGATTTTCCGAGCCAGGTCAAAACAGGTGCTGGCGATGGACCCCCAACTTAAAAGAGCCTCCGGTCCACTGGCAAACTGGGTGAAATACTTCGCGTAATAGCCGTCGAAGTTGGTAAAGAAAGCCCTCAGGCCCTCTAATTCCAAAATCTCGTAATAAGTCATGGGTTCCGCTACCACGTACACATCGGAGACATCCATGTTCTTAAGGTGAATAAAGTTTCCCGAGGTAGGGTCGGCAGTACATACAATATGAGGGGTGATTCCCTGTCGCTTGAGTATTGGAAAGGCGGTATCCACGCAGATTAGCAATGCTCTATTTCGAATTTCTCGTAAAAGGTCAAATTGGAGATGAAGGGAAGGACCCGCTGAAATGATGACTACGGGAATTCCCTGAAACTGATCGAAGAGATGCCTTGCCCAGGGGTATTTGCCGAAATGCGGCACGTTTTTCATGCAGTTGTCGGTGAAATCACCCTCCGACTCCATGATTGTAATGGTGTTGACCGTGTACTTGGAGATGGCCTGTGTGAAATGGGATTTCATTCGTTCCCACTCAGCGCCAAAGAGAGTCAGGTAGGAGGGTAACTCCAGTACCTGCACGCCTGAATACTGGTAGAAATTATAAAATTCGCACAGAGCCTGCCCGGTTTGGTCTGGATCAGCGCTGATGAGAAATTTGAACCTTGAATTTTTGAAGTAAGGGGATAAATCTCTGTGCTGCACAGCCTGGGCTAAAATTGCATAGGTTGGTTCCACGATCACAACATCCTCATGGGGATGGTGTTCAAGAAAGTAATCCAGGTGATATCCAAGCCCCAGGCCAAAGCAGATGGTCAACGACCTTTCCTTAATATTTGCCTTTTCATAGATTTTTTTGGCTTCTTTGTCGGGATAGCCCGAGTGCAGGGTTAACTCACCCCTGGGATGCTTCAATATGAGATTGGGAAGTCCGGACCTGGTGGTAGCCGGAACTACATCATTGATTCGACTGTCTTGAAACTCCTTATTGATGAGTATCTTATGCAGGTGTGGAGAGCACTCCATCAGGTAATCAAGATCGATACTCATGATTTAAGGATTGGAAACCAATGCTTCGCGGAAGGTAACAACTTCCCTGGAAAGGACTTCCAGGGAGGGTTTCAACTCGTACTCCAGTAAGTCCAGAAATGTTGTACGGTCTTTGGAACTCTGGCAATCGAGAATCTCTTCGATGGTTTTGGAAAGTTTTTGACTCTCAAGGATGAACGGAGATTGGTGTAGATCCTGCTGTAGAATTAAATCCTGAAAAATGGCCATGGAGCGGCTATAGATCGTGGTAAACCAGCTCAGGCCGTCTGTGACAATGACGAATTCCTGGTAGCCTTTGCTATCCTGGGAGTCCTCAAAAGAACCCAGGACTTCATCCAGAACTTTAACCATTTCACTGAGGATGGTCGGTGCGTCTCCCAGTGCTTCCAGTACCAACATGGTTGGGGTTGTGCTCTTGATGATCAACTTCTGGATTCTGGAGAGCGGTAGATTCTGGTGATCTAATTCGGCGGCTTCATCGAGGTCTCGATCATTGAGCTGGATCTGCGTGAGTACCTCGCCCCTTGGTCCCAGAACGTCGGTTTCAATCTTTTGGATCAGCTGCCCAAAGTTTAGCAAATCAGCTACGTCTAACTGAGCCCTCTCCGCGTTTATGTAGATCTCCATAGTATCTTTTTCGTGATCTCACCAGAAAACGGTTCAGGTTACCATTGGAAAGGAGCATTTCTCCAATAAAGTTCCCTAAAATCCTCCGGTATTCTGTGCGAGAAGCTGCTGCGATTGGTCTTGTAACTTCGCCAAAGTCGTTTCCATGTTCGTAAACTGTTGAAACAAAGACTCCTGGTATTTGAGAAGATTACGATTCTTAAATATGATATCCGCCTGCATTGTAGCGATTTGGGTATCGATGGTAGAAAAACTGGCCGTATCCGCTCTCCCGGCTTTTCTGGTCAGGAAACCATTAAAGCTGGTAAATTCTCGAATACTTTCCTTGAAGCGCTCAGCGAGCCCGAATTTTCTATCAGGATCGTCTTCCTGTCCCTCGCGGGCAAAGAGAAGTCTGACACTCTCCATGTTGGTTTCCAGTGCATTTTCAAGTTTACCGGGATCGAAAATCTGAAGCTTTCCAACTTTGGTTTCATCTTTATTGGAACCGATCTTACCGGTGCTGATTCCGATTTCCGCGAGGATCCCAAAGGAACCTTCCGAGTCCACCGTGGTAAAGGACATACTGCGCAGCATGTTATAGGATCTCTGTAGGATGGGGTCACGTACCAGGGCCTGAGTCCTGAGCGCAGATTCCCTTTTCTCAATTTCATCAGAGTCCATCGTCTCAAGCTCTTCCTTGGTCAATCCCTTGAGCTTGAAGTCCTTTTCCGCGTTGAGCTTGTTATAGATCAGTTCTATTGCTGTGTTGTACTTTTCAGTAAAGTCCTCGATCTTAGCTTGTACATCCTCAGTATCATGTTTGATCTCAAGTTCGGTCACTCCTACGCTCTCCAGGTTGATCTTAACCTCATCGATGAGATCATCCACCTGGTTTGAACTTCTTCGCACTTCAAGATTATCCACCGTGAAAACGGCATCCTGGGCCGCCTGAAGAACATTTTTAGGGCGGTACTGGATTTCCGGCTCGGGATCGGGATCAGGATCCGGGTCGGGATCAGGGTCCGGGGGCGGATCCTCTATCTCAGGCGCTTCGGGTGTATTTTGATCCATTTCAATTTCACGGGCGATGGTTCCGTCAACATCCCCAATGTCGATCCGACCTATAGAGGTATTGAAGAAAATATCACCGTCCTGCAGAAATCCGGTGACACCGGTTTCATCGGATTTGTCGTTTATGGCCTCGTTGATGTCTTCAAGTGTGGAAAAGGCCCCGATGAGAATATCCACATCATTTACGGAGATGGTCTGATCTTCGGTAGTGAGAAAGCCTGTGGTGGAGGAAAGGCTATCGGGTTCGTTACCGACAGTGGTGAAGTTGCCCAGGGCCGGTAGAGCCGTTCCGCCCAGATCCAGTTCCCCTTCGGAGGCGAATTCCAGTTTCCCTCCGTTATTATTGGCGGTAACTCCCGAGATGCCCGCGCTGTTGATTGAAGTGATCACTTCATCCAAAGTCTTCGCGGTGGCGAAATCAATATCAGTGCCATTTATGGTGAGGGTGGTATTGGCAACCTCGACGTCTGAAGCGGTGACCGAGTAATTGAGTGCCTGATCCAGGGTCTGGGAGAGATCCTGGGTGATCGCGGAACCATCCAGGTTTTTCAAGTAGACATGGGTTCTTTCGCGGGTTGTAGATACCGGCGCTCCGTCCAGGCGGAATTTCTGGCCCGCGATATCAATGATGTCATCGTTAAAAATGTCACCCATGCCGTCACCGTTACGAGAGGCATCCGTGACGATGAACTGATCGCCATTATTATTACCACCGTAGCGGTTGGGCCATTTGAAGGTACTGGAGAGACGGAGCCGCTCAGTGGTGTCGGTAAAAGCGACGCCGGGAGTAAAGGTTAAGTCACTGGTAGCGGTGAGATCACCCTTTCCACCAAGCTCTTCCGCGTTATCCCCGCTAATATCAAGGAGATTAACTGTGCTGCCTTCCTGGGCGATTCTTAGGGCATCATCTTTGACCTCCGCACTCAGTCCAAAAGCTCCCTCGGCATTGATCAGATCGGCGATAGCCTGGAGGCTCTCCCCGCCCACCAGATCAATATTATTTCCTGCAACGCTGATGGTTCCAGCCTCGGCGGCGAAACCACCTGTAAAAGTCGCGGACTCGTAGAGTTCTCCCTTAACGTCATTAGGATTTACATTGGTGCGGTTGTCAGGACCGGGAACTTCAGGACCCGTGGGATCGGTAGGATCAGTGGGATCAGTGGGTCCGGGAGGAGCGCCCCTTTCGATGACTCCGATGTCCTGGAGCAGTGTACCTTCTTTGTCACTAATATCAATGGCACCGGCAAATCCCGATTCCTGGGATTCAAGAATCAGCGTATTATCAAATATCCGTGCGCTGACCTTGGTGTCTTCGGTAGTCTGGTTGATGGCGTCTTTAAGCCCCGCCAGGGTTACACCAGAGTCAATGATCAGCGAGCTACCGTTGATCTCTATGGTGGATTCTTCAGTAGAGAGAGACTCGCTGGTGGAAGTTTGACGATCAGAGGCTATCTGGTGGTTCTGGGCCAATTGTTTGACGTTGAAATCATAGATTCCGGTTTTCGCGTCTGTAGTGGCTGTGGCTGAGAGAATACCCTCGGGGCTGGTCTCGGCGATTTTTCTGTTGAAAGTGGAATTGAGCGAAAGTGCCAGCAGGGAATCTTCCACCGCGAACATGGCTGAATTAACCGACTGGTATTCTTCCTTCTGAAGGCCGAGGAGGTGTTGATCCTGCTCTAACCGGTGAATAGGTACCAGTTGCCTTGAAGTTAACGCTTCAACCAGCTGTCCTGAGTCAATTCCAGAAATTAGGCCGGTACTTAAAGCTAGATCACCTGACATTTTAGTCTCCTTACCTTACCGCAAATCGGCCCCATCCCGGGACCACGGCATCACCACGCATAATGAGCCTTATCTTCTCTATCGGCATCACGAATAAAGAAGTTTAGCTTTTTTTGAGATTTTTTATCTGTATAGTGATTTTTCCGTTTGTTTCTGTATGAATTTGTCGGCATTTTCGGGAATTTTGATGACCCGAAAGATAATTTTGCACTCCCGTCTCCTTCTATTTTATGGATAAAATCTCAGGTATGGAAGGGGGACTCATTAAGGGATTGGCCTCTTATAACGATATTTGATGTGGAATGATCCATAAATTTCTCTTTTCTCTACTTCTTTTCCTTTGTTTGAATTTTGACTCCCTGTCACGGGTTACGGCGGATTTTTCCTCGGAGGAAGTCCAGAAAATTCGCCAGATCATGCACCAGATGACCTCTATTCTGGAAGGCAATCACCAGGAGATGCTGGAGATTGAGGAGGTGCTGGCAAGGGCGGGTACCCCACTTCGCAAGGCAAGACTTAAGGAAAGGCTCAAGGATAAACTGGCTTCCTTCAAAGATCGGCTCAAGGACCTTCGCAAGATTCGGTCGGGATTCGTAACACTTCCCCGCTTTAAGGAGTTCATCATTGTAGTAGATGATCGTCTGAAGGTTATGGAAGACAACCTGGTTCTGCTGGAGCAGATTTATTTCCCCGCAGTCCTTCAGCCTGCAAAAGGCCCGCCGGATGACTATCCCACCTTCATCAATCCTGGGGATCCCCGCTATGAGCTGGATGAAGATCAAGAGAAGTTGGCATCGGCAATTCAGCAAACCCGCAACCTCCAGGAACTACGCAGGGGACCTAAAGGGGCGCAAAAGGACTTTTCCAGTTTCGTTTCCACTCTTGATCAGAATCTCAAGTCGGAAGAGAAGCCATTACGTGAAGTGGTGCCTGTTCTGGGAAGGACTACCCTTGATCAGTTCCATGAGCAGCTAAAGTCCTCCCGTACCGCGGACCTGAATTATTCCTGGGATGAGAACCCAAATGCGAGGGAGTTTCGAGAGTTCTTTCAGGAAGTGGAACAACTTCACAAACCTCCCACGGAAAGTAAGGTGATTGTGACAGGCTTCCCGCGCAAGTCAGGAAAGCCTGATGGTGCCAGAAGTCAGAAGACCTTCCAGGATCTTGTACAAAGAATGCAGGACGAATCGACCACCTATGAAAGAAAGCAGGAAGTCCATAAGGTCGCTGGCTCCCAGAAGTCCATTGAGGGCATGAATTCCTTTCTCAATGAAACACGTCTGGATGGCCATAAGCTAGGAGAGAAAGATTTTAACGCGTTTCTAGAGGAAATGGAGCCCTTGAAATCAGAGATCGTACTGAGTTACCAGAAGGGGATTGTGAAAAAGCCCCGTCCTCTTCAGTATGAATTTTTACAGCGGGCTCTCGTACCTCATCAAGATCGGGCAGGTGTCTTTTTCGAAAGACTAAAGCATCGTCGTGTCTTTGAACAGAAACCGAGAACCGAGGAGAATGGACTCTCTCGACTTAGTAAGAAGCTAGAGGCTCTCAGTCTGTCCAAAGCCAGAAAATATGATCCTGAAACCGATTCTTTCACCAGGAATATTCGCATTGACCCTCTCACTCAATCCAAAAAATATGATCCCCTGGTGACCGGTCCTCTACCCGGTGATTTCTTTCCCGAAGAGGTTGTCCGCAAAACAGGCAATGTGGCCTGGGTAAACCGAGCCATGACCTTCCTTGAAAAACTGCGTGATTACCAGATCTCTCATGATGCGGCAGAGCGTCCCGAGGGAGTTGAGGCAGCGGACTTTGGTAAATTTCTCAACGAGCTCAGTCCGGTACCCGATGAAGTCGTACGCTCCTATACAAAGGCTTTGCTTGGTAAGGATCCGAGTTTGCAGGATGTGAAGCCTGTTGAGGAGGAATTGCCTGAGATTGTTGAAATCAAACCGTCTACAGTGGAATGGATCGGCAGGGAGTTGGAGTTTCTGGAGAGATTGAGAACCCGCACGGTGATACAAGAAAAGAAAGAATATCGCCAGGAAGTTGTTCAGTCCTATCTTCAAGGTCTTGAAGTTCGAGTCAGTAAACTGGGAGAGCCCAAGTTTTTCAAGGAGATGAACAATTCCTCCAGGGAATATCTTGCTCACGCCAGGCCAGCAGTTGAAGGACCGAAATTTAAGGCGATGGATAAGGAAGAGATCACTGAATACGATCCTGTTTTAAAAGGACCAGATCAAATCGACCTCCAGGGTAAAATGACCCTGGTACCAGTCACGATACAACTCCTCGACGATGATCGTGCCGCCTATAGAGATGTAGAGTTGGAGTTTCAACTCTATCTTCCCGAAAATGATCCCCTGATACAGGGTAAAATTCTCGAATCCGGTGCCAGGCATCCCCACATTGCCCTGCGGACCACCAATGAAGCGGGAGAAGCCACCGTGCATCTTCTAATGGAATTACAGGGAAGAGAAGTACAGATCGGAAGAGAAATTCTACAGGACAACCAAAAAGTCCTCTGTAGAATTTTCGTAGAAACCTCACAACTGTAAGGCTAAGGCTCACAGCTCAATTGGAAGTCAGGCTGCTATTACGCTGCTAAAACGGCTGCGTAATAGAGAGTAAATGAGCAGCATACGCATTTTATCGCGTTCGCTCGAACCCATTTCATATTTTGTTTATTGATCTTGATCATTTGACCTTTTTCGCACACTGGACATATCATGGGGCCCAACCTCGAGGTCTCGGGTGAATCCCTAAGGATACCACCAAAATGGGTCTTGTAGTTCCCGGTCCAGATCAAAGAGTCCCAAGGGGCAGGCTTCCGGAAGGGGATGCCGATTTTGCATGTCCTTGGGCCTTCTAACTGGCCTTCTCTGCATGATCGGTTTCTCTTTGTAAAAGTTGAAGAGAAATGTTCAAGAAATTGATACCAGCAACTGCCTTTATCCTCGCGGGGACGTTGTTTTTGCACTTTCTTGTGCAAAGGGCAATGGATGCGGAAAAAGGCTTTTTCCAAGATCTCTTCTTGAAAAACAATAAGGAGATTAGTTTTCTTGTTGCTCGTTCCCTTTTTGATCAACTCCGGCAAATGAAACGGAGGACCGAAGGATTTGCTCATTTGCTTTCTAAAGAGGAATTTAACCCGGGTAAATTGCGGGATTATTTTCGCTATAACTTTGAATCAGATCCGTTCATTTCCGGAATTCGAATTCATCAAATCGAAGCCCAAAAGTGGACCGAATTATATAATATCACCGCCCAGGTACGTCCCAATTCCTTCTACCTGGGGGTAGTGGAAAAGAATTTAACCAGGGTTTACGATCGAAATCGAGATTGGTTCAGCCCTCCCTTCCAAATTCCTGGAAGCAAGGGGGGAAGACCTTCTTTTTCCTGGATTCAAATGGTGAGGGCTTCGCGCAAAAACTCTATCCCGGGTGTGATGGAGTCGAGAATTGATATTGGAGCCTTGTTTGAATCTTCCAGTCGGCTGGTTCGTTCTGGTAGAGGGGGTGTTCTTCTGGTTCAGCGGGGGTTGGGTATCCTTTCACCAGAAAAGGGTGGGTGGCAACTCTCCGAGGCGGATATGGATCAAATCTTTCAACAACCCATGGGAGGATTTTTAAGAGTCACTGAGAATTCTACAAATCTGCTGTCATTTTGTTCACTACGGGTACTGGACCGTTTAAATATGCCTGATTGGTCCGTGGTTGTGATTGAAGATCAGCGCGAAATGAAAAAAGTCACCCAAAGGCTGGAATGGAATCTCTTTGTATTGCTTGGGGTTGGCGTCCTTTGCCTTCTGCTTCTGGCAAAATTGTTTTTCTTTCGTTAGCGCTTCTTCTCAGCGGATTTGGTTTTGCAAAGGAGCATCAATCCGACTCCGAAGTAATCAAGATCACTTCAGCCCTGGATATTCCCGGATCATTCTCAGGAGGCTTATCTCTGCAGATTGACCCTGGGCAGGGTTATGCTCTCACGAACCTGCCCGACAGAGAAGCGCAATGGTCACTAAGGTGCTTTTTCAAAAGGCGATTACCTGCTGAGAGATCTGTTCTTATTCGATACCAGGGAAAGCTCACTCTAAGAATTCAAAGGTTTTCACAACCTGATCTCATCGTGGTTTTGGACTCCATAGCCTGGAAGGAGGAAAGAATCTCACTGGGTTCTGTTCCTTCAAGGTGGGGTCTTAAGCTGATCTTCGACTTTGATTCCCGCCATAAAGGTTCTGTGGGAAGCGTCACCTTTGATGGAAAGTTAGTCGGGTTTGACCAGCGATTTCAGTATCGTAATGTTTCCGAGTCCGAGTCCGAGTCCGAGTCCGAGACCGTGACTGAAAAAGTCTTCTCTGCTTTTCCCCTGGGGGTCAACCTGGAAGCTGAATATGTGTTTCTTGAACTTCAGGAAAGTGAAAGAAAGCAGTTGCTCAAGGATCTAATGGACGATGGTTTTCGCCATATTCGACTTCACAAGTTGTTTCGAGTCCATCAGCGAATCGGTTGGGATCGCCTGAAAGAGCCATTGAAGGCTTTTTTGGATCAAATGGATAGAAGCGGGTTGAGTCTATACCTGGATCTCTTGTCCTATCCCCTGGCGGATGGATTTTCACAGGGTTGGAAGCAGGTGTTTTTCCTTCACAAGACGCTTCAGGCGAAACTGGAAGATTGGATTCAAAATCTAAAGAATCTCAAGATAGGAAACTCTCCTTTCTTTGAGTGGGATGGATTGAAATATGTCTGCCTGGTAAATGAAAACTCTCTCTTTCATGAGTCGAGTGATCAGGCTTTATCCCTTATTTTAAGAGAGTTCACCCTGGCCATCCAAGAGAGGGGATTTCATTCTTTGGATGAATTTAAGAGCGATCGGATGTGTTCGATCTATTCCTATTTTCAGAAATCTATCCGTTCACTTGGTTTTAGGGGGCCTTTTTTTCTCTCAAACTACCAGGCGGGGGGAAGAGATCTTCAGGTACAGATGCGTTGTTCTCCTGAGATCGATCGCCATTTCTATCTTGATTACCCACACTTCTTCAATTCCACGGCCAGGGTTCACAATATATCCCCGGTTGAAAACTACGCCGAGATTAAGGCGCGTTTTCGCGACCTCATTCCAGAGAGTGGAGGATTCATCAGTGAAATCAATCTTCCCTGGCCTAACCGATTCCAGCATGAATTGATTCCGCTGATCCTGGCCCTCGCCAGGGAGAGACCCATTCATGGACTATGGTTTTACGATTATCGTTTGAAGAGTTCTAAATTTCATGCGGGAGGGCTTTTTGGTATTCAGAGATTTCGATCCATCATCAATCAGCTCCCCCTTTTTCGCAGGGCCATGAGAGAGGGGTATGAAGTGCAAGAGAGAGATCATAGCCTTTACATTCAAGGCAAGGGATTCTCCTGTGAAAGCGGATGGATATCAGTGAATGGAATGCTTCTTGCGTTAACCCTATGGAAGGATGAGAAGGAACAGAAAACCTTCTCATTTGAAAAGGGAAGTGGAGATAGATTTGATCCATGGGGAAATCGTCAGCTTGAAATGGGATCTTTACCTATGATTCTTGATTTAAAGGCCCCTTACTACACTCCATAAGAGATTTGGTCCGCGGTTTCAGGGGGTGGTTTTTCTGATCAAAACCCCCTGGTATTGGCCGCCGGAGTCTTGACAGTTTTCCCAATTTGGTGGTATAAATGAAAATGATTCTCAAAATCAATTTAAAATAATTCTGAAAATCAAAAAGAAGGTTGGGCAATATGTCTGATGCAATTTTTCAAAATCTAAATATGCCGATCTATGCTGAAAAAAGCTCTACTCAGGAATCACTTTCTGAAGGTACCGCTCTTCTTTCGGAATTAGGCGTTGGAGTTAGCGGAAATATTCTTTCCCTGGACCATGACAATCCCAATGGGGAAGATCAGTCACTGACCAAAAGATTTATGAGACTTGGGTTTCTCAAAGGGGAGTCGGTAAAGCTCTTACATAGGGCACCTCTGTTTCAAGGACCTTTCCTGGTTGAAGTCCGGGGAGCCCGCATTGCTCTGTCGGGTGAAGAAGCGAAAAAAATTCAGCTCGAAGTTCTCCCCGCTGCCTGAAATGTCCCAGGTTTCACCTTTAGTGGCTCTGGCCGGATCTCCCAATTGTGGAAAGACATCCCTTTTTAACGCGCTTACCGGAACCTATCAAAAGGTAGGGAATTACCCTGGTGTCACGGTTGAGAAAAAGTCTGGCGAAGTAAGAAAGGAAGGCCGCCTTCTCTTCGAAGTGATTGATCTGCCGGGAAGTTATAGTCTCGACTCCTTCAGTATGGACGAGAGAATCACTTCCGGAGTTCTACTGGGAAGGTCCAAGGATGTAAGGACTCCAGACGCCTTGATTGTTGTGGTGGATTCCACAAATCTTGAACGAAGTCTCTACCTGGCCATGGAACTTCTAAGGTTGAATTATCCCCTGGTAGTCGCGCTTAATCTCTATGATGTAGCCCTTAATAGGGGTCTATCCCTTGATCTTGAAGCCCTGTCTGCAGAACTTGGCGTACCCGTAGTTTCTACTGTAGCGGTTGATGCTAAAGGAATCTCGGATTTAACCGCGGAAGTCGAAGTCCTGCTTGAAAAAAAATCTTCCGTCGTCCTGGATCCAGAAGTAATTCGAGAGTTTTCCGATCTTTGCAGAATTGAAGAAAAATTCTCTAGAATTTCTGAAATTCTCAGTAGTGTCACGCTGAGTTCCATGCGTCCTGACTCCTTGACAGAGAGCGTAGATCGGATCCTTTTGAATCCATTTTTTGGAGTAGGAATCCTGCTCTTTGTTTTACTGATCATTTTTCAGGCTGTTTTTTCATGGGCAGAGCCGCTGATGGGAGGTATCGAATCCCTGGTTGGATGGTTAAGCGCCCTGGGAACAAACTTTTTACCCGAAGGATATATCAGGGGATTTGTAGTAGATGGGATTTTGGCTGGTGTTGGGAATGTCATTATATTCCTGCCTCAGATCTTGATTCTTTTCTTTTTCATTTTGCTACTGGAAGATGTGGGTTACCTGGGTAGAGCGGCGTTTCTTATGGATGGTCTACTCAGAAAATTTGGGTTACCAGGTAAGGCCGTTCTTCCGCTGCTCTCCTCCCACGCCTGTGCCATTCCCGGGATCATGGCTACTCGTACCCTGGAGAACGAAAAGGATCGAATTATTACCATGTTGGTGGCTCCGCTTACCACCTGTTCGGCGAGGATTCCTGTCTATACATTACTGATCGCCGCTTTCATACCCAATGATAAAATTTTGGGACCTTTTCTTCTTCCAGCGCTGGTGATGCTGGGCCTATACCTTAGCGGGATGTTCTTTGCTCTGATTATGGCAATGATCTTTCGTAAGACTGCCATGCGGGGATATCCGAGCCTGCTGCTGATGGAGCTTCCACCCTATAGGCTTCCTCGGTTTAAAAATTTAATGGTTGGACTCTGGTACCGGGCCAAAGTTTTTCTCCAGAGGGCTGGATCGGTGATTTTAGTTTCATCGATGATTCTTTGGGTCTTGGTTTCCTTTCCCAAGCCTCCTGCCGATTTTTCTCAACCAGCGGTTGAATACAGCTTCGCGGCTCGCATTGGACGCACCATAGAGCCAGTATTCGCTCCACTTGGATTCGACTGGCGGATTTCTACAGCCCTGATTCCCAGCATGGGAGCCCGCGAGATCGTCGTAGCTGCCCTGGGAACTGTGCTGGCTGTGGAGGAATCTGGAGATGAGGCTGAGTTTGAAAGAAATCTATCTTCGCGGATCGCTTCAACCTTTGGGATCGCGACTGGTTTATCCCTGATGGTCTGGTTCATCTTTTCACCCCAATGTATCTCTACTTTTGCGATTATGCGAAGGGAGACTGGAGGCTGGAAATGGCCGGTGATCATGGGAGCCTATACCTTTGGTTTAGCATACCTGGGATCTTTTCTGACCTATCGCATTTCATCTGTACTCCTGGGAAGCGGTTAAATCCCTTCATTTTTCGTTGATTCTGGACGAAAAGTAGGCGTGATGTTCCGGCTAACCGCGCTCGGATTTTTTTTGTTTTTCTCTCGATTCGTCTTCACCCATGGGACTGAGTTGGGGGTCGGTGAGTTGCTTTTGACCCGCATCACCCTCAATTACCGCATAATCCAGCGATATCACAAAGACGAACTCCGATCTACAACTTTTGAGGATGTGCACACCGGGGAAAAAATTGAAAATCCCGAGGTCATTTCAACGGATCACATAACGGAGGAACGCTATGAGGATACCGAGAATCTTCTGGTCATTAAATATGACCTGAAGGGCGGATTAAAGTCCCGTAAGGCTTTTAAGAAATCAGGCAACCAAAAGGGGGAGATTCTTCTCAACGATCAAGAAGTAGAAGCGATCGAAAAATATGATGTAAATGATGAAAGTCTTCTCATTCAAAAGATCGACTGGGACAAGGTGGTTTTTTCTGACGAAAACATCTCCAAAGAGACCATTACCCGCTGGAGCTGGATGCGTAATTATATGGTCAAAACCGATTATACGCGTGACGGTCTGATTCACCGAAGAATGGCCTGGAATCGGTTTACAGGCGCGAGAGTTCCTGCGGATCATAGAATTTATGTACAGTCCCTCAAGGAGGATGTAATCCAGAATCACAGGGGATTCATCGAAACCCACTACAATGTATTGGGGAAAGTAACTGCTATCCGTTCCTGGGATCGGAAGTCCGGGAAGCTGTTGGACCCACCCAAAGTTCTGCCGTTTTCCTCACGTCTGGAAAGGGATCATTTACGTTTAAATTTCGAGGATCACCAAGAGTTTCGCAGGGGTTATTTTTTGGATGAAGTGGATGGGAAACCCCTGGACTTTAAAGAGGGGCAGAGTCTCTTTCGAAAAGAAAAAAAGAAGTACCAGTTACTGGATTCAGTGTCTTTTTCACAATTTGCCAATACCCGGGTTTCAGGAAAAATCGGTAAGAATAGGTCAGGACGATTTGGCCGAAGGGAGCCTCATACAATCAAGGTTGGGGCACTCTGGCATCCTGGGAAAATACCAATTGTCACAGAATTTCAGGGGATGACTCTGAGCACAAGAATTGATGGAGCCTTTCAGGTCAAGAATACTCTATATGGATTCGGCTCTGATATGGAAGGGGAAGTCCTTACTCTCGATACCTATATGCGTAGGAGCTTATTTTCCCGGCAGGACGGGCAACTGGACCTTCTTGGCGGAATAAGGGCAAACCATCATGATCTGCGCCTGGAGGACGGGAGTCGGATTTCTTCTCTCATGGAAACCACACTCCAACCAATTGTAGGTACAGAGTTAATTTGGTATCCACGACAGAAGAGTTCGCTGAGATTTCATGCTCTCGGAACTCGCTTTCATGTGGGGGGCGTAGATACAGCCGGACTACGCTCAGGAGTGGAATATCGGCAGCAATTACCGATATCCATGAGTGATCTGCTTGAAGGTATGGAAATCGCTGTGGGATACCGCAGAAATGATTACCAGCTTAAGACGGATACCGACACCCTCTCCGAGGTAGGATTCGAAACTTTCTGGAGAGGAGCCTACCTGGAAGTCAAAACAAGTTTTTAGAAAACTTGTTCAGGAGCCAGGTTTACTTGTAAACCTCTAAATTCGTGAAATTCGCTGTGGTTGTAAAGCTTCCAAATCCGAATTCTCCGCCCTTATGAGTACTGTCTTTAGCGGTAAAAATTTCCTCTCCATCCACTAGAAACTTCATACTAGGCCCCTGTACATCAATGGCCATATTGAATTTTTTATCAACCCTCTCATCCATCTTCTTCACTTTTAGGACCGATCGATTCCCATCTTTGAACTCCAGGAAACGCACGTTTTTATCCGAGCCAAGTTCCACCGCGTAATAGTTCTTATCATCCTGTTTTTTAAGGATCATGCCCACGGATGTATTGGTGATTCCACTAAACTTTGCTTCCACATCCACGCTCGCAAAGAACTTGTTACCCGCCTTTCTATCGAGAACCACATGATTTTTCGTGGGTTCCGTCTCGCCCTTGTCATGGAAGAACTGAAGCTTTCTGTTGATGATGTTGAAGCGGCCCTTAGATCCTTCTTTGATTTGAGGATTGGGACCAAACGGATCCCTGATGAATTTTCGCATGGAGCGCGTATAATTATTGATTCCAGCTCCTGAAATAGATGAAACTGTCATATGCCTACCTCCCTCTTGCCAGTGAAGACCTGGACTTCTCAGAGATCCAGCCTTTCCATTTGTCAAATAGCTCGGTTATGGTCCAACCGGTGAATTCTATAAGCAGTACCTTAAAATCTCGATTATTTCTCAGGTTTTGAAGATTTTGAAGAAGGGGAATGAGAAGCTCTCTTTCTTCTAAAAATGCAATTACACTCCCAGCCTGGATGTAAAGATCTGAGCTGTTGGAATGCTTGTAAAGCGGTCCCTGAAAACTACTTTTGTCAGCTAGTTCTCCGCTAGCCAAGAGTTTTAGTAAAAGACTTCGCTCATGGCGGGTGTTTCGATATGGCTCCAAGTGGCTGGCAACACCTTCATGAAACCAACCGGGTACGGAAGGGTGGTTTGCGGTCAAAAGCCTGATGACTTGGTGAGTGTACTCGTGATAGAGAGTGTTTTTAAGCTGTCTCGGGTCCTCAAGGTTGTGAACCCTTGCCAGCGGAATCTGGATTTCATGACTAATCCCGCTACTCACCCCAATTACTTTTTCAGGTAGTTGAGCAAGGCCCTGGAAGTCTGTGGTGCTAAGGAGAGATACTCTTGTTAGCTGTCTGGGGTAGAAGGAAAAAACAGATCCCACATCTGAATAGACCGTTTCCAGGTAGCGCAGAATTTCATGGCGGTGATGTCCCACCTTCTGGTCTTGAATCCAGACATGAAAATTCGCTGAGTAGTTTTCATCATAGCTGGACCGCAGGCGTACTGATTCCTTTGCCTGACGGTAGGTCTCAGTTTGCAAAGGAGAAAGCTTCTGAATTTTGGAGAGCTTCTCCAGGGACTCCGCCGCCTCTGCGTAAGATCGGCTCTTTACGGAAAGTCGAGCCAGTTCCGCAAGGGTTTCAGGATCCTCGGGCCATTGCAATAGAGATGCTCTGAGTTCATTGATGGCTATGGGATACTCTCCGAGGCGGGACCAGGCAAGAGCGATCCTACGTATGATGATCCTACGGCGCTCTTCACTGAGCCTTGATAAGACCAGGTGAAATACTTGAATAGCATCGTGGTATTGGTGGTTTTCAAGATAAGTATCAGCAAGGGCCAGGAGGATCTCCTGGTTTTGTGGGTCGGAGCGTAGAGCTTCTTCCAGCGAGCGCAGCGCTTCCTTGTAGTTTCCTGACCTTCGTTTGGATAAACCCAGGTGAAAATGATAGTGGGCAAGAATTGGAGCCATGGAGTCTGCTGAATGGACCGCCCTTAGCTCCGAAATCAGTCTGGACGCCAGTTCAAATTCTTCCTTTTCCATGAGAAGCAGGTAACTACTCTGGGCTTTCGATAAATTATTTTGTTCAGCCGGGAGAGGTGCTGGAGTGAGCAAGGTGAACGCCAGGAGGAGGCTAACCTGAAGCAGGTTTCTACATGGTTGGATTTTTTTACCTGCTGAAATCATTATGGAGTTGAAAACTTCGATTCTTAAAAGGGACTATCTTAAACCATCGAACAAATGAGTACGCGGAGTTTAGCCCTGGAGACCTTGTGGTTTTTTAGTTCCTTCTTAGGTATACAAATCTATCAATATTTTTCTATTTTTTGTATCATTACTGGATCAATTCCGCTCCAGTTCTGCGAAGGCATGATGCACGGCTGATATCTTTAAAAGTGCAGATTCGGATCGAATAAGACCATTTCAAGGCGGCTTAATGCGCTCCATGAGGGAGATATATAAGTATTTCCTCGTCGCCCTTGTGAGCCTGGGGGGGGTCTTCTTTCTATCCATTTCTCTTCTCAACGCCCTATTTCTGGATTTTTTGGTCGGATGGATTCGTGAAACCCACTATCCCGGCTATACGATTTCTTGCGACACCCTCAAAGGTGGTCTACTGGAAGGCTTCTACCTGGGTGGATTCAAAGTGGCATCCGATTCTTCCTCCAGGGAAGTTTTTGAGATCGGGAATCTCTACATCCGGGTAGATCTCAGTGACTTGCTCCAGCGCAAACTCACTATCAAGCAGGCGAGGCTTGGCCATGTAAGGGCGAGGATTCGTAACCTGGATGAGTTCTTTAAGAATTTAGGAGTTCTCTTCACGCAGGCTGAGTCTACAACTCCATCACTTGCCTACTTCAAATCCATGGAACTCTCTGAGGTCTATTTTTTTGATCTCAGGTTCCTTGAAACTCTCGATCTCTTCTTTTCCAAACAATGGCAGTGGATCACAGAAGAAGAATTTTCCATCAATAGGGACATCAGCTTCTATGGTGATTTAAAAATGCTCGGTTCTCAAATTCATGTCTCTGCCCGTGCCCTGGGCGAGCGGGTTGGGTCGGTCCGTGAGGAGCTCCCTATAACCCTTGAAATGATCCTGGACTCGAGCAATCTTGAAGGACAGATAGCCTTTCAGGGGAGAGGTTTATCCATGCGAAAACTCTTTGGAATGCGTGAGCTTCACTCAAAGGGCGCGGTGACTGTGGAGACAAGACTACTGTTTTCCAAAGATAAGATTAGAGCCGGCGGACACGCCTCTTCGGTGAGGGTTCCAGGTGGTTTAAACCTTTTCTACACCCTTCAGGGTGAAGGAAGGGCATTTTTCCAGAGGGTCCGATACCGGGGATTGGAGTTCAAGGACTTATACCTGAGGTCTTCCTGGTCCAACCAGGATTTTCGAATCGAGCATTTTCAAACCAATTTCCTTGGTTCTGTGTTCGAAGGTCTTTATGAATACACTCCCGCTCTACCCCACAAATACTCCCTGGAATCTTCGGGTATCGACATCGCCAAAATGATAGGAGAACTGGGTGTGGATCCTTCAAGCCTTGGCTTAAAGGGGAACTTTTCGATTCAACTGAATGGGGATTCAAGGGAAATTCGTTTTTCTCCACTGGTCGTAGAGGGTTTTGAAATTAAGGGATCTCCTGTTTTTTTACAGGACATTAACCTGGAATCCATTCCTCTTCAAAAACTGGGTCCTGATATGAAAGTCAGGTTTCTTTCAAATGGAGGATCTTATCGCGGAGGGTATGTAGATAAAGTACAGGGTGAAGTTGGTTTCTCCGGGGCAACTGTCAAAGTTCAATGCAATGGAGTACCCATTAACGAGGTTTATTTGCTCCACCAAAGAGCCAAAAAAATACCGCTTAAGGGACGTTTGAATTTAGAAGCTGACGCGATCCTCTCCTTTGATGGTTCCAGACCACAAGTCGTATCAAAAGGGCGTTTTTATGAACTTGAATTAGGAGAATTCCCCCTGGAATCCTTTAACTTTGAAACCAGGAGCATTGGTCTGCATACCACCCTTGAAGGTGTCCTCACTCTACCCCTGGGGGAGGGCGAGATTCTGGTTTCTGGAGATCTTGATCCGGAGAAAGGAGATCTGAACCTTGAAGGAAAGGGATTCGAGTTTGGATATTTTCGACATGGAATTTCTACCTTCCCCGTGAGCGGTAGAATGGATGGTAACTTGAAACTTGGTCTTTATCCTGAGTTTGAGGCGTCTGTTGAAGGAACTATTGCCCATTTGGATGCTTTTGGGATTCCATTTTCACAGACCACACTCAAGGGTTCCCTGGATAGAAAATCTTATGAAGCCTCCCTTCTCAAGGAGGGTTCAGAGGTAAAAATAAAAGGGGAATGGGAACTCAAGGACCCATTTCTCTCTTCCGTACAGACCCTCTCAGAACTTGTGCAGAAGAGGGGGAATTCTCACCTTTATTGGAAGGAAGAGAATATTTCCCTCTATCGTCCGATTTTCCCGAATTGGGCGAGAAAATTGGAGGGAGGCTCCTTTGAATTTGAGGGTTTGCATGAATCAAACGAATGGAATCTTAAGTTCACCAAACTTAGTTTACTAGGTTCAAAGGGTTCCAAACTTCATTTCAAGCCTTTTGAACTTCGTTTGGAGCCTGGTGACAGGATTTTTGCTCAGACAGTTGTTGAGCTAGATAGATTTCCTGATCCAAGAATTCGGCTTTTGGAAGCAGATTTTAGCGGGTCTTCGGCTTTGATAAAGTGGACTCAACAAACCCTGGAACTCTTCAAGGAATTTCTTCACCTTCCACTCCCCATTCCTATTCAGGCAAGAATTGCGGGAGAACTGGAGCTTAGTTCCATTTTTACAAAGCCCAGGGCAGCCCTTGGTGTAGAAATTACGGATCTGTCTGTAGATGTTGAGGGGGAAGGCGCTTACCTGGATGGTATCAGCGCAAAAATTATTACCGACAGTGAGGGAACCACCATTGAAAATGTGATTCTAAGAAAAGATGGAGGATCATTCAGAATAGAGGGCTTTTTACCCTATGCTCTACAGGATCCCTGGACTTTCACTCCTCTTGAAGGAAAGGAGATGGATTTAGAAATCAACCTCCCGCGTACCCCTATTTCGGTACTAAGAGAGTTTTTTCCCCAGATGGTGCAATCTGCCGCGGGGTCCTTTGAAGTGAATGCTCGACTCAGCGGTTTCTTTCCAATACCAAAATTCGAAGGAAAGACCGCTTTGGATATTGAAAATATGAAAATCCTGGTGGGGGGAAAAGAGGTTACGATCTCAAAAATTGTAGCCAGAGCTCTACTAAAAGGGGATGAGATCTTCTTTGAAAAGTTTAATGGCAGTTATGAAAACATTGATTTCTTTCTCACCGGCCAACTCTTTCCCAAGGATCAATTTCGATTCCTTCTCAAGGGAGAAGTCAGTGCTCATGAATTTTCCAATTCTTATTTGAAAATTAAGAAGCCAAGGATGAAAAACACCTACCTGACCGGTGCTCTTGGTCGAATTTCTGGATTTGGCACCCTCGGAATCGATGAGGGGATGGTTCTGTATGAACCTCTAATGGAAATGATCAAAGCTCCTTCGAGAAAGAAGAAAATACCTTATTTTGAAACATTCGATTTCGGCCTTAAGATTCAGCCGCAGCGAGACGTTCAATTTAGATCTGACTTCTTCCTCATGCATACCCGCCCAGATTTCACGTTGACCTTTAAACCTGACCATACCCTGATTGATGGCCATGTGGCGATTAAGGAAGGAAACTTGAGGCTAGGGAGGAATGATTTTCAGCTTGATCCCAGTTCCTTGATTCGATTTGTCCCTACCCAACAGAGAATTTTACTCGGCACCCATAACAAGGACTTCTCCATGCGGGGAAATTTATGGGACTCATCGGAATTCCAGTTTGGTTCTCTGGAGGACAAATTATCCCTGTTGTGGAATTCAGATCAGACCATTCACTCCGATGTACTTCGTATGGGGCTGGCTGAGGGTAGCGGTAAAAAGTTTGAGACCTATCTCAACTTAAGAGCCAGTGCAGAAGTTTCCCAGCGTAACGTTTTCCTGGGAATTCATGGACCGATGGGTACGATGAGTTATTCTCTGGATTCAGATGACGAGACCCTTACCCGAGATGACCTGGTGCGGTTACTCGCATCAAGGGGAGTCAGCCAACAGACCTTTGATCGTATATCCCGCAGTTCTCCTGACACGGCCGGTGAGGCAGCGCAAGGCCAGGACAGGGATCTCCTTTCCAAGCAGCTTTCAGCCCAATTGGAGGATCAAGTTTTAGCAAAGCCCTTTGAAAGTCTTATCCATGGATTATTTCAATTCGATGAAGTTCGATTGGAACCGGGTTTCCTCAGTTCCGGCAAAGGCATTCGGAGTTACCGTATGGGTACTCGACTCTCCGATGACCTTTCACTCAGTCATGAGAGTGAATTTGAGGGCGGAATTACGCGGCGGCAGACGAAGATCAGGCTAAAGCTTGATGATGACCTTGGGTTGATCTACCAGAGAAATTACAAGATTGATCGTGGTTTTGATTTAGAGAATTTCGAATCTGAAAGGGATGTGCAATTCGGATTCGAACGGCGATTTAGATTCTGACTTGAGCCGAGAACCGTTACTTAGGTAGGTGCTTGGGCACCCATGAGCGACACCTGTGGGTAGATCACTCCTCGAACGATGCTTTTGCATCGCCCTTCGTCGTGATTTACCCACATGCGCCACTCCTGAGAACCCAATCTCCCACCACGTAACGGCTCTCGACTCACAATTATTTTTCGATTCCTTTGATTCCTCTGTTTCCCTTGTTTCCCTTGTTTCCTGACTTCTTTGATTCCGCCTCCCCTTGTGGTGGTTCTCTGTTTCATTTTGAAATCAAAACTTTGGCACGTTGCTCTCATGTGTGAGCCTAACCCACCCAAAAGTGAAAGAGAGTTGTGATGACTGAAGAAGCGGCAGCCCAGATGGAAGAATCAAAGGAAACGGAAGATGTTCAGGAGGTGTCCGGACAAATCTCGGTAACCGCCGAGGATATGCTTCCCATTATTAAAAAATGGCTTTATAGCGAACACGATATTTTTCTCAGGGAGTTAGTCTCCAATGCAATGGATGCCGTCACAAAACACCAACATCTATGCTTTTCTGGAGAAGCACCCCAAAAGGATGTGGATTATAAGATTGAAATTGCGATCAACAAATCCGCAGGAACCATTCATGTGAAAGACAATGGGATTGGCATGACCTCGGAAGAGGTTAAGAAGTACATCACCCAACTGGCTTTTTCGGGGGCAACGGAATTTTTTGATAAATACCATGGTAAGGATGAGAGCAAGCAAATTATTGGTCATTTCGGATTAGGATTCTATTCGGCGTTTATGGTAGCCGAAAAGGTGGAGATCAAAACGCTAAGCTATACGGAAGGGGAGACCGGCGTACATTGGGTTTGCGACGGTTCCACTCAATACACCATCAAAGAAATTCCTGAACTCAAAGTACATGGTACCGAGATCATCCTTCATATCAATGACGACTCAAAAAACTTTCTGGAGGAGACCGAACTGAGGGAGGTTCTCAAGAGACATTCCGAATTCCTTCCAGTTCCTATTTTCTTAAACGGTACTCAGACGAATACTCAGAAGGCAATCTGGATGGAGCAGCCGACAACTCTGAAGGATGAGGATTATCAGACTTTTCAGGATCATATTTTTCCTTTTCATGAAAAGTCTCTTTTTCACCTCCACTTCAATATTGATACTCCTTTCCAGGTGAGGGGTATTCTTTATTTTCATAAGGTGAAGCAGTCTTTTGAGAGTTTCAAGGGTAGAATCAAACTCTTTTGTAATCGAGTGTTTGTATCCGATTCCATCGAGGATATCTTCCCTTCCTATTTGTTCATGCTTCAGGGAGTCATAGATTGCCCAGACGTCCCCCTTAATGTTTCTCGCTCAGCACTTCAGGGTGATCCTCGCATCAAGAAAATCGGCCAGCATATGGTTAAGAAAATTGCGGATAAGCTCAAGCAGATTTTTCGCAAGGACCGCGAGAAATACGACGAATACTGGGAAGACATCAATCCCTTTGTTAAATTTGGCCTGATGCAGGATGAGAAGTTCTATGAGCGCATGAATGAATTTCTGATTTTCAGATCCGCGAATGACGATAAATACAAAACATTTCAGCAATATCTAGAGGACAACAAAGAGAAGAATGAAAATACGATTTTCTATGCCACAGACGTAGAGGCTCAGGCTTCATTGCTGAATTTATTCAAGCAGGAGGGACGTGAGGTCCTCGTAATGGATGAGGTCATCGACTCTCATTTGATTCAGCACCTGGAGATCAAGAATCCTGAGTGGAAATTTGCACGAATTGATTCTGACCTTCATGAGGGGATGGTGGATAAGGAAAAGGAGTCAACACTTGTTGATCAGGACAACAAAACTCGTGAACAGACCATCAAGGAAGTTTTTGATCGAGCTTTAGGCAACGACAAAATAACCGTTCGGGTGGAACACCTCAAGACGGCGGAAGTATCGGGAATGGTTCTTCTCTCAGAGCATGTGAGAAGATTTCGCGAAATTTCCTCCGCAGCGATGCAGCAAATGCCCGATCTCATGGAGGAACACACTCTCGTGGTGAACGCACAGCACCCCGTAGTGCAAAAGGTCTATGAGTTAGAGCAAGAAAAGAAGGACAAACAGGTAGAGCTCCTATGTCAGCATGTACATGATTTGGCCCAATTATCAAATAAGAACTTCGACCCTAAAAAACTCAACGAGTTCATCCAGCGGTCTAATGAAATTTTAGGAATCCTCTGATATAATCCACACCACATTCCCTGATAGCTCAGTTGGTAGAGCAGTCGACTGTTAATCGACGTGTCGTAGGTTCGAGTCCTACTCGGGGAGCTTCAAAAGGCATCGCTTCTGCGGTGCCTTTTTTAACTTCAAACAAGAGTAGTCGTTTTCGACTTCGGGGAGCTTCAAAAGGCATCGCTTCTGCGGTGCCTTTTTTAACTTCAAACAAG
>CAZIKF010000003.1:35035-46664 GCA_964539825.1 uncultured bacterium
AGTAGTCGTTTTCGACTTCGGGGAGCTTCAAGAATGGCCGTGCTTTTGGGCACGGCTTTTCTTATAACTTCAACCCAGAGCAGTCGACTGTTAATCGACGTGTCGTAGGTTCGAGTCCTACTCTGAGCTTACCTACTTTCGTATCGACTAACCGGCTTCCACTGTGACATCACGAAGAAGCCGTTTTTAAGGGTCTTTTGGCACGCTTCTTTAGAGAACTTAAGGTCTATGCACTCCTGAAGGCTTTGCAAGCGCTGGTTAATCGTGAAGTTGACATCAATCCAACCTTCACCAATTGCGGTTTTTTTTGCGAGTTTCCGACCCTTTCCAAACGCGAGATCCATTTCGTCCTCAATTTTCAAAAAGACCAGAATATTGTGTACAGTACTTGAGCCCATCGGGCTATTTCGATAGGCGGTAGCATGGTAGACATGCATGGCTTGTTGTTCCGTCATAAAGGAAAAGAACAGAACGAAGCAAATGACGAGCAGGACCACCAGGGGTATTAAAGGGTCTATCCTAGACTTTGTGTCTTCAGGCATTACGAAAAATTTTCGCGATCGCACATAAAAGTGACGCTCATTCAGGTTACCAACCAGCGGGCTGAATTTCACCTCCAATTCGGAGTCCAGCGCTTGAATACCTCGACTATTTTTTGATCCAAACTTTTGGAGAACAGCTCCATTGGAGTCCTTTCACGCCGAGCACCGAGGAAAATTAGGGCCAGAATTGCCAGAATCGTAATGGTGATGTTGATAGGTGAGTTGAGTTCCCACTGGTAGGGTGAGTAGTAGGCGACATCAGACACAGGCCAGAAAAAAAGGATCGGCCAGGAACTGCCTTCTGGCCCTCCTGAACCGAAGAAATCGCACAGAATATGCAAATAATAGGTGCCTAAACATAACCAGGGGACCAGCGATTTTTGTTTGGACAAAAGGATGGCAATCGTTAGGATACAGATCCCGGATGGCAGGGCGTGGCCGAAGGTATGGTGCCATTTTTGAAATGATTCCACACCCTGGATGATTCCCAGGCCATCCAGATCGGGAGCGATTCCGGTCATGGCAACCAGCCAGCGGTCTCTGAAGGAAAGTGGCTTTACCTCAGCGACTGCCCAGCTAAGAAAAAAATGGGTTGGAAGGTGCATTTGATTCCAGGTTGTTTGAATCCTATCATGATTTAGGCCCTGGGGAGGTACAGCGTAGCTATGCAGAGAAAGTATTCAATTCGCGAGCTTAAACCTGAGTGTTTGGATCAGGTGGAACTCATTGCCAGGCGAATGCAAAGTACTCTGGTTGAGGTTTTGGGAGAAGAACGCGGTTCTTCAATGTATACGATTGATTGGCTGGTCCATCGTGTATTGTGGCACCTGGACTCCGCCCAGGTGATCGGCCAGGTGTTTATCGCGGAAAATGATCGTGGTGAGATGGTGGGGCATACCATTGTGAGACTTGAAAAGGAAGCCGACGGTCCTGAGATTGGACTCTTCTCAACAACCTTTGTGACCCCAGGCTCCAGAAGATCTGGTGTAGCTCAGAAACTGCTTAATCGCGGTGAGGAATGGATGCTCGAAAAAGGCATTCAGGAGGCAGTGACCTATACGGACAGACACAATTTGAAATTGCAAAAGCTCTATCTTGGGTATGGGTATTGCCTTTCCGAAATGCCCAATGAATTCGTGAAACTCTCCAAGTCTTTGTGAAATCAGGCAGGCTGTTCCTTGAAATGATGGAGGCTGATGACAGGTAAGGCATTGGATGGGAAGATTCGAGAGTGAGCGGCTATTGGTATAAGCCCCGCCTGTTGTATTGCCCGAAGATAGGTTTCATGCTCTAAAATATACTGATCAGAGTAACCGTGAATTGCCTCATATGCAGGCGAAGCCACCCTGCCCAGGCTTTGGTTTGATAGCTCTGGATTGAGGCAGTGCAGTTCAAGAACCAATAATCCGTGATTGGCAACAAAAGGAGTCCATGAACGCATATGCTCAACCAGGTCCTGATATACCGCCGCAGGAGCTATATATTTTCCACCCCTGCTGTATGCTCCCGAGGTCGTTTGGTCAGTCGAAGACCTTTGTAAAAAAGAGTCATTGAGTGCCCTGTCATGATCCAGGAAAGAGCGAACACTGAGCAGATTCACGAGATTCAATCCCCTGCCACGGAGCCTTTTGGCAAATTCAGCAGGATGGGAGATGTCTCCGGGAACCACCATCGCCTCAATTCCCGCTCTCTTCATTCGCATACGGGTTGAATCTCTTGCAGCAGGGTTTAAATCAGCTCCTACCAGGATGGGGTTTCTTTGAGGATCAGCACCAATCAAGTTGCCTTCCTTTAGCGCATTCCACAAAGATTCGAGCAAAGAGCCATCTCCACAGCCCATATCGGCTATACCAAGCGGCCTCTGGTCCTCAGGAGCCTGGAAGATTTCAGTGACCGCGGATTTCATGGATCGAAAATAGAGTCCATGAGATAAGCCCGTTCCCCAGACATTCAACTCGCGGTCAATGTGTCCTTCACGGTCTTCAGGCAGAAGTTGGAAGATTCGGTTTGACTCGCCAAATAGAACTTCTTCTAATTGGCTGAGCATTGGGAAATAGGAGAGGATGATGGCGTAGGCATGTGCTTTTCGGGAAAAAAACTGTCCCGCTTCATTCAGACACTCCTCTTCGCCTTCCATCCATCTTCCCTGTTTTAGGATTTTTAGAATTATCTGGCGATTCTCATCAGAGAGATCACCGATTCGCAGTACACCATCCTCAAGAGAGATTCGATTCTCTCTACGCAGCAGGAGTAGTATGGGTGTACACAGTACTCCCTCAAGATAGCATCGGAGCCGCTCTGATAATTCGGAATCCAGGGTGGCCAGGCTTGCGGTGAGCATATGGAATCTCTGCGATAGTGCAGTCATTTTTTGAATGCACCCCACTTCCAAACGGTTTTCAAAGAGTAGTTTCAGCCTGGAAACGAGGTTCAGCATTTCAGCAAAGAACTCAAAATCCTGCCTGAGCGTACTTACCTGCCTTCCGGAGTCAGTAAGAAATACGGAAATTTCCAGGCCATCATCTGAAAATTTTCGCTCAACCCAGCCCAGGCATTCTAAAAAACGAGCTGCCACGTTGAGATATCCAGGATTTCGGAAGGGACCGATTGGATCGAGGCGTATGTGAATGTGACCATTCTTGAGTAGATCGCTAAGCAGCCCATTGCGGGAAAAAGCTGATAGTGTAGGAACCGCGACAATTCCATCGAGTTGATGAAATAACCGTCTTCGCAGCACTTCTTCCAAATCCATCTGGAAGTTCCCCCCTTTGATTAATTATATCTTTAAGAAAGCTCGTGTGCCCTAAAAGGTCGATATTCCTGCTGGAAAATGCTCTACACGTCACTTCCTGGCCAGGGTTGGATCAAGAACCAGGATGATGAATCTTTGGAAAGAGAAGTCCTAAGTTTTTTCTCAGGCGCAGCAGCCTTCGCCCCGAATTGCCGCAAAACCTTCTCGGATCAGCCAGGGAACCATCAGGAGGGCGGCCACCGGATCAGCCCACCACCAGCCCGCCGTAGCATTGGCCACCAGTCCAAGCAATAGGGTCAGGGAGAGGACCGCGCAAACGAGAGTTTCCTTGGCCTCAGCTTCCAGTGATTTACTGCCAATTTTTCTGGCGGCTTTGAATTTGAACCATGCGATGATAGGCATGATAATTAAGGAGGCAACCGCCAGAATGATTCCGTAAAAGCTCTCCTGCGGAACCTTCTGATTCCAGAGTATCCAGCCGGACTGAGCCACAACAAAGAGTGCCAACAATAGGAAGGTGAGACCTACATAGCGATGAACTAGATCTTCGGTCATTTTCAGAATCTCGTCTGAAACTCCTCGGGCCTCAAGATAGAGTCGGTAGAGAACAGCAATGGAGGCTGAACATTCGATGAGGCTGTCCAGGCCGAATCCCACCAGTAAGATGCTATCAGCTTCATGGCCAAGCCACAGGGAAATCACTGCTTCCAGACAGTTATAAGCCAGTGTCGCGATAACGAGCCAGAGAGCTACAGCAGCAGTCTTTCGATGAGATTCAGATGTGCTGCGCTGGCAAGTTTCTGTCTCAGGTTTGACGTCACTCTGTTCCGATGGACAGCAATTTGATTGATTTTCAGACAAAGTAAATCCTTTCAAGAACTGGCGAAAAACTGCCTCGAGGCTTCTTCTATTTCCTGATTACTCAAGTCCTTAACCCTGGTGGATAGGGACCAGGTATGTCCAAAAGGATCTTTGAGTTTCCCGAATCGATCTCCCCAAAAAGAGTCAAAGATCGGCATGGTAACTTCACAACCGGCCCGGGTTGCCTGCTCAAAGGCAAGATCTACATCCTGGCAGTAGAGATGAATGCTCACCGAAGTTCCTCCCAGGCTCTTGGGAGAGAGGGTGTCTCCTCCCGAAAATTCGCCTGAGAGCATGACTTTTGAGTCACCAATGAGGATTTCGGCATGGATACAGGATTCTCCATCCGGTCCCTTCATCCGAAAGGTTTCCTCAGCGTTAAATGCCTCTTTATAGAATGCAATGGCAGCAATGGGATCTTCAACTACCAGGTGGGGTGTTATGCAATGAAATCCATCAGGGATTGCTTTGACCGGGCTCATAAGGGTACTCCGTCGACTTAGCGTGTTTTGATCACCATAAACCAGGTGAGGTTTCCAGGCAACCCAGGGGCTGAAACCTACCCTTGGACAGGCTCCTAGATGTGCTCAGCCGGATTCTGCGGTTTGAACTTTCCAGGTTCCAGGGACCTGAGATAGAGCAATAATGCAATGGCTAGAAAGGGAATCCCGGATGCCGCCAGGAATAGTCCTCTAATTCCCAGGTAGGGCTCTAAAACTCCGCAAAGATTCATTCCAATAATGGCACTCAGTCCCAACGAGACAGAAGTTACCAGGGACAAGCCCATGGTTTTCTGTTCCCCTTTAAACAGATGTTCCACATAATCGATGGAAGCCAGGTAGAAAGAGGCAAAGGTGAAGGCGTGCAAAAGCTGTAGGATAAATACCTCCCATGGAGCCTCAACCTGGCTCATAAAGAAGAGTCTAAGTATGGTCGCGATGAGGGAGAATCCCATCACCATGAAACAGTGCTCCCTCTTAAAGAGATTGCGGTAGAAATATAGAAGCAGGATTTCAGCGAGCACCGCCACAAGCCAGTAGACTCCAATCCAGCGAAATTCCACTCCAAGTTCCTCTCGAAGAAAGATGGAAAGAAAGAGCATCAGCGGGGCGTGGGAGAGGGAACGCAGGAAAATAAGACCTAGAAAGAGGAGCTGCTTTCGATTCAGGGAGGTGACATTGCTACGCGGTTTGTCGGTTTCACTCTTCACCGTGCTGCCCAGGGAAGAATAGAGGGGTACGCACAGCAGAGCGCAGATAAAATAGGCGCTTATGAAAGGATAGACGGGTCCCCACTCAAAGAGCTTTCCACCCAGTAATGCTGTGATGATGAAGCCGATGGATCCCAGGATTCTAATTCTTCCGTAATGATGTCCGTCCCGGTTCACAAAGTTTAGTGTCAGAGACTCCAGTAACGGCTTAAGGGGCTCACGAAAGCTAAAGTGTATCACCGAGACAAGCAGGCACAGGCCAAAACTCATGGGAAGAAAGAAGAGAGGTGCGGTCAGGGCAAATAGGACTCCTAGAATAGTCAGAACAACCTGAGTCTTCAGGTTCCATTTATGAATGGCCCAACCCAGAAGCGGGGGAGCGCAAAGGATCACAAAAGGGCGAACTGAGCTGAGATAGCTAGTTTCCTGGTAATCAAATCCGTAACCGCGCAGAAGAATGGGGAAATAAGGGAACAGCAGGCCTGCCGCGGCATAAAAGAGAAAGAAGCTCCAGCCAAACCTACTCATTCAAGTTCTGCTATTCCTGAATGTGGTCTTGGGATCTATCGGATCCAGCCCAAAAAAAAATATGGGAAGATCATTCATGGGTAGCCAGGTGAGCAAACGGTGGTTCAAAGTTTGCACGAAATGCCGTGCTTTTCAAAGTAGCCCTGGTGGTACTCCTCGGCCTTGAAAAATGTCGAGGCTTCGGTAATCTCAGTAACGATAGTGCCATTCGTTCGACCGTACTTCTGCCATTCATCTTTGGATTGGATCGCCGTACGCTTTTGAACCTCGTCTAGGAAGAAAATTGCCGAGCGGTACTGGGTACCGATATCGGGGCCCTGTCTATGGAGGGTGGTGGGGTCGTGAATGCTCCAGAAGGTATTAAGCAAGCTCTCAAAGCTCACCTGCTCTGGATCATAGGTGACTTCCACAGCTTCTGCATGTCCTGTCTGCCCGGAACAGACCTCCTGGTAAGTAGGTGAATCTTTGTGTCCGCCGCAATATCCACAGACCACGTTCTCAACACCAGTTACTTGCTTAAACGCGGATTCAATTCCCCAAAAACAGCCAGCGGCAAATACGGCTTTTTCCTTCATTTTCTTACCTCCAATGGGGAGTATATACCCAAAATGAAGTCATTTGTCTGAAATCTCGTCCAAAGTGGAATCTCGTAATTTATGGTCCTCTTTGATGGCTCAACCAGCCATGGAAGAGCAAGGGGTAAGGCGATGAACCGACTCATTTCCCCCACGGCTTCAGAATGTATGCCCAAACGCATTTGGTTTGCCCGGCTTCCCGGCCAAACAAGGAATCTGTCGATTCCTTTGCTCATCTGCGATGAGCTAATTTTGGTCATGAACCTGCAAACGGGCATACCGTTTGCTTTTCGGTATAGACTCTTGAGGTACCTTTGATAAAGGTTGAATGATTTGCTCGAAAAGGCTCTTGGCAAGAGTAAAAAAAACCTTATACTGATCCAACATCTTATGACCAGGAATTCTTCGTTTTTTAATCTCATCTTCCGGACCTTGCGGGTATTCGGCTTTCTTCTTTTCAGCACTGCTTTCTATCAAGTTCTGGCCCAATCCGACCAAAAGCAGACTGCGGAATCAGCACTAGAGAAAGTCCTTGATCTTCAAAAACTAAGGGCTATGGAGAAAGTGTACCGGGAAAACGTATTTGCCCTACATATGCGTTATCTTTATCGTCATAAGTATTTTGACGATGCGGCCAAATATCCTTTTCATACAGAATCTACCAAATATGATCTCAACAACGCCTGGTGGATGGCTGAATTTGCCACTCTCTCCAATACAGAGCCGAAATTTGTAGAGGTAGAGCTCAATAAGGCAGGTTTCGAAAGTCGCTTTTTCAGGGGTGATGAGACGGACGCGGAGTGTTTTGTGGCCTGGAATGAAAAGGCAGTGATCGTTTCTTTTCGGGGTACAGAAGCTTTCGGATTCACCGATTGGATGACGGATGCCAAGTTTAACCTGGTCACCTGGCCCTATGGGGGTCGAGTCCACCGGGGTTTTCGCACCACCTTTTACGAACTATGGATCACCCTCGGGGTGAGAAATTTTCTTAAGTCTCTGGTAGTGGGTCATTCCGGTCAAAAAAAGTCGGTCTGGTTCACTGGTCACAGCCTTGGTTCAGCGCTCGCAACCCTTGCGGCAGATGCCTATGGGGATGATTGCCAGCTTTACACCTACGGATCTCCGAGGGTGGGTGATGAAGCATTTCAGGCAGGGTTTCACCGAAAGGCCCATCGATTCGTAAATGATCTGGACCTGGTTACCAGTCTGCCTCCGACTCAGATCAGGCTAATTTATCCCTATTATCACGTGGGATCTCTGCTTCATTTTGATATTGATGGAAATCTGCGTAAGAAGGGTGAGATCTCATCGGTGGATGTTCTTGATCTGGCTGGTTTCTGGGATAAGATCAAAAAGGCTGCCCTGGTTCGCATTTTTCTTGATCATGTCCCCACTTTCTATATAGACAAGATTAAGAAAAGACTGGAAGTAGCCCAGGAAAAGAACTGAGCCTGGAAGCTCCATTTCCCTAAAAGCTCTTAAAGTCTGATCCCATTTCAGCTGTTTTGGTAAAATAGATTCGCTATGAATGAAGAACTTTGCCATGTTTGCCTGAGTACTCGAACAGAGGAAGTTGATCCGCAGCCGGGTACCAGTCTTTGTAGACTCTGTGAGAATAGATCCTGCGGCAGGCATACCTATTCCTACAGCACGGAAGACTCCCTTCAAATTTTGCTATGCCAAAAATGTCTACTAAGATACAAAATTCCCGAGGCTAAACATTCAGCGGTGTTTTTGGATCGATTCCAGACTGCTGTTCTGGGAATTACCACTGTTTATCGATGTCCTCAATGCCATGGCGAGGTCAGGTTCCGAGGATTTTTTGAAAAGGTGAGGCTCTGTTCTGCCTGTACTCTGTTGGTATGCAACCATTGTGGAGAGGTAGAGCCGGGGGGTGAATTTCTTTGTCTCAATTGCGGTAGTGAGGAAGAGGTGGGACAGAGGGGGGACGCTCCTCCCGAACTTCGCTGTTACGCTTGTCATGCGCCCGTGAAGACAGATACGGATTCTCGATTTAACAGGACTTATAAGATTTGTTCTAGTTGTTCTAAACCCATGTGTAATTTTTGTCTGCCTGAAGATCTATCTAAGTCTGAAAACACTTGCTGCGATTGTGCCTATCAAGAACCCAAATCACTCTGGCAGAAACTAAGGGGTTTGTTTTCTCACTCTTGAGGGGAAAACCAATCCTCAAAGATCTTCGATACACAGTTTTCCACAGGAGCAGAGGCATCCAGTCTCAAGATTGGGACCACAAGATTCCTGAGCCAGTTTTCATGCAGAATTTTGCTCTCGCGTTCCATCCCGGCCTGATCAAATTGACTGGCCCAGTACATATATTGATTAAAACGTTTGAATCCCTTGTGGGAAGGCTCGGTTACTTCTTCACCCAGGCGCTGAATTTCACGTTCCCGCAGTCGCTTGAGGCGAAGGGTACGACGCAGTTGAAGATAGATCACTCCATCGAAAAAGGGCTCAGCTTGAGAATTCCAGGATGCGATGGATCCCGCGAGAATCCAGCGTTTACCTCCCAGGGCATCCTGGAATTTCTGCTCCTCCTCAGGACTCTGAGGTCTGGCATGAAATTCCTTTGGAGGAATGGAAAAAAAATCTGCGATATCAAGTAAGGGAAGATCAATGCGTGTGCTCAGCTCGAGTCCAAGGGTACTGGAGCCAGCGCCAGGACCGCCAAATACCAGAATTCTTTGCATGGAGTGATTCCTAAAAAAGTAGGTTAGTTAGGGACTTCATTTTAATGAAAGGGGAGTGGTATTGTCATTCCAGATGCAGGAGTGAGTTGGAAAAATATTTCACAGAAGTGACAGAACTAATCTCAAGCCTGTGTCAACTTGATTCTTTCACCCCTGCACATAGATGAAAAACATAGCACGGAGGATTGATTAGTTCTGTCAGATTCGTAATTGAATTGATCACGAAAAGGAGAGATCACCCACTATCCCTGATCGTAAATTTATCTTTTGTAAGCTTAAGTTGCTGAATTTCTTGGGAGAGCGGGAAAAAAATGAGACAATATGGGACTTTAAGAGCATTGAAGCTAATTCTTGAAACCTCTCTGGGAGGTACCAAGATTTCTGGTTGGGAGCGACCATGAAACAAATAAAATATTTCCTCGGTTTTTTGGTTCTGCTATTCACGTTTTCCACTTCCACATTCGCCGTCTGGCCAGATGATAACGATTGGAATGATGTTTTATCAGGCGGGGGCAAGCTTCAGGATCCGCTTGGGGATGCGGCTGGTTCTAGAAACCTGGTCTCAGATGTGAATAATGCCGCCGCCCTGATGGAAAATGATGGCACTACCATTTATTTTCGAATCAGGCTCGATGATGACCCCTCGGGATCAGGTGGGCAGGGAGAATTGCAGTAATTTGGATGGGGTGTACTGATCTCGACAAACGGGAATGACCAGACCTATGAATTCATGCTCCAATTAGATGGTATCGCAGGGGGGCAGGACAACGAAGCCATTTTCTTTGGTGAAAACACAACCCAGGGAACTTTAAATGACCCTTCAGACGTAGCTGAAATAGAGCATAGCCGAACCGATCTTGTAAACGGCACAAACTATCGTGTTGTTACAGCAGATACTTCCCTTAATGGAGACCAGGATTATTTCCTGGATTGGCAATTTCCCTACGCGACTCTGAATGCGGAAGCGGGGTTATCAGCCAACTCAGCAATAAAGTTTTTCTTTGGATCCTCCAGCTCAGCCACAACACTCAGGGAACAGGGCGCTGATCTTGTGGCCTCAGATCTAGATGACGGTTTTTCAGATCCCATGACTCCCTTTGGTGCAGCAGCCTCCAATAGTGATCCGGTGGCAGATGATGATACCGGCAATGTAGATGAAGACGGAACCGTGATCGTGGATGTGATAGATGGGGATACGGACGCGGACAATGATACGTTACTTGTTGACTCGATAGGCACAGTGACAGGCGGCTCCGCTGTGGCTACAGCCGGTTCCACCAGTATTTCAGTGACTCCTACTCCCGGCTCAACAGCTTCTGTGACCTTCACATATACGGTGACGGATGGAAATGGGGGATCGGATACGGGAGATGTCACGGTTACCGTCAATGCGGTAAATGACCCTCCGGTTGCTGATGATGATTCAGGGAATGTAGATGAAGATGGTTCAGTGATTGTTGATGTCCTAGATGGTGATACTGACCCGGAAAATGACACGTTGACCGTTTTTTCCATTGGTACAGTAACCGGAGGTTCCGCCTCGGCAACAGCGGGTTCCACCAGTATATCCGTAACACCCACAGCCGATTCCACCACCTCTGTGACTTTCACTTATGTAGTGACGGATGGCAACGGGGGTAGTGATACAGGCAGCGTTACCGTAACCGTCAACGCGATCAATGATCCGCCAGTGGCAGATGACGACAATGGAAATGTCGATGAAGATAGTTCTGTCATTGTAGATGTTCTCGATGGAGATACGGACATTGATGGAGGTACTTTGACGGTAGCCTCAATAGGTACCGTCACCGGAGGCTCTGCCTCGGCAACAGCGGGTTCCACCAGTATATCCGTAACACCCACGGCCGATTCCACCGCCTCTGTGACTTTCACTTATGTAGTGACGGATGGTAACGGAGGTAGTGATACAGGGAGCGTTACCGTAACGGTCAACGCGATCAATGATCCGCCGGTGGCAGATGACGACAATGGAAATGTCGATGAAGATAGTTCTGTCATTGTAGATGTACTCGATGGAGATACGGACATTGACGGAGGTACTTTGACGGTGGCCTCAATAGGAACCGTCACCGGAGGTTCTGCCTCGGCAACAGCGGGTTCCACCAGTATATCCGTAACACCCACAGCCGATTCCACCACCTCTGTGACTTTCACTTATGTAGTGACGGATGGCAACGGGGGTAGTGATACAGGCAGCGTTACCGTAACCGTCAACGCGATCAATGATCCGCCAGTGGCAGATGACGACAATGGAAATGTCGATGAAGATAGTTCTGTCATTGTAGATGTACTCGATGGAGATACGGACATTGACGGAGGTACTTTGACGGTAGCTTCAATAGGAACCGTCACCGGAGGTTCTGCCTCTGCAACTGCGGGTTCCACAAGCATTTCCGTTACTCCTACTGCTGATTCCACGACCTCAGTAA
>CAZIKF010000003.1:46764-185947 GCA_964539825.1 uncultured bacterium
GCATTTCCGTTACTCCTACTGCTGATTCCACGACCTCAGTAACCTTCACTTATGTTGTCACGGATGGAAATGGCGGAAGTGATACCGGCAGCGTAACGGTAACGGTGAATCCGGTTAATGATCCGCCGGTGGCTGATGATGATAATGGCAATGTCAATGAAGATAGTTCTGTCATTGTAGATGTACTCGATGGAGATACGGACATTGATGGAGGTACTTTGACGGTAGCCTCAATAGGAACCGTCACCGGAGGCTCTGCCTCAGCAACAGCGGGTTCCACCAGTATATCCGTAACCCCCACAGCCGATTCCACAGCATCTGTGACTTTCACCTACGTGGTGACGGATGGGAACGGAGGTAGTGATACGGGAAGCGTTACCGTCACAGTCAACGCGGTAAATGACCCCCCGGTGGCGGATGATGATACCGGAAATGTAGCTGAAAATGGTTCTGTCATCATCGATGTATTAGACGGAGATACGGACATTGACGGGGGTCCTTTAACCGTTGCGTCCATAGGTGCTGTAAACAATGGGTCGGCGGTAGCGACCGCGGGTTCCACAAGTATTTCCGTAACCCCCACGGCCGATTCCACGGCTTCGGTGACCTTTACCTATGTTGTTACGGACGGCAACGGGGGTAGTGATACGGGAAGCGTAACCGTAACCGTGAACGCGGCTGACAATAACCCACCAGTAGCAGATGATGATACCGGGAACGTGGATGAAGATAACTCAGTCATAGTAGACGTCATTGACGGAGATACGGATGCGGACAATGATACGTTGCTTGTTGACTCGATCGGTACTGTGACAGGAGGGTCCGCATCGAAAACGGCAGGCTCTACGAGCATCTCGATAACTCCAACGGGTGACTCCACCGCCTCGGTGACCTTCACCTATGTGGTAACGGACGGCAATGGCGGTTCGGATACCGGAAGCGTCACGGTTACGGTGAATCCAGTCAACGATCCGCCCGTGGCAGATGATGATACGGGAAGTGTAGCTGAGGATGGTTCTGTAATTATAGACGTTCTCGATGGAGATACGGATATAGATGGGGGAACTTTGACGGTAGCGTCCATTGGTACTGTTACAGGGGGTTCTGCTTCAGCAACCGCCGGATCTACCAGTATATCTGTCAATCCCGCATTAAATTCCACCGCGTCCGTAACCTTTACCTATACGGTGACTGACGGCAACGGAGGGACAGATACAGCTAACGTAACAATTACCGTCAACGCGCAAAATGATCCGCCCGTGGCTGAAAATGACTCCGGGTCTATTAGCGGGGTGCCTAATGTCGTTGTGGATGTGCTCTCCAATGACACCGATCTCGACAACGATCCTCTGATCATTGCTTCGATTACCACACCGGCGAATGGTACGGCAATTACTACTGATTCCAAAGTCGAATATACTCCAGACTCAACCTTTAGCGGTGAAGAAGTCTTCACTTACACAGTCAGTGACGGCAACGGGGGAACCGCAACCGCAACGATCACCATTACGGTAGCAGCGGTACCGGGTGTGGACGCCGATGCACCCGGCGGCCCAAAAACCGGGGATCCTGGTGATAAGGTTGTTCATCCTGTCACAGTAACTAATACCGGAAACTCTGCCGATATTCTCCAGCTCAAACCCTCTTCTTCGCTGGGATGGAGTATTGCTCTCTATCATGACGCCGATGGTGACGGTACCTTAACAAGCGGGGATACTCTTCTCACAGATACTGATAATGATAACAATGTAGATACCGGTAACTTGGCGGCTGGGGCAGCATTGAAACTTCTCGTGGTTCCAACGGTTCCGGTAGGAACAGCCGATGCTGTGGCTGATACCACTACCCTTACCGTATGCTCCACCAATGATCCCAATAAAAGAGATGATGTAAGCCTCCTCACCACGGTAACGGCTCCATCCGTTCAAATCGTGAAAAATGTTACACCTACAGGAAGCCTACCCCCGGGAACCGTGCTCACCTATTCCGTCACAGTGACCAATAATGGAAGTGGGCAGGCAAGCAATGTGAGAATTACAGACTCTCTTGATAGCTTACTTACCTACGTGACAGATTCATTGCGCACTGGAGCGAATTCGAGCGGGCTTACGACCAGGACAGACCTCTTAGACGGGGATAACGGATATTTTCATGGTGATCAGAAGTCTGTGATTGCCGGGGGAAAGGGAACAACATTAAGCGCTGGCGAGAGCTTAGTCTTGAGATTTGCCAGCACCATGCTTAGTGGTATAGCAGGTTCTACGCTGCGCAATGTTGCCAGTGTGAACTTCTCCGATGGAAACGGAAATGCGCTGACAGCGGCAAGCGCCGGGGTTGATGTGACCATCCAGGGCTTTCCGCTCCTTGAGGTTCATAAACTGCCCAGCTCTAATCCCGTGGGCAGCGGAGAAACACTCAACTACACCATCGAATATGCTAATAAAGGGAATACAACAGCCACAGGATCACGCATCAGGGACCAGTTGGCATCGGAAGTAACTTTTCTTGCCAGTGATCCCGTGACCATAGCCTCGGGCGCTGTTTATGACGCTGATAACCATGAAGTCATCTTTGAACTTGGGAATGTAGGTGGCGGTCAGAGCGGTCAGGTTTCTTTTAATGTGCAGGTTAATATCGGGGTACCCGACGGTACCAAGGTTTTCAACCATGCCAATATGGAAAGCGATCAGCTTCCCACACTCGAAACCAGCTTTGTTACTGTTGGACGCGCTCCAAACCTGGTCATCAATATTGCGCGGGATATAGGGATCGTCACTGACGAGGACGAGATCAAATACCTGGTGGACTTTTCCAATACCGGTAACCAGGATTCGACGAATACCTTTGTTACCGTACCGGTTCCTACCGGGACAATCTTGATTCCAAGTTCCGTCACCGGTATAAACGCCTCACGCTCTGCAGTCTCCGCTTCCGTTGGCAAAGTCAGGCGTGCCGCAGCGACAATCAACCCGACCAATACGGAGATAACCTGGAATGTTGGTTTACTTGCCCAGCAGGGTGGGAACGGTAAGGAAGGTTTTCAGGTTCAGATTCCCGACGGTACGCCTGAAGGAACTGTTATTCCAGCTCAAGCGGCGATTCAAAGCGACCAGGTTCCGCAGGTGGTTGCCAAAGCTGTTACGAGTATTGTAATCGCAAAAGTGGAACTCAATCTTGAGCAGACTCCAAATAAGACCACAGCTTCCTTTGGTGAAAAACTAACCTTCACTGTAGATGTGGACAATGGAGGAGATGTAGATCTTACCGGTATTGTGGTTCGTATACCCATACCCTCTGGAACCGCCCTGGTAACCCTCCCTGCTGGAGGAGTGCAGGTGGGTAATGAGATTGTGGTCAATGTTGGTGACCTAGTGGTGGGGGCACAGACACAATTTGATTTCACGGTCTGTGTCACTGGACCGCTTCTGAACCTGGCTGAAGTGGAGAGTAACGCAACGGCTCTTTCCAATGAAACCCCCGCGATTAACTCTAGGGCTGCTGTGAACCTGGTCAATGACCCGGCGGTGATTACTTTTGTGGAACCGGATGGGGACCCTACCAATGTGTTTAAAGAAAATGATCCGATCTGTATTCAGGTGGATGATGTCAGCCAGAACACGAATGCGGCCACTTCACAGCAAATTACTGTGACTCTCGCGAATACAACAGCAGGAGATTCCGAGGCTGTCACCCTGACAGAAACAGGGGTGAATAACGGAAGCTTTCGAGGATGTATCAACTCCACTCCCCTGCCGGGTGCTTCTGGGAATGGCATTTTTAGCATAGCTCGCGATGAGAATATGTCTGTTATTTATAATGACCCGGATTTCCCAGCGGTAGCTCTCCAGGCTCTTGCGGTAGTGGATCCAATTAACAGGGTAATGAGCACCTTCGATGGTTCTACTGTCTCAAATGTCACCCTGACCCTTGTGGATAACGCAACAAGTACGCCTGTGAATGTCACCGGTAATCCCACCGTTTCCAGCGGGGTTGGAGAATTCTCATTTCCCTCCCTTCCCCCTGGAACCTATAGGCTGTTGGTTGACGCCGGCAGCAGTTTTCTTTATCCCTCCACGGTGGCTGACGCAAGTTTGCCAGCCGGATTGGTTCTTGGCTCAGGTTCAAGAGCACAAGCGTTCGCGATCACAGGTACAGGTGGTTTTCTCAATTTTGATGTTCCCCTGGACCCTGAAGCGGGAAGGCTCAGGATTGTGAAGACAGGAAATAAAAATCGGGCCTCTATAGGTGATTTACTCGGATTCACGCTACAGATTTCCAATGAAGGTGTTACCCCGATGAACTCCCTCATCGTGCGTGATCTACTCCCCCATGGAATGGAATATGTCCGGGGATCTTCAAAACTGGATGGTACTGCAATTGTCGATCCCACAATGTCTTCTGCCAGAAATCTGCAATATGGTCTGGGCACTATCAATGGAGCACAGTCCCGCACTCTTGAATATGTGGTGGTTCTCTCAGTCGGAAGTAAAGAAGGCCGGGTAGCAAACCGGGCTTTGGCTTCAGCTACCCACCTTGGGCGCGCGGTTTCCTCACTTGAGTCCCGTTTCGTTGTGGACGTGAGCGAGGGCGTTTTTACCGACCGGGGAACTTTAATCGGAAAAGTCTTTCTAGATCTCAGCGGTGATGGTCTACAGGGGTGTGCCTATGGTTATCTACCCCGAAAATCTCAATGTCTTCCAGAACCGGGTATTGGCGGGGCCGTTCTCTATCTGGAAGATGGGACACGGGTTACCACCGATAAAAACGGAAAGTACCTGGTTCCTGCTATTGAGAAGGGGAGACATGTGATTGTCCTCGATCGAGCTTCAATCCCGGGAGGTCTCAAGCCAGTTCCCATAAACAACCGCTCCAAAGGCAATACCTGGTCCCAGTTTATCTTCAATGAATTTGGCGGGATCTCCAAAGCTAATTTTGCCTTGCGCGGTCCTGGAGCCACGCTTGTTTTAAGAACCGCTTTGATGAGTCAGGAAGATGAAGAAGCCAACTGGAAAGAACTTGCCGGGGTTAAGGTAGATCGCAAAATTCTGCCTGGATCCATTTCCCTGTCTGTCCCCGCTGATGGGATTCCGGCCGATGGACGATCCCTTGAGCTGATTGAAGTTAGAGCCAATGATGAGAGCGGATCTGTGATTGGAGTCCCTGTTTTCGCTACAGTGGAACTCTCTTCAGGTACGGTCCTCGATGAGGATGTAGAACCGGAAATTCCAGGGATTCAAGTCCTTTTGGAAGAGGGTACAGGACTACTCAAAATTCAAGCGCCTTTCGAGGCTGGAGATAGTAAATTGCGGGTACTGGTAAATGGAGCGGAGCAAGAAACTCAATTACGCTTCAAACCGCATCTACGGGATCGAGTTCTCGCGGCTGTGGGTGAGATTCGTTTTGGGAATGGAAACAGTCGGGGTAACAAGGAACTTCTGGCTGAAAATGATCTGCTTGAAGATGGAAGTTATACCCTTGGTCGAGGTGCCTTTTTTCTGAAAGATACGATCGGTTCCAAGACATTGATTACAGCCGCTTATGACTCAGCAAAGAAGACTCGCGATGATTTGTTTAGAACCCGCGAATCCAACCAGGACCGAGAGTCGAAATATCCCATACATGGAGATGATAGCAGCGTTGGTTATGAGGCGATTTCCCAGAGAAAAGCTTATGTGAAGCTAGAGCGCGGGATGTCGAGTCTGCTGTTTGGGGATTACAGTGCTCCTCTCACAGATACCAACCTTTCACGCTATTCCCGCTCTTTGAATGGTTGGAGGCTGGATGCAAATAAGAATTCATGGAATGTAGATGGATTCCATTCCCTGACCAGCCGTACTCTTGTGGTAGAAGAGTTACGGGGAAGAGGTATCACCGGATTTTATTTTCTCAACCAGGCTCGCATGCTTGAGGGAAGCGAAAGAGTGATTTTGGAGACAAGACGCAGAGAGCGGCCCGACATTGTTTTAGATCGTGTTCAAAAGAGTCGCAATACTGATTATGAGATTGATTATGTATTGGGCGCGATCAAGTTCAAAGCCCCTATCCCTACAGTTGATCCGCAGCTCAACCCGGTCTTTATTGTCGTGACATACGAGTCTGAGACCTTTGAGCAGAAACTGGATCTCTTTGGAGGCAGGGTGTCCAAGAAAATTGGTCCCCGACTGAATCTTGGAGTGACCCGAGTTGAGGAGCACCAGCTCGCCGGTGATTATGAACTCACTGGTGTAGATGCTTCCCTTGAGATCAAGAAGGGACTGGTACTGTCCTACGAGAAAGCGAAGAGTGAGGGTCTGATCCAGCAAAATAATACTCTCTCCAGGCTGCCCGGTGAAGCGACAGAGATGAAACTGGAGGGTGAACTTTTAAATGGGCTGGAAGTAGATGCTTATTATCGTGACGCGGAACCGTTCTTCAGGAACCAATCCGCCTACCAGGTCTATTCAGGTACTCGCAAGAAGGGCGCGAAAGCTAATTATAAACTGAATTCCAGAACGAATTTGAGTGGAGAATTCTTCCTGGATCGAAATAATATCGACAATCACTTCTTTCGCCACAGCTCCCTGGGTTTCACGCGATCCTACGAAGATACCACCCTTGGATTTGAGTGGATTGATGAAAGGTCCCAGGATAGCTTCATACCGGCAGGCTCCAATACTTTTCGGGGTGGATTTGATATCGCCGCTGAAACCCCAGAACGTTTTCGCGGATGGAGAGCAACTCTGAAGCGCCCCATCAACGAGCGCCTGGCCTTAAGCCTTTCCTCCAAAATGGATACCAGAGATCAAGACTACTTTCTGGGACATATTGGACTGGACTATCAGATTAATCCAGAGCAAAAGCTGTACTTACGACAGGAGAGAGCACGATTTGATGAGACCCGGGATCAGCGTATGGTGTTCGGAGCTGAAACCAGTCTCACTGACAATACCTCAGCATTTAGTGAGTATAGAATCGGAAAGGACTCCGATGGAACCAGAACACAGAAACTCATCGGCATTGAAAACCGCTTTAGCCTGAGAAAAGGACTAAGGGGAGACATTCGCTTTGAAACCCTGGACACTACCCAGGGGCCTGAACTGGGACACCAGCCCGACGGGAATTCCATTTCAGTTGGTATGGAGCATACAAGTTGGGAAAAACTGAAAACCACCCTGAGGTTGGAGCGAAGAAATGGCGGCTCTGGAGATACCAGAAATATTGACATTGGCATGGGTTATGCCTTGTCTGATACTGTGAAGGTACTTGGGAAACATCGTTGGATTGATAATGAATTCCCGAATCAAGGTTCCCAGCGAAGCACACGTACTCTCTTTGGGTTAGCATATCGACCGGTTCACCATGATCGGTTCAATGCACTTGCCAAAGCGGAGTTAAGGGATGGATACTCGGCGGCTACCAAGCCAGGAGATTTGTTTGAAGCTGAGATATACTCCCTGGACTTTCACTACCAGTGGAGGCCCAATCTGCAATTCGCTGGGCGCTTTGCCGCCAAAATGACGAGTGAAGACGGGTTCGGGTCGCACCTGAGCCTGACCTCGGCTCGGATTATCAAAGATCTCAATGATCGATGGGATATCAGCTACAACTTTCGCATTTTGCGCGGTCATGATCATCCGGTTCGCCATGATGGACATCGTTTTGAAGTAGGCTACAGAATGAGAAAGAACCTTTGGACCATGCTGGGATATTCCCTTGACGAATTTGACTCAGATCTCACCGGCGACTTCTACGAAGGCAAGGGTGCTTACCTGGGTCTTAAGGCTAAATTCTAAGAGTCCCCCTATGATCTCCCTGTGCGGCAATTCGCAGTAGTGGAGCGATTGAGATGAGTTTTAGGGCTTTACGCGTCTTTGAAAATCCGGATGGTTCCTTTCGCAGGGAGCTTGTTACGCTTAACCAGCAGGATTTGCCAGCCGGCGAGGTGACCATACGAGTAGCCTTTTCTTCCCTGAATTATAAAGACGCTCTCTCAGCGTCGGGAAATAGGGGTGTCACCCGCCATTATCCCCATACACCTGGTTGTGATTCGGTAGGGACCATAGAGACGAGTACCAATTCAAACTGGCAGGTGGGACAAAGAGTTTTGGTCACTGGGTATGACCTCGGGATGAATACCCATGGAGGCTTTTCAGAGTTGATTCGAGTTCCAGGAAACTGGATTGTAGCTCTTTCTGATAACCTTAGCTTCAGAGAAGCCATGACTATCGGTACCGCAGGGTATACAGCCGCTCTTGCTCTTCACTATTTGGAGAAATACTCCTTTTCGCTAAGGGGAGGTCCGATCCTTGTTACAGGTGCCAGCGGAGGGGTAGGTTCATTCGCTGTGGCTCTCTTCTCAAGCCTTGGTTACTCGGTGACGGCCTGTACGGGCAAAGCTGATGCTCATGAGTTTCTTAGCGAACTGGGAGCCAAAGTGATTCTTTCCAGGCAGGAATTTCTGTCTGGCAGAGACCGTGTTCTTGAAAAGGAGAACTGGGCAGGGGTGCTTGATACGGTGGGAGGAGATATGCTCCCCAGAGAGTTAGCTCAGTGTATGCCCGGGGCTTGCGTAGCTTGTTGCGGCATGGTCTCAAAGCCTGTGCTATCCACAAGCTTGATGCCCTTTCTTTTGCGTGGGATACGCCTCATTGGATTGGCTGCGGCCCAATCTCCCATGGCTCTTCGACTGTCCATCTGGAAAAGACTTTCCGGTGAGTGGAGGATTCCTGACTTTTCCAAAATTTGCAGAGAGGTCAACCTGGAGAATTTGGAGAAAGAAATCAGCCGGATACTTGCAGGAAAGCAAGTCGGTAGAGTGGTTGTTCGAGTAGGGGAAAGGCATGTATGAGGAATAGGATTGTTTTTCTAGATGGAGCCACTTTCGGGCACAGTTTTGACTTCTCAAGATTGGAAGAGCTGGGAGATCTCAAAGTCTTTGCTTCCACTTCAGCGGGGGAGACCGTGGAGCGCTTGAAGGATAGTACAGTTGTAATCACCAATAAGGTGAAATTGGGACGGAATCATTTAGAGACTTGTTCAACAATGAAGTTGATTTGCGTTGCCGCCACCGGTACCAATAATGTAGATCTTAAAGCCGCTGAAGAACTAGGAATCTGTGTTTGTAACGTAAGCGGCTATGCCAGCAAGAGCGTTGCACAGCACACCCTGGCAATGGCTCTTAGTCTGCTTCATTCCCTTCCCTACCATCACGCCTACGCTACTTCTGGAGACTGGAGTGAGAGTCCCTTCTTTACCCACATGGAGAATCCCTTCGCTGAATTAGGCTCCCTGTGCTGGGGAATTTTGGGTATGGGCTCTATTGGTAAAGAAGTCGCCAGGCTGGTATCAGCTTTTGGGGCGGAGGTGCTGTATACATCTACGTCAGGTGAAGATCGGGCATCCTATGAGCGTTGTGAGCTTGATGATCTGCTGCGTAGATCCACCATACTCTCGATTCACGCTCCCCTGACAAAGCGTACTCAAAGTCTGATTTCTGAGAGAGAACTCAGACTTTTGGGACCCTCAAGTATTCTCGTCAACGTGGGCAGGGGGGGTATCATTGATGAAGCTGATCTTATGCGAGCGCTTGAGTGCGGCTGGATACTGGCAGCAGGACTGGATGTCCTCGATGAGGAGCCTCCCAAAGAAAACAATCCTTTGTTCAGACTCAGGGACTCTGGAAAACTCTTGGTGACTCCCCATTGTGCATGGGCTGGGTCAAGACTACGACTCTTCGACGAATTGTTTAAGAATATCGAGAGTTTTTTGAGAGGCGGAAGCCGTAATCTCATCGTCTGAGAAGGAATCCGTGTAGGTGCGTCCCTTCTTGCGAAGCCATTTCTTGAGCTCTTTGGCCACCTGTTTGAGTACAGAATCCCAATCCCCGGGTCGTGGCTGACGAAACAGCTTGACCGTTGGATACCAGGGGCTGTCATCTCGATCCTCCATCCAGCGCCAATCCGCTGCATAGGAAAGCAGAATCCATGTATCCATGCCCATAGCTCCCGAGAGGTGGGAAACAGATGTATCCACGCCAATAAATAAGTCCAGACTGGAAAGAATTTGAGCGGTGTCTCCAAAATCCTGAACCATGGCTCCAAGGGAGGGGATGTCGTATTCCTTGAGAAGCTCTTCGTCCCCATCTCTGAGTTGTACCTGTAAGCTCAGTAGTTTAATTCCTTCAATATCCTGGAGCGGCAAAAAGGTTGAAAGCGGACTAGACCGTCTCCTATCATTGGTTTGCTCCGGGTTTCCTGCCCAGGCAATGCCAATGATCTGGTTTTGCGTGTCAAGCTCGGAGAGTACGTCCGCGACCATCTCCGGGAGAGGAGGTGAAGGAGCGTGAAGATAAGGAACTACCGCCGGAATAGATTCCAAGGTGGTTCCCAGGATATGGGGCAAACTGTGAAGGGGGCAGGTATAATCGATTTGAGGAGAATCAGCCCCTCTGAGAATTACCCTTTCAGCTGGAAGGATAGAGTTAAAGACCCGCTTCAGCGCTGATGGACATTCCAGGTAGAGCTGACCTACTTTTTCCTGTATTTCTGTTACAAACCGGGCAAACTGAATACTGTCTCCAAAACCTTGCTCACAATAGACGAGCAACGAGGAGTTTTGATTTTCCTCTCCTCTCCAGCGGGGAGCGGTAAAGCTTCTTTTTTCCAGGCTCAGGAAAGCACAGTCTTGACGAACTTCATAATCAGCGAAGCCATCCAAGAGGTTGCCTCTCAACAAGCTAAGAAGACTGCGGTGCCAAAGAGCATAATTTTGTTTTGAGTTTACCTGTAGAACTTCGTTGAAACACCTTTCAGCCAATTCGAGATTTTTTGCTTCCATGTGAGCATTGCCAAGGTTGACAAGAGCATCCGGATAGTGGGGTTTCAGTCCAAGAGCCTCTTGAAAGAGAGAGATAGCCTCTTGAATTCGGCAGCTTTTCAGCAATAGTGTACCCAGGTTATTCCTGTAGACAGGATTATCTGGCGCTAGCAGGATAGCCTGCTTATAGGATTCTTGGGCAAGGAGAGGTTCACGTTTGTGCTGGTAGCAGATAGCAAGATTGTTGTGTGCTTCAGGAGAGTCCTCATGCCTGGCTAAAAGCTTTTGAAAGCACGACATAGCTTCTGAAATTCTTCCCAGGTGAAGATAGGCTTCACCAAGTCCCTGCATGGCTTGAATAGATCCCTGGTCAAGGTACAAATGAACCTGAAAGTGCTGTATAGCATCCTTGTAACTTGAGATGGTGTGGTAAGCCTTGCCAAGATAGAGGTGAATCCCTGGAGTCTCTGGATTTTCCAGAAGTACTTCCTGCAAGACGGCGATTGCCTCAATGCTATCCCCTTGCTGAAAATGAAGAATTCCTTTATTGAATTTGGCTCGGAAATGATCCGGATTTTCAACTAAAACCTGATTGAAGCAACGCAATGCCTCATCCAGGTTTCCGTCTTGTTGGTAGGCTGTCCCCAGACCATGCATCGCTTTGGAATATTCAGGGTTTACGTTGAGTGCCTGATGGAACGCAGTGATAGCGTCCTCAGTTCGGTGTTGGGTCTGAAGTATTGTGGCAAGATTGTGATGATAGTGTTCACAGTTCGGGTCAATGGCAATTGCTTTTCGCAGGAATCGTTCTGCGGTTTGTACGTCTTCTAGTTGATGGCACACACAACCAAGCAGGTACCAACCTTTGGAGTTTCTAGGATCGAAGCTAAGATATCGGGTATAGAGGAGTCTGGCGGTGTTTAGCTGACCGCTTTGATGATGTTCCACTGCCTGTCGCAAAATTTCCGCGACAGAGCTACTGTCCTGACTGAAGACGTCCATGTCCATCCCCCCATGACGCCTGATTTTCAGGCTTTCATGGAATTCGTTCTCATCCTTGAGAGTGATCTTAAGCTGCCCCGGTTTATTTTTTTGGGTTTCTTAAGACTTAAGATCTGCTTTCTATGAATATCGGAGAGAAAAGGGAGAGGATTTACTGACCTTTTCCCAAAATTTCTCTCAAAACTGTGCGAACAGCCATGAATACAGGCTTCCAATCCCCAGATTTATTTTGTCTGAACAAGCGCATGGATGGATACCAGGGGCTGTCAACACGATCTAGCATCCAACGCCAGTCCGGTACCTGGGGCAGAAGAACCCAGGTTGGTTTTCCAAGAGAGCCGGCCAGATGCGCTACGGCAGTATCTACGGAAAGGACCAGGTCCATGCGATGGATGATTTGTGCTGTTTTCATGAAACTTTGCAGGGAGCCGGAGAGGTCATTGACATGCTCTTTCAGCCGATCTGGAATAGGAGGGTGGGAATCACCAACCTGAAGGCTATGGAAGCTAGTGCCCGGTATAGAAAAAAGAGGCTCGAACTCTTCTACTTGAAGGGAACGGATTCTATCTCGGGAGTGCATTGGATTTCCCGCCCAGCAAATTCCGATTCTGAAGGTTTTGACATTAGATTCCAAAGCTTTGTGGACCGCTTCAGGAATTTCCTCAATATCAGAATGATAAAGGTTGGGACCTTCTGGAATGGATTCCAATTCAGTTCCGAGTAGATGGGGTAAACTCGACAGCGCAGCTTGAAAGTCAATTGGGGGTGGGTTCTCGTCAATTGAGATGATTTTATCTTCACAGAAACTCTTGAGCAACTCAACCAGGGAAGGGTGGCATTGAAACCAGAGCTCCTTTACCAGCTTCCTTGCCAGGGGTAAGAATCTACAAAACTGTAGAGTGTCGCCAAAACCCTGGTCTGCGAATACCAGCAACGAACCTTGAGAACATTCACCTCCATCCCAGCTCCGAGCCTCTCCCGGGTATTCACGGAGCTTTAAACCGGGGATTTGTGCTCGCGCCTCAAAACCTTTGAATCCAGCCAGGTACTCTCCCCTCAGGAGCTGAAGCAAAGAGAGATTCCAGATTGCCGAAGGGCTGGATGGATTTACATCCAGGACTCTCTGATAGCAATTTATTGCCTCATCGTACTCCGCCTCTTCACGATGATAGTTCCCCAGGTTGATCCAGGCTTCCCAAAATTCTGGATTCAGCGCAAGAGCATGTCGAATGGCTTTCTTGGCCTTCTGATTTTCCCCCTGGCTAAGAAATAGGCTACCCAGGTTATTGTGTGGATCCGCATAGGATTGATCACGGGTAGTAGCCAACTTATAGGCTTCAATTGCCTCATGGTATTTCCCCATTTGTTGGAGACAGAGTCCGAGATTATTGAGAGTCTGTTCATTGCCAGGATCGAGATCGAGTGCCTTCTCAAGGCATTTTCTACATTCTGTTCTCTGGGCCAATTCAAGATGGGCGAGTCCCATTTGGTTCCATAAATCTGCCTGGTTGGGATTCTTACCCCTTTCAACTTCATAGTGTGCCAGGGCTTCGGTCGGTTTTCCCGTACGCAGGCAAAGATCTCCTCTTGCCAGTTCAAGTCCCGAATGACTCGAATCGAGCGCTGCTGCCTTTTTTAACTCAACATCAGCCAGGGTGAATTCCATTAGCTTAATCAGTGCTTTACCAAGATTAATTTTTGCCTCAACCAACTCGGGCGCGAGAAGGGAAGCTTTTTGAAAGGATTCCCTGGCTACTGGGAACTCTTCATTTTTCATCTGGAATACCCCTAGCAGGTTCCAGGCCCTGGGGTAATCAGACTTAAGAGCGAGAACTGACCTGGTCTCTTCTTCGGATTCCTGGTAGCGGCCCAACTTAAATAAGGCGATGGCCAGGTTAAATCGAAAAACCGCGTTTGTGGGGTCCAGATCCGTTGCTCTTCGAAAGGAGTTGGAGGCCCCTAAAAGATCACCTAGCTCAAAAGCTACCGCTCCGGAAAAATACCAGCCTTTGGGATCCCCGGGGGATTGGCTCAGATATTGATGGTAAATATCGTGGGCCTTGGATAGGTTTCCCCCCTGGTGTAATTTTAATGCTCTTTGAAATAAATCCGCAGAAGATTTCAGGCTGTCTGTCATAGTTTCCCCAGATCTCAGAGGGTATTATATTGGTGTCTGGTCTAAATTGTACGTTTTTAATCCATATCAGAATGCAGGAAAAGAATTATGAATGAGTTCAAGGAGAGATTCTCCCAACATGTGAATCAGCTGCAGGAAGATTTTCTCCGCGCTCTTGTAGGGCTGGACCCTCAGGCTGAGATTGTTCGTGATTGTTGGCAGAGAAAGGATTCAGAAGGAAAGCCCGGAGGAGGTGGGGATACAAGGGTATTGCAGGGAGAGGTTATTGAAAAAGCAGGAGTGAATGTTTCCCTGGTATACGGGGCGATGGAGCAGGATTTCGCCAGAGAACTGGGTTCGGAGCAAAACGAGATGTGGGCTACGGGTATCTCTGTGATCGTACATCCGAGGAATCCTCGAATTCCCTCCTTTCACGCGAATTTTCGGTTGATCGAACTGGGATCAAGATCCTGGTTTGGAGGTGGTGCTGATCTTACGCCCTACTATCCCCATGAAGAGGATTTCTTGGCTTTCCATCGTCACTGGAGTGAGGCTTGTTCTCCCTATGGTAACTACCCTGAGATGAAATCAAAGTGCGATCAATACTTTGTGAATGTACATAGAGGTGGTGAAATGAGAGGGGTTGGAGGGATTTTTTTTGATCGCTTTCGCACTGAGAATATCCACAAAGATCTTAAGATGGCTCTTGAGCTCTCAGCGGCGTTTCCAGGTTCTTATCTACCCATTGTCTCTAGAAGAAAGGATGAAACAGCGACACTTGAGGATGAGGAATTTCAGCTTATGAGAAGAGGCAGGTATGCCGAATTCAACCTTCTGCATGATCGCGGCACTGCTTTTGGTTTGCGTACTGGCGGAAGAGTGGAGTCCATTCTGGTTTCCATGCCTCCCCGGTGCACTTTTCCCTATAAATACAAGGCGTGCACAGGCTCAGCTCAAGAGAAGATGCTAAAGTATTATTGGCCCAGAGACTGGGATTTATAGGCTCTGACGGGCTACTAGCCAGTGATCCTCTTGCGCAGTTGCAGTGCCATGTTCGATTTTCTCATCTTTAGGTTTAAGAATTCCACAGAGGCGGAAAAGGCCATGGCGAAGTAGATGTATCCTTTGGGAATATGAAATTCCAATCCTTCACCAATCAAGGAAACTCCCACCATCAGTAGGAAGGAAAGTGCCAGAATCTTAAAGGTCGGGTGCTCCTCCACAAAGTCTCCGATAGGTTTAGCTCCAACCATCATGATTCCTACAGCAATGACAACGGCAAGGACCATAACCTGTAAATGTTTTGCCATTCCCACGGCTGTAATCACAGAGTCCAGGGAAAAGACGATATCGATCACAGCAATTTGTATGAGTACTCCTGAAAAAGAAGCCTTTTCAGGTTCTTTGTCTTGATCTAGTGCCCCTTCCAGGCTGTGGTGAATTTCATGGGTGGATTTCCAAAGTAAAAAAAGTCCTCCTGAAATGAGGATTAAGTCACGACCAGAGAATTCATGTCCTCCAAGCGAGAATAGATTAGTGGTAAGACCCATGACCCAGCTAATCGAGATAAGCAAGAGAATTCGGGCAATCATGGCCAGAGAAAGCCCAATTTTGCGAGCTTTTTCCCTTAAGTTCTCAGGCAGGCGGCCGACTAGAATGGAGATAAAAATAATGTTATCGATTCCGAGTACGATTTCCAGGATTGTGAGAGTGAGTAGTGCAATCCAGGCTGAGGGTTCTACGATCCATTCCATGAGTTAGTTCCTTTCACCATGATTAAGAGTATCTTTTAGAGCCTGTGTCTGGCATTGGAGATTCTAACCATATAACATAGGGGACACAATTCGGGTGGATTCCATGAAGAATCAAGAGAAGGGTGGTTCAATGGCTGGGCAAGAAGAACCCAATCCATTATTGGGAAAAATAGGATCATTTCTGATCCGGGTATTAGTCAAACTTCGATATCGGGTCAACATTCGGGGCCTGGATCGATTACAGGGTGATTCTGGGTTTCTCTTTCTTCCGAACCATCCCTGCCATTTTGATCCCATTATCATGACCTCACATCTCTGGGACCGGTTTCAACCCCGACCCATGGCGATAGATTATTGTTTTTGGACCCCGGTGATGAGCAAAATTCTGAAGTATGTAAAAGGGTTTCCTGTACCTAATTTTCATGAAGGGTTCAGCCAGATCAAAATGCGGCGAATGGAGCGCGTTCTTGAGGAGGTCGGCGAATCACTTGAAAATGGGGCTAATATCGTTATTTATCCCTCTGGAAACCTGATGCGCTCGAACCAGGACAAAATGGGAGGGGTTTCGGGGGTACATACCCTGGTACAGCGCCATAAAGACATGAAAATAGTACTCGTCCGTATCCGGGGGTTATGGGGAAGTATCGGAGGCACGGCATATAGTGCTGGAGTTAGTCCCAAGCCGATGCCGCTCATGAAACGCTGTATTAAGATTTTACTCAAGAACCTGATTTTCTTCACGCCCCGCAGAAAGGTAGACATAGAATTTGTGACTGCCCCGGAGGATTTTCCCTGGAACGCTGAAAAAATGGAGTTTAACCAGTGGCTGGATAACTGGTATTACGCTCCCGGCTACGAAGAACTCACCAGGGTGTCCCTTTGCCGATGGTGGACAGAGTATCCGCAAGAGGTGGAAAAGATAGAGGAGAAGATTGATCTTTCGAGTGTTTCTGAAGAAATCAGAGCAGCGGTTATCGCACAATGTGCCCTGGTAAGTAATATGAAGCCCGAAGAAATCGGTGCAGATCAGAATCTTTCCAACGACCTTGGATTAGATTCTCTGGACATATCTAACCTGCTGATCTGGCTAGATGAGCAGTTTGCGGCACAAGATGTCTCCCTTCCCGAACTGGTGAGTGTGGGTTCAGTCATGGAGATAGCTGCGTCCAGGGGAGGGAAACCCCGCGAAGAGGTATCGTTAAAAGTCATGCCTGGTTGGGAGGAGCTATCCTCAAAGCCCTACCCGGGAAAACCAAAAGGAGCCACCATACAGGAGGCGTTTTTGGAATCTTGTGACAAGATGGATGGCTGGCTTGCCATGGCGGATGATGTTAGTGGAATCACCTCCTGGAAAAAACTGAAAATGGGGGCTGTGCTCTTATCAAGAACCATCAGGGAAATGCCGGGAGACCGCATCGGTATCATGCTGCCGGCTTCGGTGGGAGCGACCATTATCACCATGGCAACTCTGCTTGCCCGTAAGACACCGGTGATGGTGAACTGGACCCTCGGCCCCAAAAATCTGGAACATATTCGGGAGTTAACCGGCATTGAGGTGGTCCTTACCTCCATGAAATTCGTCGATAAAATTGGAGCTGCGGAACTGGGTGATCTGGAAGATTACCTGGTTTTCATGGAGGAGGTTAAAGCGCTAATCAGTCTGGAGGATAAGATTCGTTCTCTATGGGATACTCTCAAATCCGCGCCTCGTCTGCTGCGAGATCTTGAGCTTGATAAGGTAGATCCCGAGGAAGAAGCAGTAATTCTTTTCACCAGCGGCTCTGAGGCAGTACCTAAAGGTGTGCCCTTGAGTCATAGAAACATCATCTGCAATCTAAATGATGTTTTCACCTTCTTTCATTTCTACCCCGAAGATGTGGTATTGAGTTTTCTTCCTCCTTTTCACTCCTTTGGATTTGTAATTACCACGATTATGCCTATCATCAGTGGAGTTAAGATAGCTTATTATCCTAATCCGAACGAAACACGGAAACTTGCCCAGGCAATTCCTCGCTGGAGGACTACCCTGATTTACGGAACCCCTACCTTTCTTGCGGGTATCCTTAACTCTTCCAGCCGCGAGCAGCTCCAGACGGTCCGCGGTATGGGAGGAGGCGCTGAAAAGTTCCCCGATGAGCTATTTGATAAAGCTAAAGAAATGCTTGGAAAAGCCTACGTTGTCGAAGGTTATGGAATTACCGAATGTTCTCCGATTCTGACCATGAACGAACCGTTCCAGGCTCGCCAGGGAGTGGGAAAACCCTTTCCTTCCGTAGAGATCAAGATTGTGCACCAGGAAACCTATGAGCCCATCGAAGAAGATAAGACCGGTATGATTCTCGCACACGGACCCAATATTTTTTCTGGCTACCTGGGAGATGTTGGGAGAGAAGCCTTTATTCACCTGGATGAGAAGCGCTGGTACATCACTGGTGACCTGGGCTGTTTTAATGAAAGTGGCACTCTAGAAATCAAAGGCCGGCAAAAGCGATTCGTAAAAGTTGCCGGTGAGATGGTAAGTCTGCCTGCATTAGAAACGGCTCTCATATCCAAATGGCCAGCTGGAGAAGATGGTCCCATAGTGGCTATTGAAGCAGTTGAAGTTGAGGGTGAGAGACCCAAAATCTGTGGTTTCAGCTCCATAGATCTGAGTCTGGAAGAGATGAATGTAGTTCTCAAGGGAGCTGGTTTTGGAAATGTAGCTCGCCTAAATGATTATCGGCGTATACATCAGATCCCGGTGCTTGGTACCGGTAAAACTGATTATCGAAGCCTCAAGGGTGTCCTGCAGCAAGACGCATAAATCCTGAAAAGGTTTCGATGAAGCGGTTTCTTGGATTCAGCCTCGTAGAATTGGTCTTTACCATTCTTATCTTGGGCCTGTTTATCACTCCGATTGCGTCTCTGTTCCTCGCCAATCGAAAGATTGAGGTATCTGCAAAGAATCTTTTTGTGGCCATGAACCTGGCCAATTCCATGATCTCCCAACTCAGCCATGTGGATGCAGCCAGTCTTGTGGAAATCATGGATATTAAGGATGATGACCTTCCCCTGGGACTCAGCCTCGGAGATCTGGAGCTAAATGCTTGTCCTGATGGATTTTCCAGGATATCGTCACTGGTGAGAAAGAGCTTTGAGAATAGTCTTGGAGAATATTACCTGATCGCTGTAGAGATCCAATGGAACCATTCGTTTACCGGTCAGACCAGGACCTATTCGCTTGAGGATGTCAGGATCATTCCCTGAATTATGCTCTCAAGGCCACGTAACTTTTACCAGGTTGGATCGCTCTTTGATGTTCTTCAGGCCCATTCTGGCCAGACCGGAAACCATAAAGTAATAGGTCTCTCCGCTCGCGGGTTTGAAGCTTCCTAAAGGTTCACGCTTGATCGTGGAGCCTGATACATCGGATATATCCCTCCAACTCTTTTCTGGCCGGAGCCAGGTCCAGGTAGCTCCTAGCCACTGACCACTCCTCTTCACAAAGATCCAGCCGTTAGCATTGAATCCCTTGGGATTATCTTTTCCATAGGCTCGCGGCCAGGAATCTACTGTAGAGTAGTCCATGATGATTCGATTTCCTGAAAAACTGACTTTTAATTCCGCAGTCTGTGCCCATCCTGAAACGTCTGGATATAGCCAGGTTACTCCGCTAAGATCAAAAGAAGATGACGCTTTCTTTTCCAAAATTTCCAGCAGTTTCTTTTTGGACAAAATACCCATGGAAATTTGACCGGCATACTTTAGAGTTTCCCTGAGCGTGGGCTTGCGGCCCAGTCTGGATTGAAAGGCCCATTTCACAAACTTTCTGGGCTTAAGGGTCATGGGATCCTGCCCGGAACCTCCAGTACCTCCGCTTCCAGAACCTGCGGAGCCAGATCCATCTGAGTTTCCACTGCCGGCTCCGCCGGATCCAGTGCTGCTGCCACCCGTACTTCCGGTCCCGGATTCTGTGCTATCTCCATCTGTACCAGCGGAAGACCCCGGCCAGGTATAGGCAACGATATTACTGCGTTCCTTTACGTTGCGTTCAGCCCCCCTGGCAAGGCCGGAAACCATAAAATAGTAGGTTGTGCCAGGGTTCGGTTTCCAGGACTGGAAAGGAGATCTCTTGATGTGATCACCGTTCACAGCACGAATTGATTTTTTAGTCTGCCCCGGTCTTAGCCATTCGAAGGTTGCGGCATACCACCTTCCTGATTCTTCGATGAAAATCCATGGATTAGCAACGACCGCCGTGCCTCCAGTCGAGCCTACGGGCCAGCTATTAGCTTTATCATAATCCAGTACAATACTGGAAGCGCTGGTACTGACTCGCTTCAGGTTAGCTGTGACTCTCCAGCCCGAGACATCAGAGTGGAGCCATTTTACATTGCCCAGGGAGAAGGGTAAGGCAGAATGTAGAGTTGACGGATTTGAAAGGAATAGCAGGGATAGCAGCAACAGTGAACGAATATTCCCAAATGCAATTGATCTGTCCAGATTCCTTTGCTCATCATAGGCGAGCTTAGGTTGGTCAGGAACCTGCAAAACGGTGTACTGTTTGCATTTCGGGTTAGGATAAAAATTCATGGCCAAACCACCTTTACTACATTTGAGCGTTCTTGAATGTTCGAAAGTCCCATGCGCGCTAATCCTGAGACCATGAAATAATAGGTCTTCCCACTTTGGGGTGTAAAGTTGTGCAGCGGAGCACGCTTTATGGTCGTACCAGATACGTCAGACTTGTCTCGCCAGAACTTTTCCGGCCGCAGCCAGGTCCAGGAAGCAGCATGCCATTGTCCGCCCTCTTTGGCGAAAATCCAGCCATTTGCGTTAAACTTCTTGGGTTCTGTAGGAAATTGAACCAGGGGCCAATTGTTTACCTTGTCATAATCCATGGTGATTCTATTGCCAGAAAAGCTTACATTCAATCTGGCGGTTACCTCCCATGAGGAGACATCCTGATATAGCCAGTTAGCCTGTTTCAGGTCAAAAGGTACTAGAATTTCTTCAATGGGATCGGCTCCTAATAGAGTGGTGGATCGGATGCTAAGTGGACCAGAGCTACTGAGCTGAGGAGAAATTTGCCCAAGAAGGGGAGCCGCTGAGAGGGGGGTATGGCCTGTCACCTGGGTGGTAGAATCGGGATTTTGAATTCCTGAAATACTCTGGAATGTTTTTCCCTGAGTTTTCTCGCTGCCAATAGGGGTGCTCAAAAACTGTTCATGACTTCTGGGCTCAACTCCAAGCCGAAGTCGAAGAGAGCGTTCAGTACAGTGCCCTATAGCAGCGGCAATCAGGAACGAAATCGCTAGTTTACTGAACATGAACATTCCAGAAAAGTGCCGGTGAATAGCGATAATAGCGAGCTCTGGTGGCGGGTTCTGTAGGGTCCATTGATGGATCATACCACAGGGTTTGACGGGACTCACCTTCGGCTGGATTTAGCCGGAAATCCCGACAAGCCACAATTCCTCGGAGCTGAAAAGCGGATGGAAAATGCACAGTACCCCTCAAGGCAATGAGCCCCAGGCGAAGATCAGAGTTTCCAGCGACATGAATATCTCCATTTTCGCTCACCAGGGTCAATATTTCTGAATCCGGAAGTTCAAAACTGCCGTTTATCGAGATGTCTCCAGTGCATAAAAGTATTCCTCCACCGCCATCATCAATCCGCAGATTACTTGAAAAATTACAGTTCCCGTTTACTCTTTGAATTCCGCTTAAATTCATCACGTCGGAACCGTCTCGCGTTTCAATCAATTCCTGTAAGGAGTTAAAAATATAGGAGACCTTTGGTTCTGTTCCACGCAACCTATTCCAGGTTTCCGGATCCGCTCTCTCAAAAAGGACATTTCCAGACTTATCAAGCAGGGTGTAGTTTCGTGAGTCGAGGATTTGATAAGGGAGTGCCGGGGAACCCTGGCTGTGGAGTATGGAGAGACCCGGAAAGCTGCCATCGGGAACATAAGCAATAGTCTCGCCCTGGTCTTTCAGCCAGTCCAGGACAGCTGCGTTGTGGTCTTCCACCATCAGCCTGGACATTCTCTGCTGGTATTCCTCAAAGGGATTTGCCGGGTTGATTTCCTTGAAATGTTCCCGGATGGTTTCTATCGCATCCTGTGCCAGATCTCCAGGCCAGTTATTTTGTTCAAAGCCTGGTGGATCAAGGTAAGGTAAATAGCGAATAAGGTTTTCAGAAATTCTCGAAAATCCACTCAAGAGCGCGTACCTTCTCCTTATCTTACCGAGGATTAGTGTGGGGGAGGGCACAGCTCGTGATCCGTGCAATCTAAGCCAGCTTGAAGTTTGAATTTCGTCCTCAGGTGTGAATGAAAATAGACTCCCCAGGATCGGTTCTGCAAGTTCTCTCGACAGCCCTGAACGTGTATAAACGTAGTGAAGGTCTTCATCTTCATTCAGAAAGGTCTTTTTGAGATCCATGGAGAGCATAGGTGCTGAAAAGCTCAGACCTGGGCCGATCATTGAAGCCTGATTTTCTTTCCCTGCGCCCGGCCCTAGTCCCAATATCAGCTCTGAAATTCCTCCCAGGTAGACCCAGCCCTGGTTTTGCAGGAATTTGATTAACTCCAATGGTGTGGAAAAACCTTGTGGTGGAATTCTCTTTCCTCCGTAATAAAGCATCGGTGCCGGATTGAGAGGTCCAGGAGTGAATCTGTCTTCAATTGAGTTGAAAGGAATCCTAAGTTTCTCTCTGACAAAAAGGCCGAATTTTCCAAACTGGGCAGGTTGAATATTGACCAGTCTGACTTCTTGAAAAGAGGTAATCTGAGCTGTAGCGCCGGACACCTCGGCCTTAACTTTGAGTTTGAAAGAAAATGTCTTTTCTGTGGAATCTGACAAGGCGTTCCCAGTACTTGGGAATGCCTTTGGATTGATGACGGCCAGGGTTGATTCAATCTCAGGGCCAATAAAATCGGGAAGATAAGCGGTCAAATTAAGAGGTGAGAGTGTTCCCGGTGTCTGGTCTTTGATGGAATTCAGATAATTGACTAACTCCTTGATGGAAAGAGGAGCTTTTTCATATTTTGGATAAGTAAGCGGATCTGATGAGTTCCAAAAAGCGCGTGCTTGATTGATTTTAGCCCTTGAGAAAGCACTGGCTCTATGGGCAAGGTGATAGGCTTTCTCTTTATTGGCATAGAACATGGCAGCATGATATTTAGCCCTTGCCATGCGGTATCCGAAAAATCCCAGGGCCAGGAGAATGAGTCCAATAAAAATAGTCAGGGGAAGAAGAAAACCCTTTGATCCATTCCTGAAGCGCAGCCTCACTCCCCCGGTTAGAAAGTCAACCATGATGGCTTCTAAGAGACTATCTATGCGATTGCAGTGATCAGTTCTAACCGATCCCTGTCCAGTATCTCCGAACTTTTTTGGGCATGCAGCATTAGAAATAAATGCAGGCAGTCATTCTTCGTATGAATTCCCTGGCTCATTTGATCCAAAGCTTCGACAGCTAGAGCAGTTCCCAGGAATAAAATACAGAATTTGTCGAGTACCTCTCGGATCTGAAGAGATTGCTGGGCAGGATTATGGTCGCAGAGTTCCTGAACCTCCGTCTGAGCTTCCTCAAGTAATTTTTCTAGAGTATCTGCTTCGGGAATCCCGGGCTGCTTTGCGATCAGTTGGGATATGTGTGTGAAGAAATGTTCATGGATACGGTATCGAAGAATGTCTCTTAACACCTGTGCTCTCAGGGTATTGTGAGTTCCTTCCCAGTTTTCACAGACGATACTGTCTCTAAAGAGGCGGGGAAGAGTGGAAAAGGACTCGATGGCCCCGTTGCCCCCCAATACTTCAATGGATTGGCGAATATGCCCAACAGACCACGATGAGGAGATGTACTTAATGGCATTGGTCAGGAGCCTGGCAAGGAGCTTCTTTTTTTTCGATACCTCCGAAGATTCCTCTGAAAGATCCAGTTCATCCTGTAGGTGGGTCAGGTGAAAGGCCGCGGCCTGGATAGCTGTATTTTCACAACGAATTGTGGCAAGGGTTTCTTGTACCAAAGGATATTCCAGAATCGGCTTTCCGAAGGCGACTCTCTCGAGGGCGTATGCGCGAGCGACTTGATAGGCTCGTCTGGCCATGGCGGATACCGTGAAAGTATTATAAATTCTGGAAAGATTAAGAACGTGCTCCATAACCATTTTAAAGCCGTCGGAAATCTCTCCCATCGCAATGGCTTCGGCCTCGCGAAAATCAATTTCTCCTGATGCCATACTGCGGGTGCCCAATTTTTCTTTCAGTCTTCGAAGTGTATAGCGATTGAGGCTTCCATCCTTTAGATGTCTGGGTACCAAAAACAAGCCCAGTCCCCCGGTTCCTTCACGGTTTTCATCAAATCGGGCGGTGAGTAATATCAAATCAGCATTGGCGTTGGAGCAAAACCATTTCTCTCCCGAAATTTTCCAAATCCCGTCTTCCTCTTTGGCCAGAACCGCGTTGAGGCCAACATCTGAGCCCCCCTGAACTTCTGTTAAGAATTGAGCCCCCGTATAATTATCCCTAAAACTGGGATTCAAGAGCTTCTCCAAAAAGGCTTCCTTACCGGGGAAGTCGGGAGTCTTCTGAAAAATTCTCAGTATCCCCGCAGTACAGGCTACCGGGCAATTATGGCCAGCTTCTCCAGCCATGGAAGTAAGATAGAAATGACAGAGGCTTTCCAAAAGACCGCCAGGTTCTGACATAATCTTCATCATGGAGGTGCCATAGATGATATTTCCACACTCATCATAGGATGGATGGTGGATTATCTGCTCCACCCGGCGTCCTATACCGTCATAGGGCTCCAAACGAGGTAAATTAAGCCGAAAATCATTCTCGGAAGCAGCGCTTTCCAAGGAAGGTATTCTGGAGCCTAACTTGGAGAGTCTCTGGACCAGGCTCTGGTTATCGGGAAAATACATTCCCACAGAATGTTGAAGATCCTGGTGTAACTCAAAGGGGTTTTCCCCTAACTTACTTTGCCACCGGGCCAGAGCTTCCCTGCCCTTCAAATGCCCCCCATAGGCTTCCTCGCAGATCGAGTCCAATCCTTCGCTTTCCTGATTCTCAGTCACGCCTAGCCTCCCAGGTTAACCGTCTTGGCTTTTAGCTGCCTTTTCTTCTTCTTATTTGGATTGGTTGGGAAAAGTACATCGCCGAGGTTGGATGAACCTATCTTGCTGTCAGAGAGGTCGGCTTCTATCTTATCCCCCTTCGTTTCCATATTTCCCACGGGATCATCATAATAGAATACGCTGCGTAGACGGTTTTCATGCAGGGCTCTTGTTTTCAATTGGTTTCGGTCAAGAAAAGTTAAGAATGCACCTTTGGTATTCCATTCATGGAGTACCATCGATTCCATAAGAATCAGCTTACTGGGTCGAGAGCTGACCTTGGGAGATATTTTGGTGCCCACAAATTCCCCATCTTCATTGATGGTATAGAGGAACAATCCATCGCGCAGTCTTATGGCCACGAACCTGTCTCCAATTTTGACCCAGTTGGTTAGTCCGGAAGAAATTTTCTTGGTGGCGATTTTAATCTGGTCCGTACCGAAGAGCCAGGTTTCTGAGCGGCCGGTGGTGACGATGAAATTTCGTCCTGGAATGATGTAGGTGGGACGGTCTAAATCAACGGCGATTTCATCGATTCCGAAGCCTACATTACCAATCACGTGGTATTGAAAAGCACTCTTCTGTACGAGCGCGATATTACCCCCATGAGACCAGTTGAGCAGTACTACAAACAAAAGCGCTATTTTGAGATAGCTCATCTTTAACTCCCATTCATCCCCAAAAGTGGAAATTCTATTCTTAGCGAGGAAAGATTGCCTGTCAAGAAAGACTCGTCAAAATTAGACGATTTGGTTTCTCAGATAGGCTCAATCCACACGAAGGGTTTTATATTGAAAGTTCAACCAGGCCTCTACTTCATTCTTATAGAAGCGCGAAAACCTGCGGTCGGTATGTCCACCCGCAAGGATTGTATGTGCCTCATTTGTGCCCAGGTCTGCGATGAAGCGGTAACAAGGACAAAAGGCCGCTTTTTTACCATTATCTATGTATATGGAGCCCTGGACAACGGTAGCTCGACAACCCTCGATCACGATGGGGCCATAATCAAATCCAAAAATCGAAGGGAGTTTCCCGCCAAAAAAGAGGTTGGTCATGGTGGCCTGCTGATTCTCTCCCCAGGTAGGAATTTTCTGGTTCGAGAACTTATCAAGTGTTTTGTGCATAGCTCTGGCGAATACTATTTCCTGTCCCTCTTCTCCGAACCAGAGCTTTTTATGTTCTTCAGGACAATCAAGTAGGATTCGATCAAATATGAAGTAGAAATCCAGAATTCGGCTGGTATCAGAATCAACTTTATCCCAGGCCTCCATCCCGAATAAAGTCTGACCAAAAACTTCCCCCATCAAATCCATATAGACTTTGTGAAAGATGGTTGCTCCCTGGGAATTTCGATCGTAGCAAAGATTCCATTCGGAGAGGATTCTGCCTGCCTTGTTATCCGGTATGTGGGGCCTTAAAACGCTTAGAAATCTCTCCGCCTGCAAGGAATAGAGATCAGACTGAATCCGTTTCATGTCATCGATGCCAAGCTTATCCTTTTGTCGAATCAAATTACGGATTCGATCGGCGCGATAGGAAGCCATACACATATTGACCGACAGGGGTTTCCCAGCCTGGTTGCGATCCTCATTCGCGGTAACGATATAACCTCGTTCCGGATTGTTGATGTAGCTTAGTTGGTCGGGGTCATGAATCCCTTTCCAATCGTAAGAAGAATCCCAGCCTGGAAGGGGGTAAAGTCCCGAATGAACCCGCCTGGGAAGCAGACCGGATTGTTGATAAGCAATATTTCCTTCCCTGTCACCGATGAGCCAATTTGCCGAAATGGTTACCCTTTTAACAAAGTCTTGAACCTCTCGCGCAGACTTTGAATCACCAACACGGGATAGAACCTCCAGGGAATCAACGGTACCAGCAGTATGACCGGAATAGGCACGGGTAAGATAAAAGCCGTCTTCAAGCTCTTTCCTTGGATCAGCTTCCACAATTCCGTGTAGATTTTCATAGACGGTAATGGTTTTAGATGGATTCTTTTTACGGACGATGAGTTCTTCGCGCGCAGATAAAGACTCAAAGTGATCTCCCCTGCGAAACTTCTTATCGCGTATTTCATCGATATAATAGTCAATCATATCCATAAAACCATAAGTGAATCCATAGGATACATAATTCGTACGGCCCATCGTTAACCCGGGGACTCCCGGCATATTCACACCCATCTGAAAGTTGTCACCCACGCTGGCGCAATATTCGAACCAGACAGGCGGCAGGCGATTTACTTCCAGGTGGGGATCATTACATTGGAGCACAGATCCTGTGTGAGACTTGGAAGGCGAAAGAACCCAATTATTACTAGCCTGAATTTTAGGAAGGGAGGTAAGGAAGCGGATTTGATCGGGTATGGCAGGGCGGTAAATTTTAACCTTTCGGAGCATTTCCGGCAGGTCCTCCGGCATCTCATCGAGATGTGGCTCGAAGAGTGCCTTCAATCTAAGATCATCTACTCCTTCCCTTAAACACTTTATGATGACCTTTTCTATATCCTGTTGAGCCTGTGCCAATCCCACGTATCCCATGAGTTTGATAGTGATGAGAGTATCAGCGACACTCCACGGCTCAGGATGGTAACCCACAAGCAGAAACTCCAATGGTCTGCTGTGATGATTCATGTAATAGTTGATTCCCTCACAATAAGATTCACAATACTCCCGTGCAGATTCACTGAGTTTGTGAACTTCTTCTCGTGCCTGGGAACCAAACCCCAGTTCTCTCATGAAGACATCAATCTCATAAGTATCCTCTGAGTCCTTCAGGCATTCGCAGAGTCTCCCCTGGCCAGCTAATCTAACCAGCATCAACTGGGTGATCCGATCCCTGGCATGAACGAATCCCATTGCTGCGGCAAATGTGTTGGAATCGGGAGCCTCGATTTGAACAACTCCATTGGAGTCGCGTCCAAGGCGAAATTCATGGGAACCAATTTTATGTATTTTCATTGGAATTACTCTCCTGGGGGAGTGGGCTTGAGACATTGGTGCTAAAGAGGACAGGAAATGGTATTACAGGATATGATACCTTGCAAGTTCAATACCCATAGGAAGGTCAATCATGAACACCCTCTCTGTTGAAACACAATCTGAAATAACCACAATCCGTCTGTCTAGTGGAAGGGCGAATCCGATCGGCCTGGAAATGATGAGAGAACTTTATAAAGAGATGGTGCGCCTGGACGAGGATGAATCTGTTCGAGGAGTGATTCTTACTGGCAACCCTGGATATTTTTCGGTGGGATTGAATGTCATGGAGCTTGCATCTCTTGATGACCCTGGTTTGGATCGATTCTGGAGGGAGTTCTTTCGATTGATCAAGTCATTGGTAGGCTTCACCAAGCCTCTAATTTGTGCGGTTTCAGGTTATGCTCCAGCTGGCGGCTGTGTTCTTTCTCTATGCTGTGATCGTGTGCTCATGGCGGATGGAGATTTCCGTATCGGTCTCAATGAGATCGAGGTAGGGCTTTTTGTTCCAGAACCGATCCTGCAGCTCATGATCGCCAGAGTTGGAGAGGATCGAGCTTCCCAATTGGTTTTAGACTCAAGATTACTGACACCAGGACAGGCTCAGCGATTTGGACTGGTCCATGAACTATGCAGTGGAAGTGAACTCATGGATAAGGCAGAGGGTATTCTTCGACGCTGGATTAAGTGGCATCCACCGGCATGGACTAAGACAAAGGTCGAGCTCCGTTCAAGGCTTTTAGAAAGCCTTAACCAACCTCCAGATGCCCTGATTGGACGAATCTTTGAACACTGGAAGAGTCCCGGCACCCAGGAATCAATCATGAAGGTTGTTAAATCGCTCAAAAAAGCTTGATCGATACACCTGAAATATATTGACTCTTGGGCTTGAATTTCATACCCTAGCAGGCTTTTTGAATCAGTATATTTTTGTACCACTTTTTTTGGATAAGGGGGAAATCATTACCATGGTTTTAGAGTCCAAAATTGTCGCTGATCGCAATGGCGGTTGGAATAAATAAGAAATCTCATACAAAGGGGCTTGCCAATTGATTTATTGCCATTATGATCCAACCCCACTAGAAGGATCAGAGTAGGAGATAATTCGAAGCAGATAGCTTCATTATTAAATGAATATCGTTCAAGGGGATGGAGACAAAAAGAGATGCGGGAAGTAAGAACAGTAGCGGAATTATACGGTCAGATAATCAGTAAGTATTCCAATCCAAAAGCCCTCAATATTCCGAAAGAAGGGAATTGGAACCATGTTTCCACAGAAGATTTTATTCGCGATGTGCGTTATGTGGCTATGGGCTTTCGAAGTCTTGGCATCAAACGAGGGGATTGCATTGGCCTGATGGGTCCCTCGTCTCCCCACTGGACCATCATCGATTTCGGAATCATTTTAGCCGGGGCTACCAGTGTTCCCTTCTTTGCCAATATCGCTGAAAAGAATTTTCGATTCCAGATTAATGATGCGAAGGTAAAGACTTTTGTTCTTTCAGGTGAAGAGGCATGGGATAAAGGTTCCGAGTATTTTTCCGAACTTGAGAATGTCATTAGAGTTGATGTGGGATCAGATTCAGCAGGTCCTGACGGGCCGCAAATTACAAAGTTGGACCGACTCATTGAACGGGGTAAAGAACTTGATGAAACGAATCCCCAGCTCTTTGACACCATGCTCCTTGATGCCCAGCCAGGCGATTTAATTACAATTATCTACACCAGTGGCAGTACTGGAGTTCCCAAAGGGGTTGAGCTCACACATACCAACCTGGTGGAACAGGTATTGGCCGCAGGTCAGCTAATCCCAGCCTCCTACCAGATTAAAAAGGCCTTGAGCGTATTGCCAACGGCTCATATCTTTGAACGAACCATCACCCTTTTCTATATCGCTTCGGATATTTCACTCTACTTCGTTGATGATATTCAAAAGACCGCAGATTATGCCCGAGAAGTACAGCCCCACATGATGACGGTGGTTCCTCGAATTTTGGAAAAAGTCTACGCCAAAATGTTCTCGAAAGTTGAGCAGGCCAAGGGCCTTGCTCGATTGTTAGGGAAGGCTGCTTTTTCTGTGGCGACAAGTGAGAGTACAGGTTTTAGAAGCATCTTTGAGCCGCTTTTAGACCGGCTGATCTATCAAAAATTTAGAGAGGGCCTTGGAGGCTCGGTCAAAGTAATCATTTCCGGTGGGGCCGCCCTTAATCCTGTTCTGGCCAGGTTTTTCACAGCCGTAGGGATTCCAGTTTTCCAGGGCTATGGCATGACCGAATGTCCTATCATCAGTACAAATCGTCCAGGATATGATCGTTGTGGAACCGTGGGGCAGGTTTTTCCTTCCCTGGAAGTTAAGATTACAGACGAAGGGGAGATCACGGTTAAAGGTCCAGGAGTCATGCGGGGTTATCACAACCGTCCAGATGAAACTGCCGTGACCTTAAGGGACGGCTGGCTTCATACCGGGGATCGCGGCTTCTTCGATAAGGAAGGTTTCCTGTGTATCTCTGGCAGAATCAAAGAATTCCTCAAGACCTCCAACGGAAAGTATGTTTCCCCCATTCCCATTGAGCAGGAGCTTTGCCAGTCATCCCTGGTGGAAGGGGCAATGGTTGTGGCCGATGGAAAGAATTTTGCCTCAGCTCTACTTTTCCTTTGTCCTGTCGCGCTAAAGGAAAAATTCAAGGATTTAGCCTATCAGTCTATGGATTCACTCCTGGCACAGGAATCCATTCGCAGCGAGTTTGAAGGACTGGTCCAGCAGGTTAATCAAAACCTCAATAAATGGGAGCAGCTCAAAACTTTTCGACTGATTCCCAAACCCCTTTCCATTGAAGACGGCGAATTGACACCCACAATGAAAATGAAGCGATTTGCTGTATTAGACAAATATAGAGACATTATTGATTCCATGTATGGAGAGGCAGGAGAACAGATATGAAAGAGCGTCTGGCCATTGTAGGGGGCGTTCGAACCCCCTTTTGTAAAGCGAACGGTGTATTGAAGACCCTTCAGGCAGATGACCTGGGGGCCTTTGCGGTAAAAGAATTAGTATTGCGTACTGGAATTAGAAGTACGGATGTTGATGAACTTATTTTCGGAAATGTGATCCAACCTCCTCAATCAGCAAATTTATCGAGGATACTGGCTGTAAAGGCCCAGCTGCCTATTCCTTGTCCTGCCTACACGGTGAATCGAAACTGTGCATCAGGAATGGAAGCGGTGACCACTGCGGCGAACAAGATTCTCTCCGATGAGGCTGAGATGATCATCGCTGGTGGAACCGAATCCATGAGTAATGTACCAATCCTCTTTGGTCCCAAGATGGTGGGATTGTTGATGAAGCTCAACAAGGCAAAAACTCTTGGGTCCCAACTCAAGGCCTTTAGTTCTTTTCGACCCTCCTTCCTGGCTCCTGTAATTCCAGGTCTGGTGGATCCTCTGTGCGGGCTCTCCATGGGGATGACGGCGGAGTTACTATCCCGAGATTTCACCATATCCCGTAAGGAACAGGATGAGTTTTCTCTCATGAGTCATCAACGGGCCGCTGCAGCGATCAGTGATGGAAAGTTTAGTCGTGAGATTGTTGCCATACCGGTACCTCCCAGGTACGAGTCTATGCAGACCACAGATGATGGGGTTCGCTTTGATTCCAAGCCGGAGGATTTAGCCCGGCTACGCCCGGCGTTTGATAGGATCACAGGGACTGTTACTCCTGGAAATGCCAGTCAAATTACTGACGGAGCCGCTGCGATTCTTCTAATGCGTGAATCCAAAGCAAAGAGCCTGGGACTGGAGCCAATTGGGTTCCTGGTAGATTATGCTTATGCCGCGCTGCAACCCAACCGCATGGGAATGGGACCTGTCTTCGCCACGGCAAAACTTCTCGAAAAGACCGGTAGAAAGCTTGAAGACTTTGATCTCCTGGAAATGAACGAGGCTTTCGCGGCCCAGGTCATTGCCAACGAGCGTGCCTTTGCCAGTGATGAATATGCTCGAGTCAACCTTGGGCGCGACAAGAAAATCGGGGAGATTGATCGTGAAAAGCTCAATGTAAATGGTGGTGCTATCGCGATGGGGCATCCGGTGGGGGCTACTGGTACACGCATGATTATTACCATGCTGCGAGAACTTAAAGAGAGAAATCTAAAGCGTGGTCTGGCAACCCTTTGTGTAGGTGGCGGACAAGGTGCCGCTCTACATGTGGAGGTTAAATAATGGAAAAGTCCTTTAAATTAGATATAGATGCCAAGGGAATTGGTTGGCTGACCTTTGATTATCCGGGAGAAAAAGTTAATAAATTCTCCACGCACGTGATGGAGGAGTTGAACTCTGTTCTTGATGAAGTGGCGGCAAATCCGTCGGTGAGAGCGCTGGTAATCCAAAGTGCCAAGAAAGGGATTTTCATCGCTGGAGCCGATGTTAAGGAAATCTACGACATTATGAGCCAGGGTGAGGAAGTAGCGCCCCTGGTGCAGAAACTGCTTTCTCGTGGACAAGAGACTTTTAATAAACTAGAGCAGTTGCGCTGCCCTACCATTGCAGTGATAGACGGTGCGTGCATGGGCGGAGGAACGGAATTCTCGTTGGCCTGTACCTATCGTGTGGTAACTGATCACGCCAAGACTTCCATCGCATTGCCCGAAGTTAACCTGGGAATCATTCCTGGTTGGGGCGGAACGCAGAGACTACCAAAGCTGATCGGGCTGCAGAATTCCCTGCCCATGATTCTTGGCGGAAAGAAAGTAGACGGGAAAAAGGCCTTCAAACTGAAGTTGGCTGATTCCATCATTCCACATGAATTTCTTAAGGATCGTTTACCTGATTTTGTCGAGTCTTGCCTGAATGCCTCCGGTCGTTCCAAAATTCTAAACGCGAGGACAAACAGGAAGGGAATTCAGAAGGTTCAGGATTATCTCCTGGAGAAGAATCCGCTGGGACGATCCCTGATCTTCTCACAAGCCAGAAAAGGAATCATGAAAAAGACCATGGGCAAATACCCGGCTCCCCTGGCAGCCCTCGATGTTGTGGAGACAACCTATGGATGGCATCTACAAGCTGGGCTAAAAAAGGAACTGGATACCTTCGTCAACCTGACCACAAAGCATGCTGATATTTGCGAGAACCTGGTAAATCTCTTCTTTGTAAATGAAGATCTTAAGAAGGATCCCCAGGTTTTCGTGGATTCTACCCCGAAGAAGGTTGATGTGGCCGGAGTATTGGGCGCTGGAGTCATGGGCGGCGGGATTGCCTGGCTCTTCAGCTACAAAGATATACCCGTACGAATCAAAGACATCCAGTGGGATGCTGTCAGTAAAGGCTTTGAAGCCGCTAATTCTATCTATAAACAACTTCAGAAGATTCGCAAACTCAATACAGGGCAGGTGAATCTAAAGATGCATAAGATTAGTGGAGCAACCGATTATTCCGGTTTTCAAAACGCGGACATAATAGTCGAAGCCGTAGTTGAAAATATGGATCTCAAGAAAAAGGTCTTTGCTGAACTCGAAGAGAAGATACGCCCGGATACCCTGATTTGTTCTAACACTTCTGCTCTTTCGATCACCGAGATGCAAAAGGATCTCAAGCATCCCGAGCGGTTTGTGGGAATGCACTTTTTTAATCCGGTAAACCGCATGCCGCTGGTGGAGATCATTCCGGGGGAGAAGACCAGTAAAGAGACCGTCGCAAGCATGGTTTCACTGGTAAAGAAGCTTGGAAAGACGCCTGTTGTAGTTGGTGACTGCGCTGGCTTTCTTGTGAACAGGGTCTTGATTCCTTCCATGAATGAGGGTTTGCTCATGCTTGAAGAAGGGCTTGAAATTGAGCGTGTAGATAATGCTATCACCCATTTTGGTATGCCCATGGGACCCTTTACCCTGGCAGACGAGGTCGGTAATGATGTTGGTTACAAAGTAGCGTTAATTCTTAACGAGGCCTATGGAGATCGCATGAGCGTACCCCCTACCTTTAAGAAGATCGTTGATGCCGGGCTCTTTGGAAAAAAGATGGGACGTGGGTTTTATATCCATAAAGGAAAAGAAAAAACATTGAATCCTGAGGTCTCAGAGATCTTGGGCACTACCAGACGAAGTCACCTCAGCGCTGAGGAAATGGTAGATCGTTTCGTACTGGTAATGCTCAATGAGGCGTGCCGTTGTCTGGAAGAAAAAATAATAGAAAATCCTGCTTATCTTGATATGGCCATGATTACTGGAACGGGTTTTCCACCCTTCCGAGGCGGGCTGCTGAGATATGCGGATTCAAGAGGAATTCCTACTATTGTTCAAAGAATGAAGGAGTTCAGTGAAAGATTTGGGGAACGGTTCAAACCCTGCAGCCTACTCGAAGAGATGGCCAGCGAAGGGAAAAGTTTTTATGGACCACAGGCCTGAATTGCAGGCCGAGAGGAAAGCTAAACATGGCTAAAGATGATCGCGATATAAAGCAAGTTGAAGAGGAGTCCAAACAGGACGAAGAATTGGTGTTTGATACATCGAAAATGACGGCCGGACAGAAGGAGGCTATGGAAGTAGCCGAGTCGGCACGTGAAAAAGAATGGCGTAAGCCTAGCTTTGCCAGCAAACTTTTCATGGGAGATTTCGATTATGACCTGGTGAAGTCTTTCCCTGCACAAGATGCAGAAGATAAGAAGCTAGGCGACGAATTCCTGAAAAAGGTCGAAGAATTCCTGGTAAACAACCTGGATCCTGAGGAAGTAGATAGAACCAATGAGATCCCCAAGTCTGTCATAGACGGGCTTTTTGAACTGGGTCTTTTTGGGATGAAGGTTCCCAAGGAATATGAGGGTCTTGGTTTTTCCCAGATCAACTATAACCGCGTGGCAACCCTGGTTGCCTCCTACTGTGGGTCAACCGCTACTCTAATCTCCGCTCACCAATCAATTGGTGTACCTAACCCTCTCAAGATGGTAGGAACGGAAGAGCAGAAGAAGCAGTTTTTTCCAAGGCTGGCCAAGCGCTCAATTTCGGCCTTTGCTCTGACCGAGCCCGGCGTTGGTTCCGATCCGGCTAAGATGAGCACCATGGCTACCCCAACGGAGGATGGTCAGCACTATCTTATTAACGGCGAGAAGCTCTGGTGTACCAATGGTCCCCTGGCTGATCTGATGGTGGTAATGACTCGCACTCCCCCGAAAATTGTCAGGGGAAAAGAAAAGCAGCAAATCACCGCATTTATTGTCGAGCGAGATACACCCGGAATTGAAATGTCCCATCGTTGTGAATTTATGGGTCTTGGAGGAATCTATAACTGCCTCTTTAAATTTAAGGACGTCAAAGTTCCCAAGGAGAATATTCTGTGGGCCGAAGGGCGAGGTCTTGCACTTGCTTTGAGGACTCTCAACGCCGGTCGTTTAACTCTTCCAGCAGCCTGTACAGGACTGGGCAAGTACTGTATTGCAGTGAATCGCCGCTGGGGAAAGGATCGCGTCCAATGGGGTAAATCCATCGCGGATCATGAAGCCGGGGCTCAAAAGGTGGCCTTCATCTCCTCCATGACTTTTGCTTGTGAAGCGATCTCTTTGCTGACAAGCGCGTGGACTGATAAGGGTGAAATGGATCTTCGAATTGAAGCTGCCATGGCCAAGCTGTTTTGTACCGAAGCCGCCTGGAAGATGATTGATGAAACGATGCAGTTTCGAGGCGGAAGAGGTTATGAAACCGCTCGTTCCCTCAAAGCTCGTGGTGAAGAAGGATATGCCATTGAGCGGGCCATGCGTGATTCTCGCATCAACCTGATTCTCGAGGGTTCCTCTGAAATCATGAAACTATTCCTGGCTCGTGAAGCAATGGATCCACACCTCAGGTTGGCTGGGGATCTGATCAATCCAAGAACTTCGATTGGGACTAAGCTATCTACGGCTGCCAAATTGGCCGGGTTTTACGGGACCTGGTATCCCAAACAGTTTATCAATGGAAGTTACTTCTCCTCCTATCCGGAAATGGGAGAACTTGGCAAGCACTTCAGCTTTATTGAAAAGAAGGCTCATAAGCTTGCCCGTTCTTTTTTCTTCTACATGGGAGTCTATAGAGATGGACTGGAGAAGAAGCAAATGATTCTGGGACGGCTTGTAGAAGCTGGTACTGAGCTATTTGCCATGGCGGCCACCTGTTCTTATGCCAAGCATCTTTATGATCAGGATAGAACCGATAATTCTCCTTTGGAACTGGCAGATCACTTTTGTACTCTGGCCAGAAGAAGGGTGAACGATACATTGAAGTCTTTGTCTAGCAATGATGATGTCGCTTCCAATGAACTTTCCGCCAAGGTTATGGATGGAAAGATGAAATGGTTGGAAGATGGGATTATTTGGACCGGTCCTAAGGATTAGTTTGTCCTACATGAGGAGAACTTTGATTGAGTTCAATTAAGCAACAACTTCAGATCAAGAATCTTCTCGATCCGGCTCTCAGGTATGAGCCGGATCGAGAAATCTATTACCGTGATTCGCACAACTACACCTATAGGGAATTTGTCCCCAGGGTGCATCGCCTCATGGCGGTGTTAGAGGGTCTTGGTATTGGAAAAGGTGATACGGTGGCAGTCCTGGACTGGGACTCACATCGATACCTGGAGGCCTTTTTTGCCGTTCCTATGGCAGGAGCTATCCTTCATACGGTTAATATTCGCCTCAGTCCCGATCAAATCCTATACACCATGAATCATGCCAAAGATCGATTGGTTCTGGTCCATGAAGACTTTTTACCCCTGCTGGAAAAGCTCCAGGATCATTTGGAAACCGTGGAAGCGTTTGTGATTATCCGCGATGGAGAGGCTAGCACACAGGGTGACTTGAAGAATACCGCAGGGGAATATGAGTCCCTATTGTCGGAGACAACTGAGCTCAGTGATATCAAGGATATTGAGGAAGATACGGTAGCGACTCGATTTTACACCACGGGAACTACGGGAAATCCAAAAGGAGTATCCTTTTCCCATCGACAGTTGGTGTTACATACCATGGCTCTCAGTCATACACTGGCAGGTTTCGGGGCTCCGAGCTTCAATTCCACAGACGTGTATATGCCCCTTACACCAATGTTTCACGTCCATGCCTGGGGAATTCCTTATCTGGCCACAAGCTGGTGTAATAAGCAGATTTATCCAGGGCGTTACGAACCGGATTTAATCCTGGACCTGATAGAGAAACACAAGGTTACTTTTTCTCATTGTGTTCCCACTATTCTGCAAATGGTGTTGGCTCATCCTAATTCGAAAAACGTAGATTTGAGTGATTGGAAGATTATCATTGGAGGTTCGGCACTCTCACCAACCCTGGCGATAGCGGCTGCGGAGAGAGGAATAGATATCTTTACAGGATATGGGATGAGTGAGACCTGTCCTGTTCTTTCTGTTTCCTACCTTCGTGAGGAGACCCGGGCTCTGACTCAAACTGAGCAGATTAGCTACAGGGTACGTGCCGGGATTCCTGTGATCATGGTAGAGCCCAGAATCGGTACGCCCGATGGGAATTCAGAAGTCTCCTCAGGTGAGGGAGAAATTCAGGTTCGTGCCCCCTGGCTGACCGAAGGCTATTATTGTGATGATGAGAAGAGCGAAGAGCTTTGGAAGGGCGACTGGCTTCACACAGGGGATGTTGGAATGGTGGACTCCGAAGGATACCTTCGTATCACCGATCGTATCAAAGACGTGATCAAGTCCGGCGGAGAGTGGATTTCATCTATCGAGTTGGAATCCTTGATCATGGAAATCAAAGGTGTTGAGATAGCAGCGGTAGTAGGGGTTCCCGACGAACAATGGGGAGAACGTCCCTGTGCCTGGATTCAAACCCACCTGGATTCCATAGATCTTGATGCGATTCAAGATCACCTGAAACAGTACGTTGAAAAGGGAAAACTACCGTCCTGGGCCATACCTAACCTGGTGGCTGTAGTGGAGGAGATTCCACGCACCAGTGTCGGCAAAATTGATAAGAAGGAAATCCGTAAGAGAATTTCACAGATGGGAGAATGAAATGCGCGTTCAAGAAATTTTTAAAGATAAGATCTTTGATGGAAAAGTGGTATTCGTTACCGGCGGAGGCAGTGGAATTAACCTGGCCATAGCCAAAAATTTTGCAGCCCTTGGGGCAAATATCGCCATCTGTGGACGCACAGAATCTAAGTTAGAGTCCGCGAAATCTCAGTTGGAGGAGCTTGGTGCCAAAGTGTACGCGGCCCCCGCTGATGTGAGGGACGCGCAGAGAATGACTGAGGTCATCGAAGGTTCTCGCGAGGAATTAGGCCCCATCGATGTGCTGGTGTGTGCCGCAGCGGGGAATTTCTTATGTCCCGCAGAGAAAATGAGCCCAAATGCTTTTAAGTCTGTAGTGGATATCGACTTGATAGGCTCCTTTAATGCCTCTCGGATAGCTTTTGAACAACTCAAGGAAACCAGGGGTTCGATTATCTTTATTTCCGCGGGAATGTCCTATACTCCTTATCATGCCCAGGTCCATGTAGGCGCTGCCAAAGCCGGAATTGATAACCTGATGAAAAATCTTGCGCTGGAATGGGGTCGATTTGGTATCCGGTCTAACAGCATCGTCCCAGGTCCCATTGAAGGCACCGAGGGTATGGATCGCCTGGCACCAGGAAAAGTGGGAGAAAAATTCACCAGGCTGGTACCCCTGGGAAGATTTGGACAGAAAGATGACGTAGCGGAGGCGGCTGTGTATCTAGCCTCTCCATTAGCAAGTTACGTAACCGGTACTGTCTTGATCGTAGATGGAGGTCAAAACCTGCCGGGTTCAGGACCCTTCACCCAATTGGTCATGAGTGAAATGGGGCATAAGGGCTGAGTCAGAGACTACTCAGTCCCTGAAATTTCCAAATTGCAGCGGTATACGCATCTCCTGTTCTTTTTCTTTGAGGGTTGCTATAGCCGTTTGGAGTACGTCCCGCTTTGAGCCGGTCACGCGAATCATTTGATCCTGTAGTTTGGCTTTGACCTTCAGCTTTTCTTCCTTGAGTATCTCCTGGACTTTCTTGGCATCCTCTTTTGAGAGTCCCGAGCGAACATGAATTAGCTGTCGAGCGCTTCTACCGCTTGACGGCACCGGGTCATCATATTTCAACGCAAGGAGTGAGATGCCGCGTTTGACAAGCTTGGTCTGCAAAATGTCCTTTACGGCATCAAGCTTACCCTCCTCAGAACACTTAAGAGTGACCTGGGATCCTTTCTGATCTAAAACAATATCCGATTCGACTCCTTTGAAGTCAAACCGGGTTCGTACCTCACGGCTAGCCTGATCTGCTGCGTTGGACACTTCCGGCCAATCTACTTCAGATGTAATATCAAATGTGGGCATCTGGTTCTCCCTGTAACTGTTGTCCTACTACCGAAATCCGAGTAATTCGATTTTAAAAAAGAGAGTTGAATTCGGGGGAATGGAACCCATGTCATAGCTTCCATAACCAAGGTGCGGAGGTATTTGTACCACGAGGGCCTCTCCTGGTTTCATCTCCGCGACCATCATATTCCATCCATCAATAACCCGTCCTCCCAGGGTAAAGGCAAAAGGCTGGTTTCTTGAATAGGAACTATCAAAGATTTTCCCTGATTTAAGCCAGCCTCCATAATGAACTTTGACTCGCTGTCCCCTTGCTGGCTTTTTGCCTTCGCCTTTCTTCATTACCCAATACTTAAGCTGCCCCAACTTCTTGGCAGGCAGACCCTTGATATCTGGTACTTCAAATCCTTTGGACTTGGCTTTAACTTTGTAGGGAGTTTTAGAGTGGGTAGCAGTCTTGGGCTGAGCCCTAATGTTAGTGGTGGGTTCGCCCTGAGCTTTGGTATGGGTATGAGTATGGTCATGAGTATGATCATGAGTTTTTGAATGGCCCTCAAAGGAGCTTAGCGGAGATCCAAGCGCAAGGACCAACGGTAGGATGAGCAGGCAACTGAGGGTTTTTCTAAACGAGGTGAACATTATTTTTCTTTCCTTTCAAAATCTAATTGAGAGTTCTTTTTATTTGGTATGGATTCAGCGTAAAGAATATACGCCAAAAAACAGAAAATTTCCGCAACTTTTGTCAACCCCACCAAAGTCCAAACCCAGACCCAGATATCAATCTCATAAAGCCGGAACTAGATATGAGGCATCACTCATGTACCTAATTGGATAAACCGCGTAGCAGCGGGTCCTGTCACCTGCGACCCACCCCAATCCATTTCGCTTACTTAGGAGCTATGGGGGCAGGCAATTACTGCCAACGCCAGGCACCTCAAGTTGAGGTGCTTATGGCTTGCTCACCATGCGGGCTTCCTGCCATAGCAGAGCACATGCACCCAATGCTTCGCTACATTCCATGGGGACCCCGTCGCCAGGCGCCACCCGCCCAGACCGCGGTGCAAAATCGATTCTGAGAAAGAACCAAACTGTGGATCACTGTTCCCATAAAAAAAGAAAAGTGAGTCGAGGGCCGGTGCGTGGGTGTTGTAGAGTGTTCATGGGCGAGCATGGTGGTGGTTCGCGACGAAGAGCGTAGCAGAGTTACGGTCAAGGAGTGAACCGCCAGCAGGCGAAGCCCATGGACGCTCTACAACGCCCTAAGTACCGGTTCTCGACTCACCCTACCCAATGGCCCAATTTCTACTTCGCTCAACGGCCCTGTGCCAGCCTTTGATTTGACTGCGCATGTCATTTCGTGAGCCTCTGGGCTCGAAGGCTGTGTCCGCCTGCCATAGCGCCTCAAGTTCATCGGTGGACTTCCAGGTTCCCACAGCCAATCCGGCCAGGTACGCGGCGCCCAGCGCTGTAGTCTCCGTGACTTTTGGGCGTACCACGTCACACCCTAAAAGGTCTGCCTGAAATTGGCATAGAAAGTTGTTGAGACTTGCCCCTCCATCAATTCTCAGTTCGGTCAGCGTTCCACAAAGGTCTCTTTCCATGCTCGTGAGAACATCGAAGCTCTGGTAGGCAATTGCTTCTATTGCTGCTCTTACGATGTGAAAACGGTTGGTATCGCGAGTAAGTCCTACCATGATTCCGCGGGCATAAGGATCCCAATGCGGTGCCCCCAGGCCTACGAAGGCTGGTACGATGTACACTCCGCCGGTGTTCCTGACGAGGGTCGCCATGTCATTAGTTTCAGCTACATCCGTGAACAAGCCCAACCCATCCCTTAACCATTGGACCAGGGCTCCTGCGATGAATACAGACCCCTCCAGGGCATAGGTTGTGGATTCCTGGGTCTTCCAGGCTATTGTAGTGAGTAACCCGGTTTCAGATTCCACAGGCACTTCTCCTGTGTTCATTAAGAGAAAGCAGCCTGTACCATAGGTATTTTTTGCCATTCCCTTTTCGAAACAACCCTGCCCAAAGAGAGCGGCTTGCTGATCGCCCGCGATTCCTGCGATGAGTACCGAGGAATCAAACATTTCCGCATCGGTGGAAGCTACGATTCCTGTGGAGGGAACCACCTTGGGAAGAGCTGAATGGGGTATGGAAAAACGGTTTAGGATTTCTTCATCCCAATCGTTTTTGAAAATATCATATAGCTGGGTCCTTGAGGCGTTTGTCGCATCGGTGATGTGAGTTTTCCCTCCGGTGAGATTCCATATTAGCCAGGAATCCACTGTGCCTACTGCCAGCTTGTCCTCGATTGCCAGTCTCTGTGCCTCTGGTACATTATTCAGGATCCAATGGATTTTGGTTCCTGAGAAATATGGATCGGCGAGGAGGCCTGTTTTTGATCGAATAACCTCTTCAAATCCCTCTTCTTTTAACTCATCACAGAAGGCCGCGGTTCTTCGACACTGCCAGACAATAGCGTTGTACAGAGGCTCTCCGGTTTCCTTATTCCAGGCAATGACTGTCTCTCGCTGATTCGTGATCCCCAGTGCTTCTACCTGGCTCATAGCAGTCTTGGACTTTTCCAAAACAGCAACCATGCAACCCAATTGAGAAAGCCAAATTTCCTGTGGATCTTGTTCAACCCAACCCGAACCTGGATACGTACAGGTGAGGGGCTCACTATGCTGGGCTACGATGTTGCCTTCTCTATTGAATAGGATTGCTCTCGAACTGGTAGTTCCCTGGTCTAAGGCAAGTATCATTCCACTCATTTTCCTATCCTCCCTACTTTCTTTAACTTCCAGGAGCCACGGATCTGGATGGCAAAATCTTTTCAAGTTCTTGCTGCAAGTCTAACTTACCAGCTTCATCTAACTCATAGATGATCTTGGTTCGTCGTAATGCGATATCTTCCACATTGCGTGCCATTTCCTCGCGGACACTATAGTACATTTCAGCATACCAATAGGTTGAAGTGCCAATCGGTTGGCGCAAATGACTATCCTCTAGAGCTAATTTTAGAATGGAGCTCCATCTGGAACCATATCTTAATTTCCAGGTCTCAATCTGTGCTTGTGAAACTCCAAGGTCCTTCGCACTTTCCAACAGCTCTGATTCAGCCTCAAATGAAACCGGCTCACCGCCTGGAAGGGGATCCCTCTGCGTGTCTCCTCGGCCTGGTCCACTTTCGCGCTGTTTCTTTCCAATGCGATTCACGACTTTCACACCCATCGAGCGGTAGGTTGTTAGTTTCCCGCCAAAGATCGCCAGGTATCCTCCACCCTGCCCATCCCAATCCTCTACAATAGTGGACTCCCTGGTGAGTGCGGTAGAGCTGGAACCGCCTGATTCGAGAAGACTCCGAACACCACTATATTCATAGAGAACATCCTCTCTGCTCAAAGAGAGATCCGGAAAATACTCCTTCATATTCGCGAATAGATACTCCTCTTCTTCTGAGGAGACCGGTACATGTCCAAAATCACTGCCGCTATAAACAGTTTCCGTCGTCCCAATGAGCGTATAGTCTCGGCACCAGGGCAACACGAAAATCACCCTTCCATCCTGCGGGAGAATCAGGAATCCATCCTTGTGAATGGGACCACGAATCACAAAATGAATGCCTCGTACATATCTAAGGCCGGGACTTGGCTGTTTATGCTCTACCTTTGAATCCAGCCCTGGTACCCAGGGTCCTGCCGCATTTACCAGAACTTTGGTCCGAGCCTCGTAGTGGGCTCCGGTTTCGGTGTCCCGGAGGCTCAGAGTAAACAAACCAGGTGACCGCTCTAATCCAGTGAGTTCAGTATAGTTTTTTACTGAAGCACCGTAGTTTCTCGCGGACATGACAGTTTCGAGAGTGAGACGTGAGTCGAGGGTCTGGGCGTCGGAATATTGTAATACCTTGACCAGTCCACTTTTTTTTAAGTGAGGCAAAGAAGCGCTCTGGGAAGAATTTAGAAAAGAAGATCTTTGAAGATTATCCTTGCCTGCGAACAAATCATAGAGTTGTGTACCAATCCATACCATCCACCAGGGTCTGCTGGAATTCTTATACACCGGAATGTTAAACCGCAACGGTGTGGCCAGGTGAGGAGCGATCTGTGTCAGGATTCGACGCTCCTTTAGGGCTTCACGGACGAGTGAGAAATTTCCCTGCTCCAGATATCGGATTCCTCCATGAATGAGTTTGGAAGAATTACCTGAAGTCGCATGGCCAAAATCATCCTTCTCAATGAGCAGTGTCCTATAACCCCGTGCTGCTGCTTCACGGGCCACACCGGCACCATTGATTCCACCTCCAACGACAGCTACCTGGAATTCTTCGCTCATGACCCAACCCTATGGTGTAGCCGGCAAAACTTCACCAAGGAACGGCAGAAGTAATTTGGAGAGGCTTTGTAGCCCTTCACCAGTACTTAGTTCTTCTGGCTCCAGGGGGAGGGAGTCAAGCTTTTTCAGTTCCGATCCAGACTTGGATAGAATCCAATCCGCATCTGGTCGGTCAAGAAATGGATCTTTCTCAAGTTGCACCAATTGTAAGGGTGCTCGTAGTTTACCAAGTTCTTTCCGGCTGTGATCACGAAGCTTCTTCCACTCTTTCAAAGTTGAATAATAAATCTTGTGATAACCAGTGGTATCGAGTTCCTGGGGAACCTGGCTGAATTCCAGCCTTTCTCGCGGAAACCCCAACTTGCTAAGCACCTTACCTAATCGGGTTAGTGGCTCTATGAGCATGAGGTCAGGATTTCTCAATCGAAATGCCGGCTGAATAGCAAAAATCGGAATGGAGGCGGTTTTCTGGGCAGCGGATATGATAGCAAGCAGGGCTCCAGCCCCCATACCGCAAAATGTTACTTCCGGACATCGCAGTTTCAACAACGCATAGGCTCTCTCAAAGGAGTAATGCCATTCCTCGAAAGTCACCGCGGCCAAATCTTTGGGCCCAGTTCCGTGACCCTTCAGCCGGGGGCAAATTACGGAGTATCCTTTCGAGTGAAGAATCTCGGCGAGAGACTCCATTTGTTGAGGAGAATGCAGAAGATCATGACACAGGACTACTCCTGGACCACCCTTAGGACCCTCCAGAAAAATGAGTGCATGTTCATCATCCCCTTCTTCAAGATCTTGGAAGGCTGACTTGATTCGATCGACTCGATATTCAGCAGTTTCCTCCTCAATGAGCCGAAGATGAATCTGGGCTTTCAGTTCGTCTACCTTATATCCACATACCTTGCGAAGAATGGAGGTTGCCCGATCCAAAGGCTCCAGTTCATTAGCACAGACCCGCAATTTGTGCTTCAGGCGCACACGGTGAAAATGATAATTCTTGTGATAGGTTTCAGGGATCACCTTTACCGTTTCGTTATCAATATTGAGTAAGCCCTCAGAAACACCAACTTGAAGTATTTCTTCAAAAGCTGGATAAGGTCGGTCTACCAGCAGTCGAATCAGGTTCTCGCGAATGGATGAATGGGTTCGTATGGAATGATCAGATAGGATCATTCGGCAAGATAGAAATAGAATCTGACGAAGTCTTTCCAAGGGTATTTCTTGATCCTCCAGGCAGCGAATCGTATAAGAAAAAACCATATCCATATTGACATGGGTATGGGTATAGATGTCCTGCATGCATCTTTGAATCAATCGACTGCGCTGCCACTCAAGAATAAGATTGTCGATGTCATCACTGCGAAAGAAGCGCTGTAGACCACGTTTGATGGGCATCAGGTAGTTGACCCACTCATCGAGGTGAATCGCTTTGCCAAAAAAATGATCCATATCTGTATCTTTCCATAGGAAAGTAGCTTCGATCACGGCTTCTTCCTCCAGTCGTGAAGGAACTTTTTTTAATAACTTTCTAAGAATTTTTACGGGTAGCTCCCAATCTGTGCGCAGGGGGTAGTAGGTGATGCACAGCGGGGTAATTACAGTTGATTTATGACATATTTCGGAGGGACCTGAGAAGCCATAGGTGGATTCGTAATACTGCATGGCAACCCGATCATTTTCCTCTACAGCCCGGAGATAACTCCGTTTAAAGATTTCGGCTTTTAAGGCCAGAACCGCAGCTCCAGTATGAGGAGGTCCCTGTTTGTCCGGACAATCAAGAACGAATTTCCCGCGATCATAGAGGACTTTATTCTTTACCATATTGCCTTCAGGGAAAATGACCCAGCAGCTTCGCCCGGTCATTAGATCTCCGATGATATGACTATCTCGATTGGGATCTTGAAGCGGGTATGCCCCACACATCTTGAGCCAGACTCCAAACCAGCCAAAGAAGAGTCCTGAATCAGCAAGTGTCGTAATCCTTTTCCCGCGTATCAGGTAGTAGACATAGGGGATAATGGCGGTCTCAAATCGTGTGAAATGACTTGCTACGAATAGCGTGGGGTGGTCGGTAATGTTTTCTTCACCGGCATATCGGACGCGTGTACGGATCAGGTATTTTAAAAAAAATAGAAAAAACTGTTTGGATGCCAGAAAAACGAAATTTTCGAAGTATTTTTTCATAGGCATAAAGCCATGAGACCAGGAGCCAACTCTTTTTTGTTCAGAATTGTTGAGATGATCTCAGCTTCCCCGGGGGCGTCAGTTTACAACAAAAATTACAATTTCTCATGGGAACCCGTCGGCAAACGATGATTGGGTGTGTTGTCATGGGACCTGCGCTGGTTGTATCGTTATTGAGTAAGCCACGATTCGAAACTCTTGTATGTTGATTATCGATTCCCACACCCACGTTCAGAATATTCCAGGTCATGACTGGGATTCCCCACCGGAGAGGTTGATTCCACTTCTCGATCAAGCTGGAATTCATGCCGCCGTTATCATGGGTTATGGGGAAGGGAGCCGCGAGAACCCCGGCCTTGTTGAAGAAATGAAGGCAGCTGCCCGTTCTTTCCCAGGACGGCTGCTTCCCATGGCTCGCCTTCTGCCTTGTGAATCCGCTCCTGAGTATTTAAAACATTTGGTCAGGGATGAAGGGTTTCTCGGATTAAAGCTTCATCCGGTGGGATATCGGCTCGCGCCGGATCACCCTCTTGTATTAGACCTGCTCAAAATGGCCGGTCATCTTTGCGTTCCTACTCTCTTCCATTGCGGTGATGAGGAACATAGTTATCCTCTACAAATAGCCAGAGCGGCCAGATTATGCCCCAAGTCCCGCATTATTCTTGGACACATGGGCGGCTACTTTCATGTGAATGATGCCATTCTTGTAGCCAAGGAAAATCCAAATGTTTACCTGGAAACTTCGGCCATGCCCTATCCCCACTATATTCGTGACGCGGTTCGAGCCCTGGGAGCTCGAAGGGTTCTATTCGGCAGTGATGGCCCAGGTTGTTTGCCTGCTCTTGAATTGGAAAAAGTCTTGCTGGCCGGGCTCGATAAAGATGATTTGGAATGGATCCTGGGAAAATCTTACTTGAAGCTCCTCCTTCCGGAAAATCGAGAACCGCTGGAAGCTCTTTCCACTAAGAAATTCGTTTCTCCCGAGGCCTGGCATAATGATTTAGAGGTTTTTGATCATCGTATCCATTTGGCTTGTGAGCAGAGAATTAAAGATGCGCCATTAGCGTCCCGCAGACTCCTGGGAGCGGCAATTGATGAAATTATCGTGGAAACCCGTGCGAACGGTGTCAAGTCGGGTAACTTGATCCCGGGATTTTGTCGGTCAGGCTACTTTGAAGCTAATGAATATGTTTTGAAGGTCTCCATAGAGAATGGATTTCAACCGGTCGCGCGTGTTAATCCGATGGATTCAAACTGTTTGGCTCAGGCCCTGGGTTGGGGTAAGGAGCGTAAGATTCGAGCGGTTTTTGTTCATCCCTTTGAAGATGGCTTTTGCGCAAATGATGAGCGGGTGGTTCAGCTGGCAAATGAATTGGCCCCTGATGGTGTCACTTTTATTGTAGCTGCAGGATACCCGCTAGGATCTATGCTTGGGCAGTTGGAATCTCTCGCTCAATTGGCTCCAGAAACTAGAATCATAGCGACTTCTGCGGGTCAGATAGACATCTGTGGCTCCCATCTGGAAGAAGCAATGGAGGTATTTCGACGGAATTCGAATCTTGTTGCAGAAACTTCGGGAATCTATCGTCAGGACTTTATTGAGGCACTAGTGAAAAGACTTGGACCCGATAGAGTGATCTTTGGTTCAGGTTATCCTCACTATCACATGGCTTTTGAAACACGTCGTCTCGCATGGCTAGACTTGGATCGAAAGCAGGTTGCCAGGATTTGCTCGGCTCCTAGTCCAAAAGTCGACTAATCCCGCAATTGTTCCGTTTTCCCACAACTTTCGTGACATTTTTCCGAAAGAATATGCATATGTTGTCAACAATTCAACGTGAAGGGGACCTTCATAAGAAGGCATCCCTGCTCAAGGAATACCTGCAGGGAGAGGTACATCTCCTCAATTTATCCCACTTTCTCAAAAATGAGATTGAGACTTCTCAGTCTGGAAGCTGGGTTCGCTACTGCCAGCAGGTTCAGGGCTGGATACGAAAAAGTTTTAGTGAAGAGATGCCGGAATTTTCCGGAAATGAAAGTGTTTCCAACATTGAGCGATTTCTTTCCCTCGGGTATAAGGAAAAGCAAAAAAAAGTTAGGGAATGCAAAAAGGATCCTGGTCGAATTAATCAGATCTTCGGTAATTCTTCCGAAATCACCCTTTTTCTAGAGAGAGATCCGGAGACCCTTAAAGATCTTCTGCGGATTGTAGCAGAGCAAGATTCTTCAAATCCATTTTCAGAACCACAGCAAAAAGTTGTTACCCCCGTACCTCAAAAATTGAGGCCGAAACTAAAGTTTGATTGGAAACATTTTGTAACTAGCTTGTTTCAGTCTTTGATGCAATTTCTTGGCAAGGGAATCATCCCAGTGATGAACCGTTCGAGGCAAGTCATTCCGAAGGTACGTCGGACCTATGACCTTTGTGGTGAGGCCATCGTTTATTTTGGCTCTCTTGTGCAAAAAAAGAGACTTGTTCTTCAGGAGAGAATTAGGAGTTTGGATCTTGTCTTTGTACGAGTTAGAAGCAAGCTGATCAGGTTCTGGAAGACATGGTCCCGTTCTACTATTGATCTGCTTGGTTCATGGGCCTCAGGTCGGCAGAGTTTAGGACTGTACTCAATGATCCCCATTTCCATGTGCCTGGCTTTCTTTTTAACCTGGTCTCCAGAGGACGGGCCGGACCTATCCCAATCTATGGAGATGGTATCCAGTAATCACTCCAACATGCAGGAGTTTCGATATACCGCAGATTCCAAGGTTCTGGATTCCCAAACTCCAGGCACTTCCTCTCCGGATGGATGGAGTGGGGATTTTTTTCAGGAGCTGGTGACTTACCAAAAAGCGGGTAAGGCCAAAAGCCATTCCGGTTCTTTCCAGGAGATGTTTAAGGAAATTCGCAAGTATCGAGGTTCTCTAAATGAGGAGGAAGGGGTTGAGCCGCCTGTAAGGGTAAATCAAGATCATACAGAACTCGCTCAGAAGAATGTAGAGGATTCTATCCATAAAAAAGGAAGTTCTGATTCCGTTGCAATCTCGCTTCCTGTACAAAAGCAGCCAGAAGCAACAGAATTTTCAAACGTTAAGAACGAGGAAACAAAGCCCTTCGTAATGAGTTCAATCAAAGTTTCAAAGGACTCAAAGCAAAGTCTCGCCCAGGATCATAAAGAGAGACCGTTACCAAAGCAGGCGATGGTAACGCCAGAATCCAAGCAAATCCAGAACAGTATCGTGAAGAAGGGCTCAGCGATAGAGGCGATTAATCAAAAGGAGAAAGCGCAAAGGCAGACTCTGGCCTCTTGGAGTGAAGACTTTGCGGAGCAAGACTTTGAGAAGATGCTTCCCGTGGAAGATGTCTTGAATAAGTCTGTTACGATTTTGGTAGTAGGAAAGGAAGCCCAGGGGCGTGCGGATACGGTAATTCTTTCGCGATTTGATCTGGGATCGGGCCAGATGCGTCTGCTCAGTTTTCCCAGGGACACTCGAGTAAAAATCAAGAGAGCTAAAACTGAAATCAAAGATAAGCTCAGTCACACTTTGCGCTGGGGTGGTATCAAGATGCTTAAAGAGTCCTTGGAAGGATTTAGCTCCATCCCCGTGGATTACTATGTTGAAATTGATCTTAAGTTGTTTCGCAAGCTCATTGATGTCATGGGTGGAGTTGATCTAGATGTAGAAGCGAATTACAAATATGTGGATAAAGCCGGAGGATTAACGATTGATTTGAAGAAGGGCCAGCAGATTCTTGATGGAAAGGGCGCTGAAGGCTATGTTCGTTTTAGAGGAGATGGAAGAGGAGATCTAGGAAGAATCCAACGACAGCAAAAATTCATTAGTCGATTCCTGGTAAAGTTGCGTTCTTTGCGCAAGTTTAATTGGGAAAATCTGAAGGTATATGCTCGACTGCCCAGTTTTCTCGTAGACGTGATCCGAGATGTCCGATCCGACATACCCTCTTGGAAATACCTTGAATTTTGGCAGGCATATTCAAAGGTTACCCTGGCTCAAATCCACTTTGGGACCCTGGATGGTAAAGCGGAGTATTTAAAATCAGACGTAGATGGCAAGAAAGTAAGTTACTATCTGACCTCCCATAAACAAATCCTCAGAAGCAGGGAGTGGTTTCTCAAGGGTCGACATAAACTTAGTGTCCGTGGTAACTCTGCCAAATTAAAGACTCGATCCTACGCTTCCGTGAATTGATTTCCAAGTCTTCTCAGATCCCTTGTCTTGAAACCTATCCCTGATTCTTTCGTATTAAATCTGATGCGGTCTCTCTTTAGAGACATTGGCTTACCTACTAGAGAATGAAAATCTACTTTTTGATACCTGTCCTAGCCCTGCTGAGTTCAGTCAGTTTTTGCGCGGGTTCCTCGAAACATGATGGTTCAATCGCGGACTATTTCGAAGGTTTAGAAAAAAAAGATCCCTCTGACCAACCTTCGGAAATAGGATTAGGAGAGTGGCTTGCAAGGGAAGGCGCTTTTGACGATCTCTTCGAAAATGACCCGATGAAGCTGAAAATTCAAAAGGCTCGAGGTCTTGAGAGAGGCGGCAGTGTCGATGAGATATTACGCTCAGTAGTAAGAGATGAAACCTTGTTTCAAGAGACCTGGGAAGATGAACTGCTGGATCTGAAGATCAAGCGCGCCAGTCGTTTGGGCATGAGTGGAAAACACGAAGAGGCAGCCAAATCCCTCGAGGGAGAAGATCTCGGGGGGGTCAAGGCGCATGTGGAGGTGGCAACTCAGTATGGTTTCATCGCAGAGGCTAATGGAATTGCCCGCCAGGAAAAGAGAGATACTTTGGAGTTGATGAAGAAGCATCTGGATCTTGCTTCCCTTGCACTCAGCAGCACTCCTTCCAGGTCTAAGGCTTATTGGGAGTTTAAGATCAGGGATCTTGAACAAAAACGAAGGGATTTGCTGAGCGCTTCTGAGGCGGTGACGCGCAATAGTAAGCCTTCGGCAGGTGCTTTTGAGCGTCATTTTGGTTCGAAACAACCCAACCCAAAACCAGATACAGTTATTGTTCCTAAGCCCAGACCGAATCCAAGACGAGATTCCTCACCGTCTTTGCGAACATCTGATAGAACTCCCGATAACCCAATTTTTAACCTCAGGATTTCCTCTCCACAGGACATTGGAGAAGCGGAGGCCAAAATAGTATTTCAAGGTATGGGATTGATGAACTCCAGGAGATCCTACCAAGATGCCCTCAAGGGCATGAAAATCGGTTATACCTACAGCAGGAAGGGACCACACAGGCTTGACTCCAAGATGAAGCAATGGGTATTCCAGGAATATGTTCTGATGAAGAAGGCCATGGAAAAATATGCAGCTTATCCTGAAATTTCCCAGAGAAAAACTCCACAGCTATATGAAAAATGGATGCAGAAAGCCTCTGTTCACCTGACCGCTATTTCCTCTCCATCCGAACGTTTTCGACTGTTAAAGTCATTGATGACTCAGGAATCGGGGAAGGTTCACTGGAAGAAGTTCAAACCTACCATGGGCGCAGCAGTAGATATTGGGTTCGGTCAGTTTTTACCAGCAACCGCTAAATCGGTTGGTATCAATCCCTATGATCCTGGAGAAAATATCAAGGGAATAGCGATGTATCTCAACAAGTTGATCAGAAGGAAAGGGATGCGAAATGGATTGGCAAGTTACAACGGAGGAAACAAACCTCCAGCAAAGTCATTTGCCTATGCTGATTCAATCATGAACCGCATGGATTCTCTTGTATGAGCCTCTGGTGAGCCGATACCCGGAAATTTTGGAAGTTTCCGGACGGCTGCAAAGTCCCCTGTTCTGTTCATCCTCCTTGGTATTAGCTCCACTAGTACCTTCGTCGTCTTTACAGACAGAGCACTTTTCGCTCGCCCGGAACCTTCCAAAATTTCCGGACATCGACTCACATATTTTAAATTGATCGAATTGTTAAAAGGGTATGATTTTGTGGTTAGAGTCTGAAAAACTTGGGATTATGAAACATGATGCCGGATTAAATGAGCCAAGTTGGTAGGTACTATGGATCATATCTTATCAATTGAAAAAAAAGGGACTGTGATAACAGGTGTTGATGAGCTTGAAATCATCGGAGATCAAGCAGGTCTAAAATATCTTAAGGAGTGTATCGAGAATCTCCTTAACTGTGAAGACAGTCATATACACTTAATATCAGAGGACTGGGCAGGTAATGAGATTGCATCAACTCCAATTGTGAAGGGAAATTCCACCATTCATAAGGTGACTTTGGTTAAACTAGAATAAAACAATGATTTTGATTCTGAGATGTTAAGCACCACATACGCCGCCCTTGCCTTACGTTGTTCGCTATTAATACCTAGCCCCAGTCCCCGACTCCCTAAACTTCTTTGCCCAATTGGCTGCGGCCCAACCTATGAGTAGGGAGGCGGCGAAAAAGGCCAGAAATCTTGGATCGCTAAAAGAGGTCCCGAGGAATACGAATGCGGCTATTCCTGGCAGGGTTCCTACGAAGGTTCCTAAAACATAGGGTTTGAAGGGGATTTGGGTTGCTCCGCACAGATAGCTCACCGGGTCGTAGGGTAGGTATAGCATTCTCATCAGGAAGACTGATAGAAAATCATTTTCTTTCATCTGGTTTAAGATTCCGGATATACGGGAATTGGATCGATCCATCCTGAGAAAGAAATCTGCGGCGAAATATCGTCCCACGACGTAAGCTAACCAGGAACTCAGATTTTCTCCTACGATAGTTAGCAGGATTCCGATGGTTGGTCCGAAGAGTACTCCCGCGACAGTACAGGGAATGGTCGGGGGTATTAAGAGAAGTGGTCTAATCATATAGAGGCCTATAAAGAGAAGCAGTCCGAAAACTCCCGTTTTCTGAAACCATCTCCGGGCCAGGTCTGGGTAGTCCATGATGCTCATTTCAAAATAGAAATGGGCATAAATCAGCGTGCATATTGAGATGCCCCAGAGTGCCAGGAGAATCCAACGAAATCTTCTTTTCATGGGATTTAGAGAATTCCCGTCCTCTGTAGGAACCAGTAGGTTCCCAGTAGGATTAAAAACCAGGACCCATAGCGCACAGTCCCGTGATCCAGTCGGGTGCTTTTTGAGATCAGGAGCAGCAGGGGGTAAACGAGAACCAGGATTAGCATTTGACCGATTTCTACTCCAAGGTTAAAAGAAACTGTTGCAAGGATCAGATCCCATCCAGCAATGCCGGTAGCTTCAAAAGTATAGGCAAAGCCAACTCCATGAATAAGACCCAGTAAAAATGTAATTCTCCAGCGTCCCCCGGGGTGGGGAAAAAAGAGATTCTCAACTCCAATCCAAACGATTGTTAGTGCAATCAGGCTTTCGGTGATTCCTGCAGGCAGACTGAGTAGACCCAGGGCAGCAAGTAACAGGGTGATGCTATGGGCGAGGGTGAAGGAGGTTACCACCCAGATCAAATTCTTAAGGTTCCTGACGATGAGGAGAATTCCCAGCAGAAAGGCAATGTGATCGGAGCCAATCAGGATATGGTGAATACCTAGTGAAATAAATGGAGTGAGGGGAGCGCTCTTAGAATTGGTAGACTGATCTCGGTGCCTGTTCGCGGTTTTTACAAGCTCTTTGGGGGAGCTTGTGACAGGAGCGGCAGGACTGGCTCCACCACCAGAGACGGGGTCATCGTATAAAGGAAAGCGGTATTCACTGAAGGTGGAAATTACGCGATCAATCTTTCCCTTCCCATAAATCGTGATCAGGTTCTTTTGCAAAGGAGTATTTTCAAAGAAGAGAGTATTTTGCACCAGGAGGGGTAGGTTTTCTTTGGCGGGTACTGAAAAGCGAACCTCCATGTAGGGTTTACTTTGACCTCGCGCTCTCAGAAACTGAAGGCTTGAGGTGGTTGGATTTAGTCTGGAATTTCCCTGAAGAAAGTGAACTCGCTCAAGGACGTAGGAAAGGATCTCAGTACGCTTTTGAGAAATGGACATTCCCGACTCTGCCCCCCCTTTAAACGTCTTTATGACCGTGCCCATCGGGATCTTGATTTTGGTGTCCAAAATTTCAGAATTAAGAGTTATGGTGGTATCAGTGACATCCAGGGGATGGGAAATCAAAGAGAGCGTCGTGAACGAGAGTGAAGCGATAAGGAATAGGAAATTCCTAATAATCGAGACGGGCAAGAGCATCTTCATATCTCATCTGGGGACTGCAGACTCGTTTGCTGCAGACAAGGAAGCTGTGATTTTCTTTCTCTTGAATCACACTATCAGGTTTCAACCCCGCTACCCCCAGTCTTTTTGAAGGGCTTTCAATCAGGTGAAGATCGGGATGGAACTTTTGAAGAAAGCTTAACCTTGTTTTTAATTCAAGAGACTTGGAACTGGTTATGGTAAAAAGGCCATGGAGCCAGGTGTCCAGAGCGCCCAGGGCCTGGGTGCATCCGGCTGAAAATTTTTTCAGGATATGTGCCTGTTTTTGAAGGATATTGGAAAGAATCTCACGGTAGGTTTCCTCGTCATAGAGATCGGCCAGTCTGGCCAGGTTTTCCAGACAAATCCCCTGACCGGAAGGGATTGAATGATCCATGAGTGAGGATTCACGATGGAAGAGTACTTCATGTTCGGCGGAGGTGAAATGAAATCGACCCCGCTCAGAATCATAGAATTGAGAGTTCACGAAGTCCTGGTATTTTTTGGCCAGATGAAGTTTGCTTTCTTCCTGTGTAACACGGTGAAGATGGATCAGTGCGCGTATGTAATAGGTATAGTCATCGAGAAAACCAGCCTGTTTGCTCTGCCCTTCCGCACGAACACTATAAAGCCTCGTTTCATCTGCCTTCATTTGACTTTCAAGAAGTTCATGGCATCCCTGGACTGCTATAAGAAATTTCTGGTCTGAGGTAATTTCAAAGAGATGGAGTAGGCCGTCCATAGCCATGGCATTCCAGGACAATAGAATCTTCGTATCCGTATCGGGAGCAATTCGCTTTTTTCGAAACTGATAGGCTTTGGATCTAAGTGAATCAAGTTCCTTTCTCATCACATAGGGAAGCAGTCCGCTTTCGGGTTCTGCGAGATCCTCATAGTAGTCATGGTTGTGATGGGGAACATAGGTTTGAAGCTCAAAGTTTGCCGGACCTTCCATTCCATACAACTTCTGGAAGAGCCTCTTCTCGGACGCATTAAGAAAGGATTCAAGATCTTGCTCCTCATATACGTAGAATTTTCCTTCCTCTCCTTCGGAGTCGGCGTGTTGTGTGGAGTAAAAACCACCCTCGTCCGAGAGCATTTCAGAAAGAATAAAGTTACCGATTCTGAGGGCAGTTTCTTTATAAAATTCCCTGCCGAATAATCGATATGCATTTGAATAGGTGCTAAGGAGAAGACCATTGTCATAGAGCATCTTTTCAAAGTGTGGGACCAGCAGAGAACGATCGGTAGAATAGCGATGAAAGCCGCCTCCAATCTGATCGAATAAACCTCCCCGCCCCATGGAGATTAAAGTTTTCTCCAGAACTTTTGCAGCCCCGCTCTCCCGGGTACGAAAGGTGTGGCGAAGCAATAGGTCCAGGTGAGCTACATGAGGAAATTTTGGAGCATCGCCAAAACCGCCAAAGACTGGATCAAAATCCGATTCCACTTCTCCCACGGCATCGAGAATCCATTGGAAAGAAGGTTCTTCCTCAATTTCAGACTGGGTTGAATCAATTTCTTTCAGTATCTTTCTCAGGTTTTCTATGTTGTGGCTTACATCCTGAGGATTCTTGTGGAAGGTATTCTGAGCCCACTCGAGAATTTGAGGAAAAGAAGGAAGACCATAACGAGGTTCAGGAGGAAAATAAGTGCCTCCATAAAAGGGTTCACCCGTAGGAGTTAAGATTGCCGACAGGGGCCAACCTCCCTCCCTGGTGAGGAGCTGAATGGCATTCATGTAAACTGAATCGATGTCGGGTCTTTCCTCGCGGTCTACCTTAATAGAGACGAATTTTTCATTGAGAATGGATGCGATGGTTAAATTTTCAAAGCACTCCCTGGACATGACATGGCACCAGTGGCAGGCGGAGTAACCGATACTCAAAAAAATAGGTTTGTTTTGAGTTGCGGCGGCTTCAAAAGCTTCCTTACCCCAGGCATACCAGTGCACGGGTTGCTTTGCATGCATCTTTAGATAGGGACTGGTTTCCTGTTTGAGTCTGTTCATGAATTCAGGCGCGGCATCTTTTTGGAAACAAGGATTCACCCGGAGATGCGGGAGATCATACCTGATATACTACAGCAATGGTAACCAGTGGCTATTTTGAAGATGAAATAGAGGTCCAAAAGCATTTGGAATTCGCTTTAGAACTAAAGGATTGTTCATGGTAGTGATGAAATTCGGGGGGGCCTCCCTCTCTGATTTAAAGAACTTTCTAAATGTGGTTTCCTTCATCCAGGATCATGCTCAGGAACAGAAGGGAATCACGGTTGTAGTCTCAGCCATGAAGGATGTAACTCAGCGCCTCATAGATGCGTCTACTGAAGCGGAACATCGTAATTTTTCCGTAAGTGATGAACATCTTGACTGGATTTATAACCAGCATAAAGAGGTTCTTGAGGGAATAAAGGAGGGTGAGGATAAAGAAGCTGCCGAGTCGATTCTAAGGGAGGCATTGGAAGAGCTGCGCTCTTTGTGTCACGCCGTGGGGGCTTTACAAGAATGTACTCCAAGGGCTAAGGACCTTATCTTGAGCTTTGGAGAGAGGTTGTCTTCGTGCTTTCTTAGTGCTTTGCTGCGCCAGGCTGGTGTCGATGCAGTCCAAATTCCTGGAGAAGGACTCATCGTCACGGATGAACAGTTCGGATCAGCCTATCCTCTTGAAGAGTCGACTAATAACAACGTGCAGAAGGTGTTGAAGCCCTTGTTTAAGAAAGAGACAATTCCCGTAGTAGCTGGATTCACCGGGGCAACTCAATCTGGTCAGACCACAACTCTGGGCAGGGGCGGAACTGATTTTACCGCTTCAATCCTGGGAGCCAGTCTAGGAGCGCAAGCTGTATGGTTTATGAAGGAAGTAGATGGCATCATGAGTGCTGATCCTCAAACCGTACATACAGCCAGAACCATCGAAGTAATGAGTTATCAAGAGGTGGCAGAGCTCTCCTTTTTTGGTGCCAAAGTACTTCATCCGGTAGCCATCCATCCTCTTAAGCAGAAGAAGATTTCCGCTTACATTAAGAACGTTTATAAACACACCTTTCAAGGAACCCTTGTGGAGCATTCTCCCGATAATCATAAACAGGGGCCCAAGGCTGTTACAGCGATCAGTGACGTAAGCATGATATCGGTGGAAGGAGATGGGATGATTGGGATTCCCGGAGTGGCGGGAAGAGCCTTTATGAGTATCGCTAAGCATGGTGTAAATATTCTGATGATTTCCCAAACCTGTTCCGAACAAAATATCTGTCTTGCTGTTAAGAAAGAGGATCAGGCAGGAACACTTCGGGCATTGTCTCAAGAATTTGAGCTGGAGATTCTACAGGGTCGCATTGACCGTGTGATGGCTCGTGATGATGTAGCCATAATCAGCCTTGTCGGTGCTGGAATGAGTGGAGTACCGGGTATCGCCGGAAAACTCTTTTGGCTGGTAGGTGAGAATCAGATTAACGTTTTGATGATCGCCCAGGGATCCTCGGAGGTCAATATTTCCTTCCTGTTGGAATCCAAGGATGTTAAGCGGGGTATGCGCTGTATTCATGATGGATTTGAACTGGGAGCCCTAAATGATTGAAATTGGTCTCATTCAACTGGGCGTGGGCACCATCGGGAGAGAACTTCTCTCTCAGGTAAGGAGGCTCGGCCTAAACGAAAAAATTTCTTTCAAATGGTTAGGAATCTTCAGATCACAAGCAGCCCTAATTGATTCCGGTGGACTGGAACAAACTAAGATAGATGCATTCATTCAGGGTGCTAAATTTCCCGAAGTTGTAGAGAATTTTACGCACTCAGATCTTCTGAAAAAGATATTTCGAGAATTTGGAGGCACGACTCTTCTTGTAGACGTCACAGCCAGCGATCAAACGCAGCAATATTTTGAATTAGCGCTTGAGCACGGTGCGGGGGTCGTGAGCGCAAACAAGATACCCTTTAGCTCTGCACTCACTAATTTTGAATCAATGATGGACTCTAATGGCTATCTTTATAGTCCTGTTCGTATGGAGGCAACCGTGGGAGCCGGCCTGCCTATCCTGAGTTCGCTTGCGGGTCTTATTGAAACTGGTGACGAAGTCCTGGAAATTCAGGGATGTTTTTCTGGTACGCTGGGTTTCCTATTCAGTAGTTTAAGTGCTTCAAAGAGTTTTTCTGAATCCCTGAGTCAGGCTCAGGATGGAGGGATGACCGAACCCGATCCCCGTGAAGATCTCTCAGGGATGGATGTAGCACGGAAGGTGCTCATACTCTCCAGACTTCTAGGATGGAAGGGAGAATTGGAAGATGTTAAGGTAGAAAATCTCATCCCGGAATCCTATCGTAAGTTGAGCTTGGATGAATTTGGAGCCCGTTGCGGTGAGCTTAATGCCCATTTTGAAGAACGAGTATTAAAGGCCCGCTCCGAGAGAAAGGTATTGAGGTATATTGGGATGGTTTCTGCACAGGGGCTTAGAGTGGAAGTTCGTGAAGTCTCTGAAGATTCCGTAATTGGCAGTCTCGAAGGTGCGGATAATCTATGCGTGATTAGAACCAGGCGATATTCCCAGCCTCTGATCATAAGGGGACCTGGAGCGGGTCCATCGGTCACAGCCGCGGGAGTCTTTCATGATATTCTTGAATTAGCCCGGATACTTCCAAGGAGATAGATATGAAGAAGATTGGGGTTGGAATTCTGGGGGCTACCGGAATGGCGGGTCAGCGATACCTTCAGTTGCTGGAAAAACATCCCACCTTCGAAGTCAGAGTTTTAGTGGCATCTCAGCGCTCCGCGGGAAAGACCTATGGCCAGGCTGTAGAAGGGCGCTGGCTCATGCAGACCCCTATTCCTGAGAATATCAGGGATCTCAAGGTAGAGTCCCTTGATTCACCTGAATTGGTAAAGGAGCGATGTAGCCTGGTTTTCAGTGCCATAGATTCAGAACCCGCCAGGGAATGGGAGCCTCGCTATGCGGCCGCGGGTCTGAAAGTAGTGTCTAATGCCTCTTCATACCGAAAAGACCCCCTGGTGCCGGTGCTGATTCCTGAGCTCAATCCCCATCACCTGGATATTCTTCCCCTCCAACGAGAAATCAAGGGATTTCAAGAAGGATTTTTGACGGTCAAACCGAATTGTTCTCTCCAATCCTACCTCCTGCCTCTCTATGTGCTCCACAGAAGATATGTTCTAGAGGAAGTGGTAGTTACTACATTACAGGCTCTTTCCGGTGCGGGTTACCCTGGAGTTGCTTCGCTTAACGCTTTAGATAATTGTGTCCCCTACATTGCGGGAGAGGAGGAGAAGTCTGAGCAGGAACCTCTTAAAATCCTCGGAGAGGTTGGAGAGCAGGGAATACTATCCAATCCAGAAATAAAGATCTCCGCTCATTGCAATCGAGTTCCTGTTCTTGATGGTCACCTCGCATGCGTATCTGCTAAGTTCAGAGAAGCGCCAGAGTTGGCCGCGATTCCAGGGCTCTGGGAAGAATTTCGGGCCCGCCCCCAGGAATTAAGTCTGCCCAGTGCCCCAGGACAGCCTATCCGGTACCTCCACGAACCCGATCGTCCTCAAACCAGGCTCGACCGAGACTTTGAGAATGGTATGGGAATCACAGTAGGTCGATTGAGAAGCTGTAATGTACACCAGATCCGTTTCACTTGCTTATCTCATAACACTATAAGGGGCGCGGCAGGAGGAGGTATCCTCATAGCGGAGCTAATGAAAGCGAGTAATCTATTGTGAATCTCAAACGTGCGTTCGCTCCCTGCTCAATAGGAAATGTAGGTCCTGGCTTTGATGTCTTTGGATTAGCGCTTGAGGGTCCCGGGGATGAGGTCGAAGCAGTTCGAATCCAGAAACCCGGAGTTCGAATCCTTATGATTGAAGGTGACGAAGGCCGCCTACCCAAAGAAGCTGACAAGAACACCGCTGGAATCGCCGCTCGTGAGACTCTTCATTTGATCAGGGCAAAGACTGGTGAAGAATTCGGGGTAGAGTTGTCTCTTTTTAAGGGGCTGCCTCTTAATTCGGGGCTGGGGTCAAGTGCAGCTTCGGCAGCTGCTGCCGCCGTTGCGGTAAATGCTTTGGCAAAGGTCCCGCTGGAGAAAGAATCCCTGCTGGGACCCTGTATTGAAGCCGAATCGGCAGTTTCCGGATATCACGCGGATAATGTGGCTCCATCTTTGTTGGGAGGATTTCTGGTCATCGAGAGCATGAAACCGCTGCGCTGGAGCCGAATCATTCCAGATTTTGAAATTCCACTGGGAATCATTACACCTGATCTTGAGGTGTCGACCAAGAGCGCGCGGGAGGTTATCCCCAAGCTTGTGGATCTGCCTAGCGTGATAGAACAGCTTTCTTCTGTGAGCACTATGCTATGCGGTCTCTATGAAAAAGATTTGCTCAAACTCTCGCGTGGGATTGATGATCACATCATTGAGCCTGCAAGAGCTGAACTGGTTGAAGGTTTCGCTCAGGTGAAGATACAAGCGATGACTGGGGGAGCACTGTGTTTTTCCCTGAGTGGTTCGGGACCCACCATATTCTTCACTTGTGCCGATACCAATAGGGTTAGAAAACTTCTCTCGACTCTAAAATCCTACTGGGGTTCCATGGGAGTAAAGGCTACTGCTCGAGAGGTTAGGATTGACAGCGATGGTGCCAGGGTCTTGGACTGAATCATGTTCATTAGAGTGTATTGAATGCCACAAAACCTATCCATGGGATCACCCAGACTCCCTGTGTTCATGCGGAGATTTACTGGAAGTGAATTCAAACCTGACCCATGATGTTCAGGCGTTAAAATCACTATGGGACCAACGAAGACTCTCTCGCTCTCCCGCAGATCGTTCAGGAGTCTTTCGCTATCGTGAAATGGTACTCCCGCTGCCAGAGGAATTCGTGGTTACACGAGGGGAGGGGAACACCAATCTGTATAGCTCGTCCCAGCTAGATCAATTCTGTGATCTAACCCGCTTGGTTCTAAAACACGAGGGTGAAAATCCTACGGGTTCCTTCAAGGATCGGGGGATGGCTACGGCGACTAGTATTGGAAAGCTCATTGGAGCGAAGGCTGTGGTTTGCGCGTCCACGGGAAATACTTCAGCTTCCATGGCCTCTTTTGCCGCCATTGCGGGGATGAAAGCCGTGGTGCTCATACCAAGAGGAAAGATTGCCCTGGGAAAGCTGTCTCAGTCCCTTGCCTATGGTGCTCTTACACTCGAGGTAGAAGGGGATTTTGACCAGGCTCTTGAAATGGTTCGGGAAGCGAGTTATGAAAAAGGTATTTACCTGATGAACTCAGTGAATCCCTATCGAATTGAAGGCCAGAAATCAATCCTCATCGAAGCCCTCGATGATCTACGCTGGGAACTCCCCGACTGGATTGTTTTACCCGGCGGGAACCTCGGCAATACTTCAGCAATTGGCAAAGCCCTGAGGGAACTGTATAAGGCTGGTTTCATCTCGAAAATGCCGAGGGTAGCTGTGATTCAGGCAAGGGGAGCGAATCCCTTCTATCAGATGATTCAGGCAGGAAGTATCTCCTTGAAACCTATGGCTGCCAACACCATGGCCACCGCCATTCAAATAGGAAACCCCGTGAGTTGGAAAAAGGCTCAACGAATTATCAAGGAAACAAATGGAGTTGTAGAGGAGCTGAGTGAAGAGGAAATTAGAGGCGCGAAGGAAGCGGTGGACCGAGCGGGTATTGGTGCTGAACCTGCCTCCTGCTGTACTGTAGGAGGAATTCAAAAATTAGTCTCAAAAGGTGTTATCTCAAAGAATGACTCCGTGCTAGGCATTCTCACAGGTAATCTCCTCAAGGATCCCCAGGCAACCCTGGAAATACATTCGGGCGACGCTTCCGGCGGTGGAATCCGCCAGGTCTCAGGAAAGCAAGAACTCTTCCAGGCTCTTGATGAGATATTGTGAACCGAGATCCGCGGAGTTCATAGTTTCGCGACCATGAAATTCCCACACCCGGGACGAATAATTCTCTCTTCTCTATACCCCATTCTCTCTTTCCCAATTTGACCCTTGAGGGAACTTGATTGACATGAGTAAATTGTGTGATTACAGTGCTTAAAAAACTAGTTGAGAGGTGAGAAATGGTTCTGAGAGGCTGTAATGGTTAAAAAGGACATCATCTCTATTCGTGACTTTAGCAGAGAAGAGCTAATTCACATACTCGATAAAGCTAAAGAACTTTCAGCTGACTCCGAAAAGCACACCTATCTTCAAGGTAAGATTCTTGGCACGGTCTTCTATGAGACCTCCACGAGAACAAAAATTTCCTTCAATGTTGCTATGAAACGCCTCGGGGGGAATGTAATTGGCTTCTCTCATATTAAGAATAGCTCTTTCATTAAGGGAGAATCTTTCTATGACACGATGAAGATATTAGAGGGGTACTGCGATATTATCGCGCTAAGAGCACCCTGGGAAGGTGCCGCTCGTTATGCGGGTGAAATTGTCTCAGTTCCTGTGATCAATGCTGGAGATGGAGCTAACCAGCATCCTAGCCAAACCTTGCTTGATCTTTACACCATTCGAGAAACCCAGGGAAGGCTGGATTCATTAAACATCGGTATCATGGGTGATTTGAAATACGGGCGAACGGTCCATTCCCTTCTCATGGCATTAGCTCATTTTGACTGTAAAATCAGTATGTTCTCTCCCCCGTCTCTAAGAGTTCCCTCCAGGTTTAAAAAATTTCTCTCAGAAGGGAATATCGAATTTCAGGAGTTCGAAGACTATAAGGACTCTGTGAATGATCTTGATATCCTTTACGTGACCAGGGTTCAAAAGGAACGTTTTGGAGATGAGAGGGAGTATAAAAAAGTCAGCAACGCTTATCATTTAAAGAAGGCGGATATCTTGGATGTAAAATCTAATTTTAGAATTCTGCACCCGCTGCCCAGGGTGGATGAAATAAACCAAAATGTGGATTCTACAGAGCATGCCGCTTATTTTCAGCAGGCTCGCAATGGTGTAACCGTGCGTGAAGCTCTGATTTACCTACTCTTAATGAGGTGAGCAAGATGTCCAAGCAAATCCAGTTCATCGGAGATGGAACGGTCATAGACCATATTAAAGCTGGTGAGGCTCTTAAGGTCCTCGAAGTGCTCAAACTCATTAAGCTCATTAAAAGGGGAAACTGCAAAGTCATGATTGGCTGCAATTTTGAGAGTGGTCACCATGATGCTAAGGACTTTATCAAAATCAATAATGCATTCCTTGAACCCAAAGACCTCAATAGAATTTCACTTCTAGCGCCGGATGCAACGATCAGTGTGATTAGAAACTTCAAGATTGTAGAGAAATACAAGGTCAATGTAGAGAAGGAACTCAATGATATTCTTTGCTGCCTGAATCCAAGCTGCATCACGAATTTTGAAAAAATTCCTTCCAAATTTTATTCCCGTAACCACGGACCGGGCGTCTTTGAGTGCCACTATTGTGAAGGTACCATAAATGAAAAGGAATTAAAGTTTGTCTGAGATCTCTGGTGCGAGAGTAGCCAGGATTCTGGTCGATGTTGGAGCTCTGAAAATTTGCCTGGAAAAGCCCTTCCGATTTGCGAGCGGGATGCTAAGTCCTGTTTATTGCGACAATCGAATTCTACTTTCAAATCCAAATCAAAGAAATAGTATCATTTCTGAATTTGTGAAGAGAGTTGATCTGGAAAACATAGATGCGATAGCAGGAACAGCCACCGCTGGCATACCCCATGCGGCCTGGCTTGCTCACGAACTCGATCTTCCCATGTTTTATGTGCGGGGTAAAAGCAAAGCTCATGGTCGTGAGGGGAAAATTGAGGGAGGCGAAGTTTCTGGGCTCAGAATACTCCTGATCGAGGATTTAGTAACGACGGGCGGGAGTGCTATCAACGCGATTCAATCTTTACGCGAGGCCAGGGCCAAAGTTGTCAGTTGTCTGTCCATATTTTCATATGGTTTTACGGCAGCCGCGACCACTTTTGAGGAGCTCGGAGTGCCCTATGATTCTCTCTGTTCTTTTGCTCATCTCTTTGACCTTTTGAAGGAGACCGGTAATCTGAAAAAATTTGAGTTAGCAGCCTTGGAAGGCTGGTATGCTGATCCTATGACATGGGAATCAGTGGAGTGCAGATGAGCTATCGTCAAGAGCTATTGGATAGCACTTCAAGAGCTGAAAATTTCATCTGCCTGGGTTTTGATCCCTTGCTGGAGAGAATTCCCCTCAGGCAGGGAAGTTCCCGGGAGAGAATTGTTGGATTTTTTCAATTGATTCTCGAAGAACTTGACGAGGCAGGTCTAAGACCCGCTTGTATCAAACCCAATAGCGCGTTTTTTGAGCAATATGGAGTTGAAGGATTTCAAGCTCTGTTTGAAACCGTTGAGGCAATTCACTCCAGAGGTATTCCTGTATTGCTTGACGCTAAGCGAGGAGACATTGGAAAAACCGCTAAGGCATACGCAAGGTTTGTATTTGATGAACTCGGAGTTGAAGCCGTAACCGTCAATCCTTATCTGGGCTGGGACTCACTAGAGCCATTTCTTGAATACTCGAAGAAGGGTAAAGGCATCTATGTTCTAGTAAAGACCTCTAATGCCGGCTCCCAGGACTTTCAAGAGCTTTCACTTGATGGGAAGCCGCTCTATATGCACGTCTTAGACCACATTCTCGATGATCGGAGGGCTGGCATTTGCGCCGTTGTGGGCGGTACTCATCCAGAGGTTGTCCGAGAGGTTTTAGAAACATCCAAGGCTATGGATTTTGAAATTCCATTGCTGATTCCTGGAATAGGAGCCCAGGGTGCATCTATAGATCCCCTGCGAGAGTTAATTTCTTCCTCTGGTTCCGGTCTCCACCGAATTAATGCCAGTTCCTCAATTTTATATGCCTGGGAGAATTCAGCTGAGGGCCCCAGGGGATTCGCAAAAGCGTCAAGACAGGCTTTTGAGGAATTACTTAACCAATTCAAGCTACCTTGAGTTTACCCCGAAACTGGGATAGAGAAGCATAGCCTTTGCGCGTCATGACCTGGGTTAACTCGCGAACAAGGCGTTCAAAAATTTCAGGTCCCTGCTGCATATAGGCCGTGCCAACCTGAACGGCATCGGCTCCGGCAAGGATGTACTCAAACACATCCATTCCCGTTTCAATTCCGCCCACACCTACGATCTGAATTCCAGGGTCGAGAAGCTCACGAAATTTACAAACATTAGAGAGACCAAACGGCTTTATGATGGGTCCACCGATTCCTCCAAATCCATTCTTGGGGCGAATAAGGGTCGTCTCTGTTTCAGCATCGATGACAAGCCCGTTACCTGGACTATTGATGCAGGTAATGTATTGAATGTCAGCTTCATTTAAAATATCTGCCATGGATTGAAAATGAGAAAAATCAAAATAGGGTGGTAATTTCACCCCCAGGGGATGTTTACATACCTTGCTAGCTGCATGAATGAGTTTCTGGCTTTGGTCAAAATCATATCCAATTTGCGGCTTTCCAACCAAATTCGGGCAGGAGAGATTCAGTTCGATAGCTTGAAGTTCTGCGGACATGCTTAAGCGGGTGACGATTTCGACCTGGTCTTCGAAGGACATTCCAGAAGAGCTTACGAATACCGGCTTCCCAGGTACTTTTATACTGGGCAGTATCTTAAGGTAGGTATCGACCCCAAGATTGGGTAATCCCATGGAGTTGATAGACCCTCCTTCGAAGTCTGCATAGCGAGGAGTAGGATTTCCTTCCCTGGGTAGAATTGTGCAAGATTTTGTCAAGACGGCAGAGGATTGAGAGTTTGCCAGTCCTTCCAAGTCCTGGGGGGTAGTGCAAAGTGGTCCGGAAGCATTATAGATTGGATGTTTAAGGATTACTCCCGCAAGTTCCACGGATAAATTCAACTCGGTTCTCCTTCCCTATTGTCAAAGTTGACTTCTCGCCCACAATGTTTGCTTGAAACTTCACCCTTTTCATATATGACAGTTCCATTTACCAGAGTCTTTACCGGGAATCCGCGAACTCTCATTCCATGAAAGGGAGTCCAGCCACACTTTGAGTGCTGATCTTCATTCCTTAGAACCGTTTCCATGCCCATATCAACCAGGACGAGGTCCGCGAAATAGCCGCATTTTATGATGCCCCTGTTTGTAATTCCAAAGACCTCCGCTGGCCTCTGGCTGCACAATTGGACTAATCTTTCCAGGCTAAGACGATTTTCATTCACGGCGTTGAGAAGCAGGGGCAGTAGAGTTTGGACTCCGGGCACCCCACAGGGAGCCTCTGGATACGCTAAATTTTTATCAGTCAGGGAATGTGGCGCATGATCTGTAGCGATCATATCTACTATACCCTCCTCAATTCCCATCCACAGTGCGTCTTGATCCTCACAACGGCGAAGCGGGGGATTCATTTTTCCCCGGTTACCCTCCGCCAGAAAAAAGGCTTCATTGAGAAAGAGATGGTGGGGACTGACTTCACACGTAATAGAGTGGGTCTTGTTGCGCCTTAGATACTCAATTTCCCCACGGGTAGAGACATGGGCAAGGTGGAGTCTTTTTCCAAAATAGTCAGCACTAAGAGTTGATTCCGCCACGCTAACCAGGGCACACAGGGGATCACGAATTTTGTGGTGTAGATGAGAATTGTTGTGCAGGGATGTAAAGTATTTGAGCAGGGATTCATTTTCAGCATGTACAACCACCGGTACTCTGGCTCTTTCTAGTATAGAGATGAGTACCCCAAGGTCTTCCGTCAGGTAGTTCCCGGTGCTGCTCCCTAAATAGACCTTAATACCCGGAATGTTCTCAAAGCATGCCAGGTGGTCTAAATTGTCTTGATACCCCAGTACATAGAGTCCGTAATTCACATGAGAGGAGCTGGCTATTCTACGTTTTTGCTCGAGATCTACAGGGGTGCATACGGGAGGAACATTGTTGGGCATGTCCAGTACCGTAGTAACTCCGCCAGCAGCAGCGGCTTTGGAGCCGGAGGCAAAGGTTTCTTTATCCGGATTCCCCGGGTCTCTGAAGTGAACATGGGCATCAATTAAGCCGGGAAGAACTTCTAATCCTGTACAATCAATGACTTCATGGGAAGAGGGGTCAATCTTCTCAGCTATGAGTGAGATTCGATCTGCTTGAATCAGCAGATCAGCGGTTCTTGCCCCATCCGGGCAATGGACTCTACCCTGGCGCAGTAATGTTCCCACAAGCCACCTACCTATACGTTGTCGGGTGCCTGGTGGATAAGACTAGCAACTTCACGTACTTCATCAAGGGTTTCATATCGTACAAGATAGGCGAACTCTCCCATGACCTCTGCGTATATAGCAGGAAGCTCCGAGTATAGGCTCAATCTATCGCCAAGCATATCAAGGATCTGCTCATGACTATATTTATAATCGTAGCGCTTGCGTCTGGAAACATGCGCGCAGTGGAATTTTCGCTCTAACTCATAAGAATCAATCTGGCCGGTCACCACTCCAGCCCATAGGTCATAGACATCCATATCATGGGCGTAATTCATCATATCCGTGGTCATCCCTCCAGGAGGGCGAAGGTTAATTTCGATACCAACCAGGTTGCCATCCGCAGTCCGGAAAAACTCCAGGTGAAAAAACTTCTCTCTCACCTGCATAACTTCTAAACATCGAGTCCCGGCTTTCTCTAGTTTCTCGGGGATCTCCCTGTAATTATAGTAATAGAAATCACGTGCCTCGGACGCGATCTTCCTGGCGTCCAGGCTATACTCGTGTGAGGTGAAAAAGACGATGTCACCATTGGAGTTGGTAAGTCCATCGAAGGTTACTATCTCACCCGTTACAAAGGCTTCCATAATATAGGGGTAAGGCTTTCTTCGTTCGAGAAAGAATTGAAGTTCTTCCAGGTTCCTAATCTTGTGGGTATCCTGGGCTCCGATTCCCGTATCAGGCTTGATGATGATGGGATAGCCTACTTCTGCCACAAACTCCAGGGCGGAATCATAATCCTCAAGTATGCGGAAAGGGGCCGTTGTCACTCCTGCTTCAGAAAAAAAATCCTTCATTAGTGATTTTCTTCTCAGGGCCTCAAGTCCCTCCTTTAACCCAAAGATCTTGTATTTCTTTCGAATGTCAGCTTCGAGTTCAAGCCAGGTTTCCAGGTGGGACTCTACTCTATGGATAGTTCCGTGGTCTCGCTGGAAATTCTCAACTGCCGCATGAACTTCCTGAGTCGAATGGAGGTCACTAACCTGGATATGGTCCCAGAGTGACATCTGTAAATCTAACCTTAGTTGGGAAACATGCTGATCTGTGATCCCCAGAACTCGTGCTCCTCTCTCGACCAGTTTTGCTGGAAAAAGGTAAAAATTCGGGGGAAAATGCGGTGATAGATAAAGGATGTTCATGGTTTCACTCTTTAATTTTGCGTTTCAAATTTCTTCAAACGACTGTATAGAGCATTTCTAGTTATCCCGAGGTAGGCAGCGGTCCTGGATTTATTCCCCTTAAACTTGGCGATGGCTTTCTGGACGACTTGCTTGTTCAGCTCTTCGAGACTGATTGGTCCTTCCGGTAATTCAAATTGCTCTAGATTCAATTCCTTCCTCTGTTCAGAACTAAATAGGGATTCTGTGGGAGTTTCTTCGCTAAGAAAGCTAAGATGTTCGGGCAGAACCTCGGTATGATCCCAGCAAAGAACAGTTCTTTCAATGGTGTTTTCTAATTCTCTAACATTTCCAGGCCAACGGTAGGACCTTAAGAGCTTTTGAGCAGAGGTGGAGATGGATTGGAAGGCCTTTCGCTTTCCTTTGGATTCACGTTCCAGAAAATACTGGGCAAGAGGTACAATCTCGTCGGGACGATCTCGCAAGGCGGGTAAATAAATATAACCGACGTTGAGGCGATAAAATAAATCTCTGCGGAAGTCACTCGTCTCAACCATTTGTTGCAGATTTCTGTTTGTCGCGCAGATCACTCGCGCCTGAAAGGACAATTTCTTGAGTCCTCCGACCGGAAAATAAGTACGGTCCTGAAGAACTCTTAGTAGTTTGGGCTGTAGCCTGATTGGCATGTCTCCAATCTCATCCAAGAATAAAGTCCCGTCCTCAGATAGCGCCAGCTTGCCTTTTTCGCCCTGAGGCTTTCCTCCTGTGAAAGCGCCAGCCTCATACCCAAAAAGCTCAGATTCAAAAAGTTCTGCCGAGAGTGAAGCACAATTAATATCCACAAAGGGTAATGAACTTCCTGACTGGCCAAAATGTATCAACCGAGCTACAAGCTCCTTTCCTGTTCCCGTCTCTCCTTCAATTACAACAGACAGGGAAGGTTCTTGATGATATAGCAAGGCTTGAGAGACAACTTGATGCATCGCATTTGATGGAGCCAGAAAGCTGCCTATTCCTGTGGTATGCGCCAGAATATCTCTGGCCTTTTCAAGTTCCTGTTTTAGGGAAACAGTGGCCTGCTGGACTTTTTCATCGAATTTGGTAGTGAGTTGGTCACGTTCAAGGAGCAGGGATTGGTGTTCAGCTGTTCTTTCGACTAACAGGGCGAGCTCATCAACATTGATAGGCTTCTGGAGATAGTCATACGCGCCTAGTCTGAGAGCTGCGATAGCGGTGTCAACGTCTCCATGTCCGGTGTAAACGATAACGTCCGCTTCCTTTTGTGAGGATGCTTTAATTCTTCGCAGGAATTCAATGCCGTCAATACCCGGCATCCTTATGTCTGTAATTATGAGAGGGTATGTGTCAGTTCCAAGAGCTTCGATGGCACTCTGAGCGTTATCACATTGGCTCACCTGATGACCTAGCTCGGATAAAAACTCAGCCACACTTTCCCTACTATTACTCTCGTCGTCGACCAGTAGGATTCTCATTTGACTACCATTTGGTAAGATCCATCAGGCTGGCAGATGGAGTTAGACCAGTATATCACGTACCATCCCTGCTTTTAGCTTGAACTCCGTCTTTGAGCATCGATTCAGCTGACTGAGCGATGGGGAGTTCAATGGAAAAATAGGCCCCGCCCTTTTTTCGGTTACTTGCCCTGATCTTTCCATTCCATGCCGAAATAAGATTTTGAACTATACACAGTCCTAATCCCATACCGCCGCCGGCCTCATGAGTGGTGTAAAAGGGGTCAAAAATCCTGCCAATTTCCTGACCCAGTCCCACACCATTATCACCGATACGGAAACGAACCGTTTCTCTGGAAACCCAGGTCTTAATCTGGATCCACCGGTCATTGGACTCAATTCCTCGAAGTGCCTGAATCGAATTCTGGGTGAGATTGAGAACGATTTGCTCAGCCTGCAGGGGCTGTGCGAGTATTTGGGGAAGGTCCTTTGCTAAAGACAATTCAATTCGAATTTCTTCATCTTCACAGGCACTGGCGATCATGGCGACGGCACCCTTAATCGACTGGTTCAGATCTACCCTTTCTAGATTTACAGTCTCGCGGTTTCTATAAACAGCTCGCATATAGGAGATGATTTCGTTTATACGGTTGGCATGGTTAGAGACTTTCTTTAGCTTTTCTCGAATAATTGGAAATTCGATCTTCTTTCCCTGGCGAAACCAATACTCCATACCATCTACCATTATTTTTAAACCGTTGAGAGGTTGCGCTATTTCATGGGCAATTCCAGCCGCCATTGTTCCCAGGGACGCTCTTTTTTCAGCCAGAATTAGCTGCTCTTCGATTGACTTTCTTTTCTGATGGGCATCGCGGAGACGGGAATAGGCATCGCGCAGTTTGTCATTAGCTGATTGGAGTTCGGCATTGATACTGTTAAGTTCATCATTTTTCTTTTGGATGAGATCCTCCGCTTTCTTCCGGGCGGTGATATCTCTAATTGTGACTACAAGGGCTTCCTGATCGTGAAAGGGAAGCGGTCTAGAGCCAACTTCAGCAGGGAACCAGTTTGAGTTTTTGCTTCTCAGGCGGGTTTCCATCAATTGTGGCTCGCCAGATGCTAGATGGGATCTAAGTTCTTCTTGAGACTCAGCCGGAAAGAGATTTAATACGGATGTTCCCAGGAGTTTATAACTGGGAACTCCAAGCATCCCTGCAAGGCTGATGTTAGCATCGACGATGGTACCTCCCTTGGTGATGGCGACTCCTTCAGCAGTAGCCTCACTTAGAATACGAAATCTCTCTTCACTTTCCCGAACCTGCATTTCCATTCGAGCTTCAGAAGTTATATCCGTACCCACTCCTGAAACCCCGAGAACTTTGCCATTCAAATCAAGGATAGGATTAAGAGAAAAATCAAACACAAGCCCGGCAACAGATACCGGACCTCTGTATTTTTCTCCCTTTTGGGCTCGTTGGACTCCCTCGGAAATTCCAGATTCCTCGGGGAAGAGTTCTAGTAATGATTTACCGGTGAGCTCCTGGGGTCTCCTTCCCAGTTGTTCAATCTCTCTTCCGCTGACAAATCTTAGGATTCCCTCCTGGTCAATTGCGAAAAGTATGAGCGAAGCACTAGGAAATACCTGATCCCAAAATTCTTTACTGTGTAGAGATTCCGACCAGGGATCTGTCATGTGCTTTCTTTTAACGACTGTTCATTGAGAATTTCAAGGAACTTGGGTTGGAGACTCTCCCAATTTGCTTCAATTTCATTCAAGAGTCTTTCCTTTTCCTTCAAAGTGTTTCTAGGGCTCTTCAAATTTTCTTCCAGCGAAGAAAGAAGATTTTGGAGAGATGAAATTTTAAAGAAGGAACAGGTGTCCTGGAGGCTCAGAACCAGGCGAGAGATCGTATCAGGAATATTTTCACGGATGGCTTCTCTCAGCAATGGCAGATCCGATTCCATGGTTTGGATCAGCAGCTGAATCATCTCAAAAACGACCTCGCCCGATGTTTCTTCCATTGAGATCAAATCGCTGAGATCGAAAGCATCAGGTATGGATTCTTCAGATTTAAGAGGTTTCTTAGCAGTGCCTTCCCAACTTCCACGATGAAGCGAGAAACCAAACTGGGAAGCAACTAACTTCTTGCCAAGAGCATCGGGAAGAAATGGTTTTTTGAGTATGCTGGTATGAGAGAGCCTCGATTCAAATTCCTCCTCCAGAAGAGGAGAATCACGACTGATCAAAAGTAAGGTTTGTAATCCCTGAATGGAGGAAACCAGGTGAAGAAAACGTTCAAATTGCTTGGAGGGCGGAAAAGTACTCTCATCCGCAATGAAGATTTGAAAGGGATTTTGCTGCGAGACAGACTTCTTTAGGATCTTGAGACATTTGTCATAGTCATCTTCTACTTTGAGGGCTGAACAACCCCACTGGGTGATATAGCTACTGAGAAGTTCTACGGGCTCTTTTACGCCATAGCAAACCAGTATCTTAGAATCCTTTACGGAGAAGGATAGTGGATTTGGTTCAAGGCTGATTTCTTCCAGGGGAAGTTGGAATTGAAATTTACTACCAGTGCCAGGCTCACTTTCTAACCAGATTTTTCCACCCATTAGCTCAATGAGCTGTTTAGAAATAGCTGTACCCAAACCCGTTCCTCCAAATTGACGCGTTGTAGAACCGTCTACCTGGGTGAAGGAGTCAAAAATTTGACTATGTCTATCCTGGGGAATTCCAATGCCTGTATCTTCTATGCTAAATAAAACAGCCTTTGTAGATTCTTGCACCTTGTTCCGAACCCTGATTTTTACATATCCCTTTGGGGTAAACTTGATAGCGTTTCCCACCAGGTTGGTTAGAATCTGTCGTAGGCGAACGGGATCACCACGGTGGGTCCCTGAGATACCAGGTTCGCAATCCAGCAATAGATCCAGCTTTTTTTCGGACGCTTTAATTCCAAGGGAATCGTACACATGCTGAAACACATCCATGAGATGAAACTCAATAGATTCAATGGTTAGTTTGCCTGCTTCAATCTTTGAAAAGTCGAGAATGTCATTAATGATTTCCAGGAGATGGTGTGCCGAGGTTCTCACAATCTCCAGATTCTCCCTTTGATCATCTGTAAGCCTGGTATTGAGTGTGAGCTCTGTCATTGCTATCACACCATTCATGGGAGTTCGAATTTCATGACTCATGTTGGCCAAAAACTGGCTTTTAGCCTCACTAGCGCTCTTTGCTTTCTCAAGAGCAGCCTGAAGTTCTCGGGTCTTTTCCAGAACCATATCCTCAAGTTTCAAACTATATTCTGAAAGTTCCTGGTGCTTTTGGAGGTTTTCAAGTGAGATTCTCTCGAATCTAGATCTCAGGGTCTCTAATTCATTATGTAAATGACGTGTTCTGGTTAAAGGTCGTTCGAGGTCTCGAAGGGAGTCTACCCGGGTGATCTGGGTCAAAATCTGTCGGGAGATGGTACCCCTTAAGGACTGAATCTGGTCTACTTTGCCCGGCTCAAATCTCATTCTGAGAGTTCCCTCCATTCCAGTTGGAGAAAAGATGGGAAAGATTAGAACAGTTCCTAGAGATTCGCTGATGAGAATTCCTTCGGGATCTAGTGTCAGGGATTGATCAAGAGGGGGTAATAGCTGCGGCATATTCCCCGCGGATTTTATGACTTTTTCTACCCTGGCTACCGTACAAATCCATTGGAGATTAAGGGGTGCCAATAAAAACTCAAGGTCTCCTGGTAAATCCAGTTCCTCGAGATAATTACGATCTTCTTTGAGCAGATCGAGTAGTTCCATAAATTAGGAATCTGCTAGATCCATCAGGTCCTTGGCCTTCTCAAACTCCTCTGGCATATCCTCTAATAAGATTTGTACATCAGTCTTGGTAAATTTCAAGATCTGGAGTGATACATTAAACTCTTCCGGGTTCACTTTCCTGGTTTCTACGAAGCCGAAATTTATTGCGTTGCACATGGTATTTGCCAGGTACAGTACGGCCAGCAGAGGCCTGTCAGCACGAGAGGCTTTGCTTGGATGGTGGTGGGCTGATACGGCAATTTTAAACTCTCCTGGTAAATTCCAGCTGCCAATCACCTCCCTGGCTAGATCTTGGTGGGAGAAACCGATAATTTCATTTTCAAGATCTTCTAAAGGGAAATCTTCACTCTGTGGGTGGGTGAGTACCGCGATGAAGTGATCATGAAGATATTGGTCAATCATGACGATGCCAAGATCATGTAAAATTCCAGTGCTGAAGACATGATCTTCAAGTCCCATTTCACTTTTTTGTGAAATGGCTTTGGAGCAGAGAGCCACGCCCACGGAGTGTTTCCACAAATCAGTACGTCGGTACCTTCCTATTTCAGTCGCATTGCGAAAAAGCTCACAGACTGATGCGCTTAGTGCAAGATCTTTCACGGTTTTAAATCCGAGGAAAATTACTGCCTTGCGAATCTCTAGGATTCTTTCTGAGAGTCCAAAATGAGCAGAGTTGGACATTTTCAGCAGCCTCGCAGTGAGAGCAGGATCACTGCGAATCACACTCTCAAGATCAGCCGCCGTGGAATCAGGGTCTGAGGTTAACTCAACTATTTTCAAGGCAATATGAGGCAGGGTAGAAACGGAGGTGATTTTGCGAACTGTCGCATCAAGATTTGGTTTAATCAAATTAGTTTCCATGGCAGCCATTATATACCTTTAAGTCCTGTTTTTGTCTGCACTTCAAATGGTAGAAGTCATTCCTACCGGAAGGTAGAGATAGGGGTAGAAGGGTCTTGATTTGAATTTCCCCACTCCCACAAATGAGTTTTTTCATTCACTTCCAAGAGGTAATCAAAGGTTTGGACCAAAGTATAGTGGCTCTTCAGATGGTTTAAAAATCCAGGGGAATGGTGGCCGAGTATGTGAATCTCTGAATCTGAAAGCAAGAGGTATGAGAACTTTTTTGTGGCGATCCAATCCCACAAAAATTCCGGATGAACCACTTTTAGACTTCGAGCTTGTTCAGGCGTGAAGTTTGGTTGGAGACTGAATCTGCCCATTGTTGTGTCCAGGGGTGCGGGTTCCTTTAAAAAGGAGTTGAGATAGCCGTCAAAGGAAAAGAGCAGGCTCCTTTTTCCAGGTTTCACCTTTTCCAGTTCGCTGATGACGGTTTCAATTCTTTGAATTTGAGAAGGAAATACCAATCTTCGATAGCCTCGCCATGTTGTAACACAAGCGCTGAAAATGAGTAGAAATAGTGTCCAATTCCTGATTCTAAACGAACCAAAGTCGGCGTGTAGAAAGAGAATCAGATATAAGGGGAGAAACACAGGTGCAAGGTACTCATCGAAAGGTCTCTGAGCTGGTAGATGAGCGATGAGAATAATTACGAACAGTCCAAGAAGCAGACTGCGAATTTTTTTGGGTTTCACGCAGTGTACAGTCAGTAGAAAGGGTATGAAAATGAGGCTGGATCTCAGTATGTACCCGATTTTTTCGCTGATGACTTCAACTAAAGTCAGGGAGTTTGACTCCAGGTAAGCATGGTTGAAGAGGTTGGGACTCAGGACCGGCCAGGGTATCGGCAGAAATAGATTCTTGAGTACTACTTCCCAGTCGAGGCTAAATAAGGTCAAAAAGGGTATGAAATAGGCCAGGAGTGCCGTAGGCCTAAAATGGCGCCGATCCAGCCAAATATAGAGGGGGAGCAAGGGGAGGAAGCTGATTCGAAACATGCTCAGAATTGCCAGGAGAGAATAGGAGATTTCCTTATTTCCACGGAGAAATTGCCAAAGCGAGCCCAGCAGGAGAAGTTGGATCAACGCATAGGATTTAATCTGAAAGAGGAATTGGAGCATATAGGGATTGAGTAAGAGAACCATTACGAACCAGAACAACCGATCCCGGGCTTCCCTTACTAAAAGGTGCAGACAAACACAGAGGGTTAGCGTACTAAGCAAAATGTGCAGGATTCGACCCCAAAATGGGTCTGCATTCGGCATCCAACTCAGGAGAGTGGCATAACTCCATAAATAATGGGGGGTGTGGGGGTAGTAGAAGTCTTCAAAGGGCGATAAACCCCGTAAAACAGTCTTGGCGGCACAAGTGTACCAACCTCCGTCCTGGAACTTTCCAAAATAGAGAAAACCCAGACCGAAGAGAGACCAGCCGATCAGAAGGATAAAGAGGGTGATCTTTGTATTTCGGACCGGGGGTAGCAGAGGCACTCTCATCGAGTGTAAGATACCCCATTCTAAGGTATGCAGACCAGGATACATCGCGGGAGCATGTAAGGGTCCACAGGTTTCGCTTACTAAGGTTTAGTCGGAGGGTATTGGATATGAAGCCAGCGCTACAAACACAGCAAGAAGTCCAGCAGTATTACTCAGAAGTTTTGGAAACCTCCCAGGATCTAAAAACTAGTGCCTGTTGTGATCTCCAAGCCATGCCTGAGCGGCTTAAGAGCATCTTGTCTGATATCGACGAAGAGATTCTCAGTAAGTTCTATGGATGCGGCTCCCCCCTGCCCCAGGAGTTAAGGGGAGTCTCAGTACTGGACCTGGGGTGCGGGTCGGGTAGAGATGCCTATATTCTTTCCAAACTGGTTGGTAAAAATGGGACTGTGGTTGGTGTGGATATGACTGCTGAGCAGTTGGATGTTGCCATCAGACATCAAGATTCTCAGACCGCAAAGTTTGGATACAGACACCCAAATGTAGAGTTTCACCTGGGAAATATAGAGGACTTACAAGGAATCGGACTGGAAGACAATTCTCTGGATTTGGTTGTTTCCAATTGTGTCATCAATCTTAGTCCCCATAAAGATAAGGTATTTCAGGAGATTTTTCGGGTGCTGAAACCCGGTGGTGAGCTTTATTTTTCTGACGTATTTGTGGATCGCCGACTTTCTGCCGAGGCCATGAGGGATCCTGAAGTTTATGGGGAATGTTTAGGCGGAGCCCTTTACTTTGAGGATTTCCGGCGTTTGCTGTTCCAGGCGGGTTGTCCAGATTTTCGAATTGTTGAAAGTTCCTCCATTGAAATCCAGGACCCACGGATCAAGGGTTTGGTAGGATCTGCAAGGTTTAGCTCCTTCACTGTCAGGGCCTTTAAGTTGGAAACCTTAGAGGATCGCTGTGAGGACTATGGGCAATTCGCTACCTACCTTGGAACCATGGAAGAGTGTCCAGAGGCATTTTTACTCGATGATCACCATCTCTTTGAAGCCCATCGACCCATGGCGGTTTGCGGCAATACCACAGCAATGATCCAGGAAACTCGATATTCATCTCATTTTGAGATTGTAGGGGATCGCAGCAGGCATTTTGGACTTTTTGACTGCGGACCCAGCATTCCCGTAAGTGATCCCTCTTCAACACCTTCCTGTTGTTGAACTGAGAGGGTCGTCAACTCCCCAGGGTCTCTTGCTGTAAAAACGTTTGGCATGTTCCACCAGGAGAGCATGGTACTCCTGGTAAACCGCTACATCGGCTGTCAGTGAAGATTCAAACTTAGATTTGATTTTGGAATAGCTTTCCTTTCCTTCAATGATGCACAGTGCGGTTAAGATTCTGCGGGTGTAAGTGTCAATTACAAACTCTGGTTTTCCATAGGCATAAAGCAAAATGGAGTCTGCTGTTTCTTCTCCGATTCCTTTGACTGCTAGAAGCTGATTTCTCTCTGGAGCCTCCCCTTCTAAATTTAGAAAAAACTCTGAAGATTCGATCAAGTATGCTGATTTCTGATTGAAGTATCCAGCGGGGCGAATGATATCCAAGAGTAGTTTTGGAGGGGCGTGAAGGATTTTTTGGGGATCGAGGAGTTCTTCCTTTTTCAGGTTAAAAAGTACCTTTTCTACCTGAATCCAGGATGTGTTCTGGGTAAGAATCGCTCCTGTCCAGATTTCGAATTTTTGCTCCGGACCCTTTGGATAGTCATAGTCTTCAGGATGATAGCCGGTAAAACTTCCAGTAGCGGTTGGGTTGGTCCCTTCCACATCCAAAAGAGGCCACCACCCCTGGGGCCCATAGACCCCCAACAAAAGATCATATATTTCTCTCAGCATATGGTTATTGTTCAATTGCCTTCATGAAAATATCCCCAATACAATGTGATGATTTGATCCTACCGAATGGGCGAATACAGGTGGTGCTATTATCGCACGTAGTAGGATAGCAGTTTTGCCAAATCACCCCATTCTTGAAGCTCTGTAAGGTTTCCTATCTCTCGCAGACAAAACTGAGGCAAAGATGATTGGAAAGGAATTTCTGCAATGCCTGAAATTTTGGTGATCTTGAGTCTGTTCCTGAGTGTATTGAGTTCAAACGCGGAGGCCTCAGGTACCTTGAGCCTGGGACCAGAACAATGGCGAGCAGAGGGTTGGCATAAGACCAATTTCAAGAAAAAAAGCGTGAAATTTAGATCGATTCTCTCTGGCGGTCCCGGACGGGATGGAATCCCACCCATCTATGAGCCTCACTTTGTCAGCAACAAGACTGCTTCGAAATGGCTTAATGACTCAGAGCCTGTCATCGTTGTTGAACAATATGGAGAGAGTCGAGCCTACCCGCTCAGAATTTTGACCTGGCATGAGATTGTAAATGATGAACTGGGAGGACATTCCTTCATTGTCACCTTTTGTCCCCTTTGCAATGCAGCCGTAGTCTACAACACCCACTTCAGTGGAGAGAACCACCGCTTCGGAGTCTCCGGAAAACTGCGAAATTCCGATATGGTCATGTGGGACCATGACACTCACTCCTGGTGGCAACAATTAACAGGAGAAGCAATCGTGGGGGATAGTACCGGTCAAATACTTGAGCCACTACCATCACAGATGATTGCCTTCAAAACCTTCAAGAAGTTGCGCCCAGAGGGTGAAGTCCTGTCACAAGAGACCGGGCACCGACGAAGATATGGTGAGAATCCTTATGTTCGATATGATTCCGGTAGTCCCTTTTTCCCTGTTCCAAGTAATTCTTCGGGCTTGCGAAAGATGGAGAGGGTGATAGGTATGGTGACAAAAAATGCCCGATATGCCCTGCCAATGTCAGCTATGAAAGGCAGGTTATCCGCCAGTCTACAGGCTGGGGATACGGAGTTGGTAGTATTCAACCTATCCATTGCCAATTCTGCCCTGGACGGGAAGTTAATCGCGAATTCCAAAGTGATTGAACATGTGACTCTATTTAGGAATACAACTCCTCACACCCTTGGAAAATTGAAGTGGCAAGAGGGGAAGCTGATAGATTCAGAATCGGGGATAGCTTGGAATGCACTGGGAGAAGGTTTTTTAGATGGGAAAAAGAGGTTTCAATTGGAGCCTGAAGGTTCAGGTGTATTTTTCGCCTTTGCCTGGTTTGGATTTTACCCGGACTCCAAGTTACTCCGTGTTCCTGAGTGAATCTCTATAACCGAAAGACAAACGGTATGCCCCTTACAGGTTCATGACCTAAATGAGCTCATCGTAGATCAACAAAGGAGTCGACAGATTCCTGGTTTAGCCGGGTAATTCGGTGGCAACTTCACGCATAGAAAAATCCAGGAACATCAGCTACAAGTGTTCTCGAATTCCGGTTCCAGATCCAGTTGCATAGAATGAGCCAGACGGTTGGCGAAATTGAAATAGGAAATTACAAAAACAGCATGCTGCCAGTGAGCTTCCTGGAAACCTGCGTTAAGAAACTTCTCTTTGAGTATGTGCGCCTTAAAAGGTTCCGTAGTGAGCTTGAGTGCTAGCTCACTCAAAGCATCTCTACGCAGTTCCTCCATCTCTAACCCTATTTTTTCTTGCTGCAATCGAAGTGCTTCCTGGTGATGCCCCATGCAGTAGGGACATTCATTAGCGATACTTACTTTCACAGCCAGCCATTCTCTCTCCAGTCTGCTTAAGGGGAGATGCTCTCCAAGAAAGATCTGCTGATAGAATTGATAATGGGCTTCAACTCCAGGGGGAAAAGCTTCAAAAGCCGAGTGGATCGTGGCTACTCCGCCACGCTCCTTTTCTATGGTAGCCAGTATGTCCTCAAGTTTTTTCATAAAGGCTCCTCGATCAGTCTTCGCAATGCGGGGATTGCTTTATCGGGATCCACGTTAAAGCCGTTGAATACAACTCTCCCACTCTTACTTATGATGATGACCCAGGGAGTCCCCCCGGTCCTATAATCCCGCATAGTATTTGGTACTCCTGAGGAATATTTTGATCCTGGATCATGTCCGGAGGGAACCTTGAGACCATACTTAGCCATGGTTTCCGGCACTCTGTCGAGGCTGTTTGTTTTATGCCCTTCGAAGACTGTCTGAATGCTAAGAAACTGGATTCCAGGTTCAGAATTAAAGTGCGAGGAGAGTTTCTTGAGAGTGGGAAAACCGGATGAATGGCATCCGGGACACCAGCTTTGCCAGCATAGGATATAAATGACCTTACCCTTCCAATCGAGCAGTTTTGAGTCGTCTTTGAGGGGGTTCCCCTCTGCGTCAAACCAATAGGGAACCCTCAGATGAGGAGCGAGCAATCCAAGAATTCCAGGGTCGCTGCTACAAACCGGACTGACCATCACTAGTAGAAGATAGAATCCGGTGATGATGCGGCTGACTTTTTTCATGAGTTACTCCCATTCATGACTAACTTCAAGAGAATGGCGGATCAACAAAAAGGGGTTCGGAAGACCTAGAGCCAAGCGAACCCCCTACCTCAAGCCGTCATATCAAAATGATGACCTGCGGATGGATGAAGGTTAGACGCGGGGGCTGCAGAATCAGCTGCTCCCTCGGTAGCGCCTAAAAGCTGTAGCGCCTGACTCTGGGACTTCACGGCTTCCTTGAAAGCGTGAGTACCCACAGACTGCTGTGCTAATAATGCGCTCTGTCCGTGTCCTCCAGGTACACCATGTACCATAACAACCTCCTTGTTGTTTCTCAGTGCATGAGCACTGCGTAAGGCTCGTCTACCATTTCGTAGAGAAACGGCAGCAAACCTTACACCTAGCATATGCCCCATAAAACCAGGTGGCAAGGCTCCCCTAAATGAAATGTCCCCAATCCAGGGACAGTGTCATCCAAGGAGACCAAACTAAGACAACCTTCTTTAAATTTGTTTGGGTGGAAGGAGGATAAAACCTGTGACCTGAAATTTCCGAAAAGTGTAATGGGTTTGTTTATGGCAGTTGCATCCTGGGTAGCAAGTCTGGTTAGATCTCCTCATCGATATACGATTTTGTTTCTCAGGAGGTCAGCTCATGAACAAAATAGGTGTGTTTATTGGGACTTTAGTTCTATTTGCATTTCTGAATTCCGGTTGCGGCTCGAAGCTCCGCTCCACTTCTGGCCTGCCATCCCCCGCCCCCGCGGCGCCTATTTCCTTCGCTGCCGGGACGATCGCCCTTTCCAATGCTTTTGCCTCAGGCTCAGATTCTGTTCTACAGGGCTTTAGCACTTCCGTGGCCATAGCAAATGTAAATGGAGTTCATTATGGGGCTGTAATTGATCCTGCCACAGGAGAGATGAAAATAGAGCATGGATCAGGAATACGCAGTTCTCTAAGTAGAGTTCGCAAAGCTGTGACCACCTTACCAGGATTAAATTTAAGACTGACTCATGTGGGTGGGATGGGCTTTGATGCTTCTCAGACCATACTCTATGTATTGGAAACGGTATCAGGACCTTCAGATAGTAGTCATCATCAATCAGGATCCTTGTATTCGATAAACACCGCAAGTCAGAACAGTGTCACGGAATTTGACCTGGGTTCTACCGTAGATCTTCCACTTGGTTTTGCCTATGTTGGAGGCTCAAACCCCAGCCTTTACTTTAGCTCTAAAAACGGCACGGATGGAAGAGTCTATTCGATTCCGGCAACTGGAGGTACTCCAACGGTTTTTACTTCAGGTTTGACTGAACCCACGGGGCTTGCTGCTGACGACACCTACATCTATGTATACGACATTTCAGGATCAGCAGCTAAGATCTATCGCTCGCCAATCACAGGAATTCAAAGTGGTAATTTGGAAGAAATCCCTGTGTCGATGATTGCGGCATCCCCCGCTTCACAGCCCCTGGCATTGAGCTCTCAAGATGATTTCCACACCCTCTTTTACGTGGATGGACTTCAGGTTAGAGCGTTGGATCTCAAAGAGTTGACAGTAGGCACCATTGCCGCTAGTAGTAGTCTCATTGTGAACACGGGAAAACTTCAGGACATCAGCTCTGTGAGTTTTTCTTCTTCGGATAGTGTTCTGATGGTTAGCTCCCTGGCAGAGAAAAAGGTTCTTTACGCAAGGGCTGGTTCCAGTTAAGGAGTTGACCGATGAGACTGCTTTTCAGGTTCATATTTTTGTATTCTTTTAGCTGTATTCAGCATTTCCACTGTGGGCAGACTAGTGATTTTCGTATCCAAGAGGTGGAACGGTTATTCCAAAGTGCACGGATCAGCTCAGATGTCTCCTTATTAATGCGCGCATACAGCCTGGTCAATAAGCGTTTGAGACAGTCTCCAGATGAGATTTCCACCTGTATTTGGAAGGGAAAGTTGGAAAATTCTCTACACGCCTATGAGTTCGCGATTGAAACTTTGAAAACCTGTTATCGATTGAATCCAGATCCAGAAATTCAAGGACAGATTGCTGAGGTATACCTGCACCAGGATCGAATTGCAGAAGCTCGCAAGGCATTGGAGCTTAGTTCCAAGACAAAGATTCGCTTTCTTTATCATGCTCGTGAGGCATTGCTAAGCAAGAAAATGGGACAACTAGATGCCTCCCACGCACAGTGGGATATGGCTCTAGATTCTTATGACCGAATGGATCCGGAACCACCTGCGTGGGTTTTGGTAGAGATCGGAGATTTATATAGACTTCAGGGAAAAGAGGCGCAAGCCACTGCTAATTATCAAAAGTCTCTTGGACTTGTTCCGAGATATGGTCCGGCTTTGAGGGGGCTGAAGGCATTAAGGTCCCAGGGAAGATCCCAGTCGGGATCGAAATCTGTCAGACTGCCCGTGAAGAGTAGCGAACAATGAACTTCATCTGGGTAAGATTCCAGAGATCGAGACGAGTTGGAAAATTGGGCAGAAGTTCTGCCGTTAGCACTTAAGGGGAACAATATGAGTCGATACATTTTTCTGTTGGTTTTTCTGAATCTGAGTTTAGAAGCTGCGGATCATCGAGACGCATCGATGATCACAAGGGATTTTAAGGCGGATATTAATGATGTTTACGCCTGGGTTCCGCCAGCCCCTGCAAATGATCGCTTGAACCTGATCATGACCGTAGCTCCAAACGTTGTCTATGCAGGCTTCAATGCCAATGACCTCTTTGATGAAACGGTGAGATACAGCTTCAATATTGATTCAAACTTCAATGGTTCTGCAGATCGCTGGATTGACTGTACTTTTGGCTTGAACTCCACAAGTAATCAGGAGATGACTGTTACCATCCGGGGAACCTCCGCGACCGTGAGTTCTGTAGTAGCCGGACCCGATGTAGATGATGCACGGGATTTGAGTACCGGCGATGTCGGAGCCAATGATTCCACAAAACGAATCAATTCAAATGCTGCTGGGACTCTGAGCGCCTTCGCGGGCCTCAGAGATGATCCCTTTTACCTGGACATGCCTGGTTACAAGAGTTTCGTAGCTTCATTTCTTACTCAGACTACAGGAACCAAAGCTGGGAATGTTTCAGCTGCCTATGTCTCTACTCTGGCTTCTTCAAACGTCAGTCATGTGGATTTCTTTGGACGTGAGAATATTGCCGCCATTGCCCTTCAAGTTAGCTTCAGTAGCCTCGGTATTACGACTGGAGATACCATTCAACTCAATGGCGCTACCTACCGCAAAGCTCTGAGGGTTAAGAGGGCAGGATTGAATGACGGTGTAAGAGGGGCCTGGGTTCAGGTAGATCGCCTGGCTAAGCCATCGATTAATATTGTTTTTGAGACAGCTAACCCCGTGGCACGTCATAAGACCGATCCGGAACTGTTCTCACACATCGATGAAAATTCTGCCAACCGGTCAGATCCAACCTCGGATCTGGTGGTTTTTGGCCCGGATTACCAGGCTTTTATAGGCGCGTTGAATCTCAATGGTGCCAGTAATGCTGCAGCGAACTTTACAACAGCAACCTGGCCAGCTGCACTCACCGGTGTTTTGCTTCCTGACTGGATCAGGGTTCAAACCTCACATCCCTGTGAATTTGGCACTACAAAACAGGCCGCGTCAGACGGTATTGCTCGAACCTCTCAGCAGAGCGATTTAGATCTTCTGAACTGCTATGGTCAAATCCTTGCCGGTGATGGTAGTGCGGGATCCGCCTTCATGGAGTATGGCAGACATCTGACCGATAATGTCATCGATCTATCTGTCACAGCGGTGATTAATCCAGGTTTGGCGGTATTAGGGGCACCCACCGCTTCCGACCGAGTAGTAACGGACCAGATCTACTCCAATGATCGAACCTTTTTGACCACCTTTCCCTATCTTGCCCGTCCCTGGGCAAAGGGTGATTTGTGATCGATGAAGGCTAGTGCTCTCAAGGTTTTGGGCGCTCTGTTGCTGATAGGTATTTGCGCCATTTTCATCCCGTTGAAATCACAGTTTTTTGGAGTCGTAGTCTCATTGATCCTGATGGCCCTCTTACTTTTCTGGGATGATTTAGGACCTGGGGGAAGGGAACCTTAAGAAAGCCTCCCACTGGATTTGAACCAGCAACCTATCGATTACGAATCGAGTGCTCTACCGTTGGAGCTAGAGAGGCAATCCTTACCTGCCAAGACGGCGTGTAAATATAGCAGAATGGGAAGTCAGGAGCCAGAAGTCTGACTTCCGACCACTGGCTTCTTATTGTAGGTTTTCCGAAGGGCAAGCACAAGAATCAGCAAGGTGACCGGGGTTGTAAGCCATAGTGCCCTGAGCGGATCTCCGCATAAATAGAGGAGATAGTACAGGGAACAAGGAGCTAGCAAGAACCAGTGACGCGGCTGTTGTGGTGGTAGGAGAAAGAAGGGGATGCTCATCAAGAAGTACCACGGATTGGCTACTGGACTTAACAACATGAAGAGAAGTGTCACCTGCAAAAAAGGAGAAATCCTGGATTCCTCCCGATGTCTATAGACAAATAGCCAGCCGGCAGCAAGCAAAATAGCGAAAAGAATCCTTAGGTACAGGGTAGCACTCGAAGAATCCATGAAGCGCTGGGCAAGAATCCTCAGCCCGGTAAAGATTCCATTGTTGAATTCCCAGAGGCTAACGAATAGCTCCATACTCGAATTGGAGTCAAAGCGCGTGGGGTACCATAGGTAAGAAATGAATTCCAGAAGCAGTAAGGAGCCGATTCCAAAGCGAAGTACCCTCCCTGAAAAAAAGGGTAGGTAAATCAAGGCGTAACCCTTCAAGTGAACGGCGAACCCCAGTGCAATACCAGCAATTCTGCTCCAGCCCTTTATTTTTGAACACAAGGTAAATAAAAGGCATAGGCCAATGAGAAGATCATAATGCCGGTTAAGGTAGCCCTCCACCAAAACAAGTGGATGAAGAAACCATAGTAGAAGAACCCATCGTTTGGCGGGTGGTAAAAGGAGATAACATAAGCTGAGAATTAAAATTTCCAGGGCCAGGCTAAAGAACCCCAGCTCCTGCAGGCTATCAGAAAAAGAAAACCAGTAAATGACCAGGGGCGGATAGATTGCAGGCATCCATGAATATCCAGCCTGTAGACTATGGATATACAGGCTTTTACGCAGTTCCTGTGGAATCTGTACTTTTGAAAATAGAATGCTGTCTCCGAACTCTTCAGGAGAAGTAAGGTAGGGATCCACTCCATTTGAAAGTGCTTGACCTTCTACCAAATAGCGATGAAAGTCATCCTCAAAGTATGCCGGTGACTGGATTAGCCCAACCCTGGCTCCAATTCCTACTAAAATGCAGATAAAAAAGGTTCGCGAACCATCTTGTAAATGATGAGTGAGAAAGGGAAAGCAAAGGCTTAGTCCGAGGATCCACAAGAAGAGAAGGAACTCGAGCGTAAAGTGATCCGGGAAAAAAGTAGAGTTCCAGGCTACGATTCCCAGTAACAGGAGCGGGAGATAGAAGCGTAAGAAAGTGTTGGGCTGCAGAGATAGGTTGGGGAGTTTTCGTGCGTGAGATTCCATGGAGCTCGCTGGTATACTCCCATGAGGATCAGTTTGCAGCAAGGTTCAAGATGAAATCCGTTCAAGATGTGCTCCAAAAACCCATCAGTGAAAAGTTAAACCGAAGCGTATTGTTGACCCTGCTTTGTGTTGGTTTAGTGAGCCTTGCGGTACTGGTGCCCTTTGAGGTCCAGATGTATCGAAATGACCGAGATTATGCGATGGTCAGGCTTAAAAAAGGCATTCAAGGGAGGATACTGGGAATTGCGCAAAGTGGGGCTCTACACATCAACACTGACCTCCATTACGACCTTCTGGGAGAAAAGCCCGATTGGGGTACACCTGGATTCAATCGAGTGCAGAAAGCACTTCGTGAGATCCAGAGAGTAAACTCAATTCAAGAAGAAATCTATACTCTTCGCCTCAAGGACCGTAAAAAAAGGCTTGCCACCTTCATAGTAATGTCCGGTACCAAAAACTATATAGGCAATGACTACGTGTTTCCAAAGGAAATGGAGAAGACGATCTATGAGGGAATACCTGCCGTAACAGATATTTATGAGAGCAGGTCACAGGAGGGAGGCATGTGGATGTCTGCCTTTGCCCCAATCAAAGAGATGGACTCGGATGAATTCGCGGTTCTTGAAGTGGATGTCCCGGTCACGAAAATTCTGGAGGCATTTAAAGAAAACAGCATGAGACTCGTCTTTTTTCACTCCCTGCGCGGAGCTATCCTGGTGGTTCTTTTCATTCTCTTATACCTGATCATCCGAATACTGATTAAACGCAGTGTCGGCCGTTTGATTCGAGTTCCTTTGGAGATCATTTGCAAGTTTATTCACCGGGTTAGAGATGGGATTCTTGAGAGCGACCTCAAGGTTGAGAGCGGTGATGAGTTGGAGGTTTTAGCCAATTCCTTTAATGAAATGGTTGATGGTCTTCGTCAAAAGGAGACCATGTCTCACTTCCTTACCAATATGGAGATGCTCGAAGTTGAAGCTGTGACAGAGGGCCGCAAGGAGTTGGGAACCAAAGGGGATAAGCGAAGGGTAGCAATCTTATTTTGTGATATTCGAGGCTTCACCAGCATCTGTGAGGACGTAGAACCTGAGAGAATCATCCTGGCATTGAACCTCTACTTTGATCAGATGGTCCCGATCATAGAGAATTGGAAAGGATCTTTGGATAAACTCATCGGGGATTGCATCATGGCTGTGTTTGAAGAGAGCGATGGATTCAGAGAGTCAGAGGCAGCCCTAAACTGCGCAATTGAGATGCAGGCACTCATGGAATTTGTGCGCGACGACCTTCGTTCTCAAAATCTCCCCGAGTTCCATGTAGGGTTCGGGGTGAATACCGGACCATCGGTAGTAGGAAATCTGGGCGCTAAAAGCCAGCTATCCCGTACGGTGTTGGGTGACTCGGTAAACCTGGCAGCCAGGGTTGAAGCTCTTTCCAAAGATGGGATAGAGAGCAAGGTTCTCTTTACTGAATTTACTCTTGAACAGCTGCGCATAGCGCCGCGACATAAACTTCTCATGGAGACTATAGTGAAGGGAAAGACTAATTTGGTGAAAGTATTTGAAGTAGATTCTGAGGAAGTTGCCCTCAAAAGATCATCAATGCGTACTGATTAGAAAAGCAAATCAGAGAACATTTACAAGGTTTAAACCAAAGTAGTAGTCTTCGAAATTGGTCTGCATTTGAGCCTGGATACGGAACTTTTTAGCTCCGAGTCGAAAATAGTCTTCGTAGTCATAGGCTCCACGATCAACCTGATCATCGATGAGGAACAGGAGTCGTCCATTGATGGTAACTTTTACGTAATGCACGTGTTTTCGCTTCTTTAAAAAATTGAAAATGGCACGTTTTCTAACTTCATAGTATGCAGCCCACTCAACTCTTATCCGGTAGGATTTGCCCTCTTCATCCATAAGCTCCGTCGCATAGGAATATACCTTTCTGGACAGCGGAAAAACGTCATCAAACCGCACCAGGGATCCATTGTATTTGGGAGCGCTGGGATGTTGGTAAGCTTCCACAAAGGGAGAACCCTCCGGTGGGACCGAATCCTTGTTTGCCTCAAGCGCAGCAAGTTCAAGGGGCATAGCTGGAAGGGGAACCTGCCGTGGACCTACCTGAATAATTCGCTCACGAGCCGATTTCTGCGGGGGCTCGTAGGGGATTTCAGTGTGACGATCTCTATAGGTTAGAACTGTATTATCCCCACGGAATTCTTTCTCAAATGTCCAGTGGTCTCCGGGATAAGTATAGGTTACGTCGTATGCTTCCCTTGAATACTGGCCGCAGTTTCGGTAATACCGACAATCACGGGTCCAGTGGACCTGGGAGAGCAACACAAAGAGAAGCCCCGAGACTATGCTTACGCTCGGGAATTCCTTACCGATAATAATATGTCCTCTGAGCCCTCTGGGCCGCACGGTGGTATTCATCTTCCCAGTAGAGGTATCGGTGCAGTTCCGGTTTTTTTTCAAGGTAAATAGGAGCTTTTCTGTAGTAAGGGCTGACTCTCTGCCATGCCCAATTGAAGTTTGACATGACTTTACGGTTTCTGGTTTGTCTACCGCATACTTCATAGGTTCCGTTCACCACGTAGCGGGGCGACCCACCATTTATTTCCCTCACAACATTATTATGAATCCTGCATTGATCGGTAGGAGCATAACGAACGGGTTTCTCATAGGCAGTATAGGTTGCAGGTGTGTAGATCACCTTTCGATGGAGCCTGGGTACTCCTACATTCTGTGGAGCACGACGAACTTCCGGTATTTGACGCTTCTGATAAAAGCTGTAAGGAGCCGAATCAGCACTCAATGAAGGATGATAGTAAATATAATCGTAGTGATAGGGATTTGCGCTAAGTCCCGAGATCGAAATGAGTAACAAAGATAGAATAGTGGGGCGTTTCATTTTTTCTCCTCTTCAATGTACCAGGTTAGATTCTCGCCCTGATCTTCCTTGTTTGGATATGTTTAGTATAGCAATTTAAGGTTTGCCATTATCTGTGCTCAAATACGCCTATGGACAAATATTCCCAACTTCTCGGGAGTTTTCTTCCTGTCCAGAAGAAATCCATGATCTTAACAGCCTAAAAAATTCCCAGGAATCGACCACGCCTTTTCTTGGGTTCACAATAGGGGACACAGTAGATCTCACTGGTTACATAAGTTCCCCTGCGTGGCTGGCGGTATCTGTCATCGTAGGTCTGGACCTTCATAGAATGAAAGGGACGAGTCTGGAGGTTCTTCGCCTTTACCCGTTTGTAATAGGAGTGGTTATATTTTTTCGCACAACAATGAGAGGAAGCAGGCCTTGGCCGCATACGCAAGACTCGGCGCGGTTCTCTCATTCCCTGAAAACTATAAGGGGCAGATGAAGAAGTAAGGGTGGGGTGGTACTGTACCCAGTAACCGTGATGGGCTTGAACCTGGGTGCTTGAGAGGAGAAGCACTGCGCTTAGGAGAGCTTTCATGGATTTCCTTCCCTGTCAGACCCTCCCTGGACTGGATTTTTCCCTCACCTCCATGCGAGAGGAAAAGTCTTGTGATAAGGATGATTCTACCTGATTGGAAATAATCCTTCATGGGTTATGCCGGCCAGAAGAACAAATTCTTGATAGATTCAGAAACTCTTGTTGGACATCATCTAGAAGAGTCCCCGCATGAGGATGGGCTGTCGCAGTGGAGTGCAGCAAATGGTGTCACTGCATCCTTCGCGGGTCAGTCTGTAGCTGATCGGTCTTCTGTGAATGGGAGCATACTTCTCCCGCATTCCAGCTCGTGAACCATAGGTTACTTTACGCGTGAGAGGTGGGCAGGAGTTGCAAAATCCTGTTCCAGGAGCCCTGGTTCTAATGATGATCTGTTCATTGGCCGTTCTTAAAAGCTGATGTGATGTTGGTTTGTAGCTTGTAAACGAACCATAGAATGGTCGTGCACATTCCCCGGTGATAGTCAGCAGGAAAAGTAAAGCAAAGCAGAAGATGATACGGCTCATAGATTCCTCCCTGAGATGACCCGATGACCGGCAAATGCAGAATCCGTTCAAACACTAACTTTAGTGTAACCTGAAAAGTTCGATCAGGGCAGGGGATAGAACGCGGGACCATTCGAATCTGCTCTTCCAGATTAGGGTCTTGTCAATTTCGATAAAAAAGAAAGAGCCCGAGCATCTGCCCGGGCTCTTTCCTATTTAAAATGACCTATAGCTCAATCCATTCAAAAGCACTGGAGAGAGTCTGCATAAAATCTTGCCTGGAATCGTGATTTTCAAGAACCAATTCCGCAGCTGCGATCAAGCCTGCTTTAAAATCAGTAAAGGATGCATTGCTAGAAAGAATTTTCTCCTTAAGCATCTTAAAGTAGATCTTAGAGAGTAGTTCGCGACCAAGTCCCTCAGACCGGATTTCTTCTCCCGAAGCGGCCAGGTAGGAAAACTTGTTGAAAATGGACGAGTTGATATGAACCCCTCCATTATCCTGCCAGAAGCCGCACTTGATCTTCTTGGTGATACGGTCCGGGTAAATCCGACCCTTGAGGTTGTGAGTTTTGCTCAGTTTACTCCAGGCCGAATATTTCATTCCTGCCGTAATCAAATGCCCCTTCCCGCGGGTGGGATCCTGCATATTACGAAGGGCTGGATTATCTCCAATCGAGATATTGTCACCCATCTGCCAATCATCACCGTCTACTATAGCGCCGTAGAAGTCAGCGATGTGCTCATTGAGTGCTCCCGATTCACCTGAATAAGAAAGCGGTGAATAGAGATCGATGAGTCCATGGGAATACTCGTGGGCAGCAACATCTAATCCCTTAACCAGGTAGTCAAATCCTTTCGGAGTTCCTGAACCGTCACCGAAGAAGAATCCGCCCTGGTAAGGGGAGTAATAAGCATTATTAAAGTCAGTTCCTACGTGGGCGGTTGCGAAAACCGGGGAGTTCCCCTCTTTCCACACAAAACCGAAGTTATCTTTGAAGAAATCCACGGTTCGACTCATGTTCAGGTAGAGTTCAACTTCGGCCTTCTGATTTGTCTTTCGTGAAGTGCCTTCTGAATCCCAGGTTCCATCGGAATCTGTGGAAAAGTTTTTAAACTCGGAATTGAATACATGGAGATTGCGTCCCTCATGCTTCAGAATATAATTTCCATCCTCATCCTGCTGTACATCAAAATCATGCATTTTGTTTTCGGTGAGATCTACACCGTGACCAGCAATACTGTAAATATTCTGGATCTTGTCGACGACATCCCCGGTCTTGGCGTCTACGAAGAAGTCATAGGTAGTTTTTAAACCGTCATAGGTTCCAGACAGTACAACATGAAATGTCAGTTTGTACTGATCTTCTAAATCTCGGTAAAAAACCAATTCGCCTGCTCGGGCCAGATGAGAGGGGACGGCTTCATGGAGAAGCTGACCAGCTTTTCTTAAGTCCCGGATAGCAACTGTGAGAGCTCTTTCCAAACTAATTTCAGGCTCAACATCTGCAGATCGGTGTGATTCCATCATGTTGATTTCACGCTCATCGAGGGAGCGCATCGCCTGTAATCCACTCCGGTTGGGATTTCTCTCAGGAATAATGACTACTTTTTCTTCGCCGTAGACTTTAACTCCGGAAATTTGACGCGTGTACCTGAAAAATTGGTTTCCGTTTTTATCTGCGTGTTGATCCTCTGCCTTAAGAAAGTCGGCGATATCCAGGGCTTTCTTTTGCAAAGGAAGGCTTTGCCGAAGAAGATTAAGTCCATCTTGGAAATCTGCTGCTCCTGTGAGGGCTGTGAGGCTGCAGCCAAGCACACATGCGATTATTCGTTGTTTGGAATTCATTGAGCTTCTCCTGAATTGTAAGTTTGAATGAGGTATCAAATTCTATGGAAGAACGAGTACGTGTCAATGCTATTCATCAAAATGAGAAAGAATTTGTTCAAGAATTTCATCAGCACGGAGTCCTTCAGCCTCGGCTTCAAAGTTCAGAAGAAGCCTGTGGCGAAAGGTGGGTAGAATCATTTTGATCAAATTTTCCCGGGAAACATGGAATTCCCCATGGAAATAAGCGTGGGCTTTAGCAGCAAGCACCAGGGATTGTAGCCCTCGAGGGCCAACACCATTTCTTACGTACTTTTTACTGACTCTCGCAGCCAGGGAACTGGCGGGTTGGGTTGCGAGGACCAGCTTGCATGCAAATTCATTTAGATGGGAAGCGATAGGGATATCTCGAATATTTTTCTTCATTTCTTCAATCGTAGAAGTATCCACCACCGGAAAAACCTCCGGATCAAGATTCGCTGTGGTGCTGTCCACAATTTTCATCAAGACATCGAGATTGGGATAGGGCACGTCAAGTTTGAAGAAGAAGCGATCGAGCTGGGCTTCAGGAAGCCGGTAAGTACCATCCATTTCAAGAGGATTTTGGGTTCCCATCACAAAAAATGGATTTTCCAGAGGATGAGATTTCCCCGCTACTGAGATGGTTCCTTCTCCCATTGCCTCCAGTAGGGCAGATTGAGTTTTGGGAGTTGCTCGATTGATTTCATCGGCAAGTACCATATTCGCAAATAGAGGACCTTTTTGAAAACGAAAGACTCTTTCACCAGATTCTAATTGATGGATAACAGTGGTTCCTATAATGTCAGCAGGCATAAGGTCAGGAGTAAATTGTATTCTCTTGAACTTTATATTGAGAACTCTGGCTATAGTCTTCACCAGAAGGGTTTTGCCAAGTCCAGGGACTCCCTCCAATAGGACGTGTCCGGAGCAAAAAAACGCCACAATCACATGCTCTACAAGCTCCTGACTTCCAATGATGACTTTGGAAACTTCTTTCTCTATGTTTTGAAAAATGAGCTTGGGATCGATCATGACCTGGACCATCGACGTTTGGAATCGGTATTATACTATGAGATGTATAAACTTCTTTATACTGTATTTGTAGGACCTTTGGGCACTTGTAGGCAAGTTGGTTTTCTATTTTCACTCCCTGGGTCATAGGGACTATCTGGGTGAATCTCATTAACACTTGTGTCTGAACCAACGATGGTTTCAACATCATGATGTTCAAATACGCTCTGATGGCCGCAGGGCTAGGGCTCTTCCTTTTGGGATGCTGTGATAAGAGTCAGGCTCCCTATGCCAGGGAACTTCATGATGCAGAGGAACATTTTTTACGAATACAGCCTGCCAGAGCTCTGGAGATTCTTAATCGACTCAGCTCAAAACCGGATCTACCAGAGCGATATTTTCGTCTTAGGTACCAGGTCGAACTCAGAGCATTTCAATTTTCCCAATCCTTTAAAACCATTCTTTCCTGGAGAAAGAAAAGTTCAAAGAGCCATGAAAATGTTGTTCGCAAGGTTTTAAGGAGTTTCATTCGATATTGTACCGAGTTAAAAGAGCCAGGACTCAGATTGGAAGCTATACGAGCCCTGGGGGAACTCAAAGACTTTGATGCCCGCGAACACCTGATGGGACTTTTTCCAGGAGGTTCCCAGTCAACTCGCATTACAGCCTGTTATTCCATGAGTCTTTTAGGAGACGAAAAGAGGGCTCTTCCATACTTAAAAGATCGTTCGCGGTTTGCGGGTCTCAAGGGCAGATTTCTTGCATCCCTGTACCTCGTACAACTGCATACCAAAGATCTTGTCCCAGCTTATATTGATCTACTATCTGATCCGGACGACGCAGTTCGGGTTTTGGCGATCAAAGTTCTTGGAGAATTAGGCGCTAAGGAAGCCAGGGAAAGGCTTCAGGTAATCTTTAAGGACTCAGCCTCAATCCATGTAAAGCTGTTAGCGGCCCAGGCATTGATCAGAGTTGGGGAAAGTTCCTATAAGAGTTATCTTCTGAAGAAGATGGACGAAAAGGCATCTTCAGCCGCAGTGAAAATTCTGCTTTCAGAGTTGGGGAGTATTGATCATCTTGACGAATTGAAATCCACTCTTGATTCCCTGGACGTCGAAGCAAGGTATTCGGTGTTAAAAGTCTTGATGGATATGAATGAAAAAGAGTTCGTAAGAACCAAACTTCGTGAGATGCTTCAGAGTCTTCTGGGAAATGCTTTTGAGAAAAAGATGGCCCTGGAGCTGCTCTCAACTTTCAAGAACAAAGAGGACTGGGACTTGATCCAGGCACAGTTCTTTTCTCCCTTCCAGGAAGTTCAAGTAATGGCCGCCAGGGCCATGCTGGAGTTTTTAGCAGAAACCAAAAACTGAGAGTTCATAGATTCCTGAATCTTCCATTCTTGTATTTGTTTGTCCTTGTTGGTTTTTTCCTTATAATTAGAATTGAAGGGAATGCTTCCTATGCAGGTAACGCCGGCGGGATTACAAAAAGCTCTACAAGGCATCGGTACGACTACGCGCCGTATTGTGCGACAGCAGGGAAATCCTGTGGATAATACCACTGACCTGATTAAAGGTGAGCGGAATTTTAAGGCCAATGCGAAGGTTGTCCAGGCTGAGGATGAAATGCTGGGCACGGTGATTGATTTAAAGGCCTAAAATTACTCAGTAATCAAAGGTACCGGCTGCACTGGCTGTATACCAACCTGCTGATCCTTCTGAATCCCAAATAGCTGAATCAAAGAAGGGTGCTTTGCGAGGATGTAGTTGAATCTCAAATCCTCTTTATTATTTCCCCCGTCCTGAAAATTGAATAGGGGATCGCCGCCCGCGTACATGGTTCCAAGCGGATCTCCATAGGGGTTAAGACCACGTTCAGTCAGAAAGCGTTCGATCTGAAAGCGCTGCTGGTTGGTGACTTTATAGCGCTCCATCTGGCCGGTAGAACCAGGGGTTCCGGTCAGGGGCTGCTGAAGTTCTCGTAGGAAGGCTCCATCCCGTGAATAGAGATAGATTCGTTCCAATCCAACTCCCTGTCCCGTGACTCCTCCCCTGGTGGTCATAGTCACCTGGATCTGTTCATGTTCAACCCTGTCAATACGTTTTATATCTACCTGTAACCGGTCGCCTGCTACAAACCTGGGATCGTTGCGAAGATCGTTCTCAAGTCTACGCCTGGCATCAAAAGAAGCCAGATTGGAGGCTTGTTGATCACGCTGAGGTTGGTTTTGACCTCCTGGAAAGAATCCATTTCCCCAGGGAGGACGAAAGCCTCCTCCAAACCCTGGATACCCACCGTACCCTGGGCGTCCCCCATATCCTGGATAACCTCTGTAAGGTGGACGGATTCCCGGCCCCCAATTTCCAAAACCGGGCCCAGCAAAAGGGGGGGGGAACTGGGCTCCTGGCGGAAGAAACTGGGATCCGGGATTTTGATAACGGCGTCCTGGATTGTACTGGGTAGAATTTGTATATGGATTTCTTTGCAGGGGCGGCGTAAAACCAGGTGTTTCGTTCACATACGGATTTGGGTGATTGAGCGAAAATACCGGACGCCCTTCACTGAAGCGGGTATCGTTTCCGTAGGGACGCTGCCAGGAATGGTCAAGAAATGGAGATTGGTAGTTTGAATTTCTGACCGGTCCCCGGTAAAAATAAGTATCTCTGTGAAGATTGGGATTTCGCGTATCCAGCATTGGAGAGCCAGGCTGGTTTGCTTCTTGATTGCGTAAATCAGACCTCGAATTAATCTGCCTTTGAAGATCTTGGATTTCTATGAGAAGTTCGGAACGCTTCTGTGCATCAGAAGTATTGGAGAGTTCTTGGAGTTTTCTCTGTAACTCATCATGAGCACTTGTCGAGCACACAACTCCCGCCAAAATCAAAAAAAGGCAAACTTTAATCAGACATTGGTTCATAGGTAATCCCTGTATTTCATCCGTCCAGCTTAAGTCCCTCTATCCAGCTTACGATAAAGGAAGAGAAAAGTTTCGACAGAACGCTGTTTCATACAAATCGGGGTCCCTTTGGCTGATTCTCGTCCTCAAGGAAGAAATTCCTGGACATTCTTCTTATTTCTTCTTGGTTTTGCATACCTTGGATTCTCTGGTTGTACCGGTTCAGAAAACCCATTGTTTCAACGCCCCGCCGGTCAATTGGAAGGTAAGATTGTGAATCCACAATCTCAACCCGTAAGCCAGGTTGCGGTCCGCCTGGAAAACACTTTGCAGTCTAGCGGCAGCTCTCTGACCGACGCGGGAGGTACTTATTCCATCGCATCGGCTGACCCGGGAACCTACGATCTCATTGCTGAAAAGAAAATTGGGGCTATTTCTTTTCGGGCGCGCAGGCGTTTCTTAAAGGTAAGCGGAGCGGCGATCAAACTGGATGATATTCAAATCAGACCAGCTGGAACCATCAGGGGTACTGTTGAACTGGAAGGTCAGGCTTCATCCGATGGTGTGGAGGCAGCTTTGATAGGTACGGGACGTTCAGTTACTACTGCTGCTGATGGAACCTTTGAATTCACGGATATAGCCTATACCTACCGTGAAGACTCTACCAACCGGCTCCTTCTCTATGACATCACTCTGAAAAAAACTGGATTTTCCATTCGTACCATTGAAAATGTTTCCCTGGAGGCAGGGGGGCTAACAGTTCTGGATACGGTCCTCCTGGATAATCTCGATCCGGCCACCGTCGCCGATGTAACCGGCGAAATTATACTGGAAGCCAGGAGCGGTGCCTTCGAGACTAAACTGAAAATTCTGGGAACTGCCTTTTTACCGATCATGATTAACTCAGATGATCCGGGTCAAAGAGGTTTTCGATTCAAGTCACTTCCCCCAGGTACCTTTGTTCTGAAGGCATCCCACCCCGATTATTATCCCCAAGAAGTGGGCTTTCGAATTGATGCCGGACAGACCGTAATTGACCTGGGAACGCTTACTTTAACCAATGTCAGACATTACGACGAGGATCGCAAAGCCCTGGACCTGACTCTCTCGCCCGGAGGTCATCAAATCGCCTATGCAAGATGGGAACCCGATAATACCTTCACCCACAGGGAGATTTTTATCATGGACATAGAGGGACTGGCCTACAACACCAGAATCTCTGATCGTGCCAGGGTCTCTGAAGATCGAGGCATGAGCTGGTCCGCTGATGGCAAGCATCTCATCTTTGTAGAGAAAAATGATACGGCAGTATCCAGGCTCTACCGTCTGGACCATATTTCCTCATCAGGGGGGCTAATCACTGCCCTTACATCCTATTCTCTGGATGTTTCCCAACCAGGATTTGCCCCTGACGATACCCGTATTGTTTATCATCGTTTTGAAGAAAGTGGAGATATTCTAGGAGGGACCCTGGTTAAGAAGCCCAGCGGTTTTAAAATTGAAAATGAGTTTTTAATCATTCCCGAGAGAAACGATCAGATATCCCAGAATCAAATTAGCTCGATAGAGCTCGGAATCTCTGATCGAGTACTCTACTCCAAGGACAGCACGGGGGCCTTTACGGTTCCCCTCAGTGCGAACGGCGACCTAAATTTGAGATTTCCAATCCTCAATTTTGGACCGGATGCCCATTCCGTTACCTATAGTACCGATAACTCCCGCATCGCCTATGCTATTTCCAGCGGTTCTGGAGCCGGGCTATATATATCCGGAGTGGATGGTTCTTCACCAGAGAGAATTGCTATCGCGTACGGGAGAGCCCTGGAATTCACTACCAATGGGAAGGATATCGTATTTATAGACCAGCGCTCCTCTTGGAGTCGCCGCATAGCAACCGCAATAGTTCCCCGTCATCTAAGGTGATCCGAGAACCGAAAATTTTAGAGAATTGGAGCGCCCATGGACTTCGCCTGCTGGCGGTTCCCTCCTTGAACGATGCGATTGCATCGCCCTTCGTCGCGAACCACCACCATGCTTGTCCCTGAGCACTCTAATTCTCTAAAATTTTCGGCTCTCGAATCACGGTGATTTTATCCTTGCTTCGCTCGGTTTTCTCTCCTTCCATTCTGGATCTCGATCCGGAATCTATCTTTCCGCCCTTATGGCGGATGCATTCCTGTTTCTTTGATTCCATTGATTCAATTGTTTCCTTTGTTCCCATTGATTCTCTCTCCAAGTCATTGATTCTCTCTCCAAGTCATTGATTCTCTCTCCAAGTCATTGTTTCCCTTTCGGGTTGTTGATTTCTTTTGGGCTTTGTATCTTTGATTGGTTACTTTCTTATTTATGTGGGTAGGATTCATGATGGAATTCAATGAATTGATGGCTTTGCTGGAGTCTATGGGTACGGCTCAGAATGTTAAGGTTTATAAGCGGCATGGGGTGAGGGAGCCGTTGTTTGGGGTTAGTTATGCGAATCTTGGAAAGCTGAAAAAGAAGATTAAGATCGACACCTCCCTTGCTCGTGAGCTTTGGCAGACTAAGAACGCGGACGCCCGTACTCTTGCTTGTATGATTGCGGATGGCTCTGAATTTGGGTCTGAAGAACTCGATAGCTGGGTCCTCGATGTGGATAACACCGGTCTTGCTGGCTACTATGGCGGATTGGTTGGCAGAAGCGCACATACCGCGGAGAAGATTGATGCCTGGATCCAGGCTGAGGAAGAATTTGTTCAGGATAGCGGGTACTCCTGTGTTTGTCAGACCCTCAAAGGAAATCCAGACAAACTTTCAGATGAATTTTGTAACCAGATCTTAAATTTTATCGAAGAGAGAATTCACACTGCTCCCAACCGGGCTCGCCAGGCTATGAACAATGCATTGATTGCGATTGGTACCTACAAAAGGAATTGCCGTGAAGAGGCTCTGGTTGTCGCTGGGCGCATTGGAAAAGTGGAGATTGATCATGGGGACACCAGTTGTAAGACTCCCGATGCCATCCCCTATATTAAGAAAGCGGTAGCGCATCTTGAGAAGAAGAAAGCTAAGAACTAAATGAGGGTTTCTGGAATCTGTGATTCTCAAACTACAGTTTATCGGAGATAATCGGAAAGCACTCTTTGAATCATGGCCACATAACCTTCAAAATCGGTTGGTTTAACAATAACCGCATCTGCTTTGCTGTCTTTACATTCGTTTATGAGCAGGGGATCTTCAGAGGAAGTCCAGACAATCACCGGTATCTTTTGAAATTCACTTCTAGTCTTGATCTTTTTAAGAATATCTCTTCCGTCATAACCAGGGAGGTTGATATCGAGAAGGATAAGGCTTGGTAAAAAATCCATGGATTTATCAAGATGGGAAACGACTGCCTTTCCATCGTGTAGCACTTCCAAGTCAATCTGAAGAGAATATTCCAAAAAGGCTTCCTCCAAGAGACGGATGTCTCCGCTGTTATCCTCAATGACCAGTACTTTGAATTTTTCGCTACTCATATCGCGGTATCTAGAGTTTCTTATATAAAACTCTTATTAGAGTCAAATGTTCCCTCGAATCTAATTATACTGAAAATTGGGCAGAAATAGAGAAATTAGAGATAAAATCTCATTTAGATCACATTAGAGGTTTGGCGGAAATGTTGACAGGAAAGAATCGTGCTCTTAGATTTATTCCATGAAAATTTTTGGTGAAACCCTCTCTACTGAGCTTGGATGTTTTTTGCCGTGAAGAAGCTCTGGCTATGGCTGGGCGCATTGGAAAAGTGGAGATTGATCATGGGGACACCAGTTGTAAGACTCCAGACGCAATTCCCTATATTAAGAAGGCGGTAGCGCATCTTGAAAAGTAGAATCGAAAGTAGGGGAAATGCACGTTTATGCTGATGTATTCGATTCTGCAATGGGACCTATTTATTTAAGGGCCAATGATGATCATTTGCTCAGTCTGGATTTTGATCCCGATGAATTCCCAGAAACTACAACTTCAAACTGCTTAATTGAGAAGGCTAAAACTCAGCTCGGCGAGTATTTCAGCGGGCAGCGTAGAGAGTTTGATCTACCCTTTGAAATCAAGGGAACCCAATTTCAAAAAAAGGTGCTTGAGGCTATGATCTCCATCCCCTATGGGGAGGTGCTGAGCTATTCTGAAGTAGCTTTTCAGATAAATCATCCGGCAGCATTTCGAGCAGTGGGGAATGCTTGCAATGGTAATAAACTCCCCTTACTCATTCCCTGTCACCGGGTAGTAGCGGCCAATGGGCTGGGTGGATTTGGATGCGGTCTTGAGAAGAAGAGTTACTTGCTCAGGCTTGAAGGCTATCTCTAAATTTAGCTCTCTCTTCCTTCTACCTTTTCCTTAAGTGCTTTGAGGCTCTTCTCAAAGACCTCTCCCATCATCTTATCCATGAATAGGCACATCCAGCGATAGATTGGATTATAGCCACTTTCTCCTGAATCTCTCCAGGTGACCCTTGTGCCCTTCTCTTCCCGGCTGAACATGAATTGGCCTTTGAGCACAAAGTTTCCCTTATCCATGGATAATTCAAATTCGATCCCGGATTGGGGATCGGCCTTGATGATGGTTTGAGAGCCGTTCCCCATTTTATTAGACTCCCAGGAGCGAGTTGAGCCGACTCCTTCCTCGTTCCCCGAGTAAGCATAGACGATGTCGGGTTCCATGGAATCAAAGGCGCACCACTGAGGCCACCCCGTCTTGAGATTTGCTATATAGGGATAAATTTTCTCGGCGGGAACATTCATGACCAGGGTTCTCTCCACTGCCCAGTGGGAAGGCAGGAGAAAACTTCCACCAGCTAGCAAGGCTACGATTACAACCAGGCCAATCATCAGGTTCTTTAAAAAAGTCATAAATTTCCTCTCTGTCCAGACTCTCATTTACTAAGAGCAAGAGACTCTGCCCTCCAATCCCGTTCCAGGAGTTCATAGTAGTCCTTGAGTGTGCAGATCACCAGACATTTCCTGGATGGGAGCAGGCAATAGGAGGGCTCCATCAGATGCCTTGCTATGTACTGATTTTCTGTAGCAGTGGGTTCTATTTCTTTCTTGAGGCGATTGATTGCCATGCGTACTACCGGTTCATCCACTTCGCTATCATATGGCTTTTGCCACAGACCTCGGTAGAGCTCAGAACTTGTAAGGTACTCGCCTGGTGATTTTAAGAAAGTGATAAAGAGAGCCAGGAGATTTCGTTTCCTTGCCAGTTTCAATTCTCCCCTGGTCCTTTCCCAGAATTCCTCCGTGACCAGGTTGAGTACCAACTCATATTGGTTCTTCTCTTTGTCTGAAGTGTGAATTAGATTAGAGCATACCAGTCGTGGACCTTCATGGCTGAAGCGAACAAAGACCAGTGATTCACTAAGTTTTTTCGCGAAGGTGCTCTGAATCTTCTGCAAAAGGTCTTCCTTATCGGCCTCTCCATAGTAGTCACAGGGCCATGCCAGGGGAGGACTAAGGGGTTCCAGGATCTCTCTGAGGCTTATCTGCCAGGACTGAAGAGACGAGTTTTCAGACCATTTCGGTAATCGTCCCGACAGGCATTCCAACAAAATATGCATGTATTCATCTCTTGAATCCCCATAGCTTTTCTCAATGGAGTCCAAGGATTCCCTGGCCAGATCAAGTCTGCCCATCAAAATGATTGAAAAGAGCGCGAGTTTGGCACAAATTCTTGCCCGTCCGTGATCACCGACGAAAGAAAAGAATTCTTCTGCCCTTTGCCAACTCCATAGGGCTTCTTTATGGCGATGGAGAAAGTAAAATATCATGCCTCCATAGAGAAAGGCGTGAGCGAGTTTTTGGTGTTCTTGTCGGTTACTTGCCTGCACCAGAAGGGACTCGACCTGATCAAATGCTTCCTGGAAGTGACCTTTCATGATGAGGATCTCTGTTTTTCTATAGAATAATTTTGTTTTATTCGCGCTATATAGATCAGGATTAAGGGATAGAATTTGAGCCTGAGTTTCTTCTCTGCGCTCAGAGTCTGGTATGGAAGTGACATTCAGGTTTACCAGAAGAAGAGCCCTGAGATCGTCGAATCCATACTGGAGACAAATGTCATGATTTTCTTCGAGGCATTGCATCGCAAAATCGGATTCACCAAGGCTAAAGCAGCAACTGGCCAATGTGGCCTGGACCGTACTAAGAAGTTCCTTAGACTGACAACTGGATAGAATTTGCTGGAGAATCTCGCGGGCTCTGCCGGAATCTCCTTTCAGTAATAGCGCTTTTGCCTGGTAGAGTGAAATCCAGTTTTCATCCTCCTGATCCCCAGTATTCTCTACTTCCAGGTAACTGAGGGCTTCCTCTAGTTCCCCGGTCTCGAAGATTAATCGTCCTTTTAGACGGCTCATCCAGGGTCCGAGTCCCTCTTCTCGAGATTCCATTGCCCTGAGAATTCGAGAAGGATTCTGAGCACCCTCATGGGAGCAAAACAGATTTTTAGATTCGCTTTCAAGATCATGATTAAGAATGATTCCCTGGGCTAATCTCTCCTGGGCTATCGCGGATTCCGTAAAACCTGATGAGACCTCGTAGAGTTCTTCACGCAGCTGACGCTCACGAAGATCTTCACTGGAGCCCAGAAATTGCTTCACCAATGGATTAACACGCCATGTATCCTGGAAGGAGCGTTCTAATAGAGCCCGGTCCTTGAGCTCATGAAAAATCTCCTCCCCTTTATCTCGAAGCAGTCTTTTCAGCCCCTCTCCCATTCCGGCCGGCAATTCCCAGTACGAAAGCTTCAATAATCCCTCGTAAGACCTGGGGCTTATTCCATCCAATGCCCGCGTGCAGACCTCCGTTCTTTCTTTTCGAATCAGATCTAAAGGGATTTTGAAATCTGTACCCAGGTTCTCTCTGAACTGGAGTAAATAGAGACTTACGAGTCCCGGGTGGCCCGCGCAAATGCTCAGAAGTTCCCATCGGTGCTGCTGGGTCAGCTGTTTCAGGTCCGGTAAATACTTTCTGGCCAATCCAAAGACTTGTGAGGCATCAAGGCAGGGGATCTGCATTGGTTCCATCCAGGGCTGACTTATGGCTGGCGGCCTTCGTTCAGCAGTGAACACCAGGGTTCTGGATCTGGAATGAAGTTCTTGTAATTGAGTCTCTGAGGGCGGCTGATAGGGACCTGAGATGAGACCGATATTAATCTCATCTAACGCCAGTAGTTCTGAGGCGGAATTTACAGAAGCACAGGTCCCAGGGAGAAACTTCAATTCCAATTGGCGGCAAAAAGTTCTTTTACCAACACCTGGTAAGCCATAAAGACAAACCAGGGGAAAACCCTGCTCTATGATTTGTTGAAATTGGCGAAAAAGGCGAGATCGCTCAATCCACATGTGAGTATTCCTTTTATACCGAAAAGCAAATCAAATGCATTTGGGCATAGGTTGAAAAAAGCCCCGTACTTCTTGGAAGTACGGGGCCTGAGTATATCAGTTTCAATCGTTTATAGGGTTAAGTCATCAGAGATCCAGGTCTCTCCTAACCTTCGGGGTGGTGTAGGTAGATCTTCGATTGGAATGATCCCTTTGTGAGTAAGGATTCCGGTTGTCATGATCTCCCAACTCAAAGGTTCTCCACCTTTGTTGAGGGTGATCTCTACGAGTGATCCTTCTTCCATGGTGTTGTATTTTCCAAAGAAATTAATGTCTCTCCAGAATGCATCAATCTTAAAGCGGATCTTATCGTCGATGGCTTCACCAATTTGCTCCAGGCAATGGACCTCGAGATGCAGGACATTACGCTTGCTGGTAACACTCTCAAGATATTTCACCATTTTGGATTGATTCTTACACTTGCCAAGCCACTGGGCATCCGAGACTTCTTCAGTCTCTAAAGCCAGGGTGTCAAAATCCAAAGCCTCTACTTCCCAGTTCAGGGACGCGAATCCAAAGGTTGTGAACATCATCATTAAAAGAACAGATTTCATGGTGTTACCTCCCACATAAATTTAAGTGTTGTTATTGTTGATCAGAACAATACTGGAGGGAGGCCGCACTGGGAAGGCAAATGCTTCGAACAAATCGAAAAGACCGAAAATGACTTAAAATCTAGAGGGGAACCGCAATCAGAATTTACGCGAAAGGCTCGCATAGAGGTTTCTGTCGAATTTACTAGCCCCCTGGCCAATTTCGGAGAAGTAGTTTTGCTGAAGGGTGAGCTTCAAGCTAGCCTTTTTTGTCAGGGGATGTACCATCGAAATTCTAGAGTCGGCCTTTAGATTGGAAAAATCATTGAGCCTGGGGTAGAAGTTTACGTTACCTTCTATATAGTTGTCCTGAACCAGCGACTGTTTGAAATCTACGATCACTGCTCCTGTGGTGAAGTCAGTATCCGCATTATTGATTCGATCTAGCTTGTCTGCGCCAATCCCTGCTGAGAGTAGGAGATATTCTTCCTGGGTTTTTTGTAAATCCCAGCCCGTACCAATGCTGACATTGCGGTGCTGATCTATATCCAGAGGCCGGTTGTAATCCAGTTTAATCTCTGCAAACTGCCAGGTTCGATTCTCATGCTTGATACAGTATCTCGCTCTCAGGTTTCCAGCTTCATTTCTGATGTTTGAGGAATCACTTCCGTTACGACCCGAAACCTCAAAGTGTATACCGGTTCTTTTGGTGGTGCGGTCCACCTTCGCAAAGTAGTTAATCCTATGTTGATGAACGTTCCCACTCTGGTTTTGATATCCGATGGAAACCTCGCCTGGCCAGGGAACTTTTTCGTTTCCCTGATCATCGGATTGAACAGGTTTAAGAGGCTGGATATAGGGCTTCCCATTGGCGGTACACTCGGAAAAAATCACGAATAGGAAGGTTGACGATAGTAAGATCCGGATCATTGGAACTCTCCTTTATTCAATTCTTCGGATCTAAACTAAGGCTCCTGGATACCAGGAGCCCCAAATTACTAAAGAACTGGAGGTTCTTCGAAGTTATCCGAGCGTGTAGTCAGTGAGATTCCCCCCCGGGGAACAGAGCTTCCATTCCTTTGCTCCCCTTGTTTCCTCTGCTTCCTGGGACCGAAGGTCCCCACTACCTATGAGCTTTGTAAACGCTGTACCTCTTCAGGAGTTGTTTCCTGTTTCTCAAGCATCAGTCTGAAACTGTCTTTCATCTGTACAGTCATCGAGTGAGACACCAGAGAGGCGATGAGAACCTGGTTGTTTTGTCGGATGGCGTCTTTGAGTTCCTTGGATGCCTCCAGGAAATCATAAACGGCTTTGCGCCCTCTATAACCGGTCTGGTTACAGCTTGGACATCCATTAGCCTTTTTAACCAGGCAACTCGAATCAAGATCAAACTCCGAAATAGTGGAATCGAGGGCCTCAACCTCTTCAGAGCACTCCTTACAGACCTTTCTCACAAGGCGTTGAGACACGATAGAACTTAAAGCGGACGCAACCATATGGGGTTCAGTAGATCCAAGATCCAATAACCTCTGAATGCTTTCTAAGGGATTTAGAGTATGAAGTGAGGTCAAAACCAGGTGACCGGTGACAGCTACTTTCAAAGAGAGATCCAGTGTCTCTCGATCCCGTATCTCGCTGACGTACAAAATATCCGGATCATTTCTCAGGACAGCCTGAATCGCGTTGGTATAGCCAAAACCCTGCTTAATCTTGAGCGGCACATGGGAGACACCCTCAAGAACATATTCCACCGGGTCTTCGACTGTACAGATACAGCATCCACCCTTATCCGCCAGATGTTTCAAGGCCGAATAGACTGTCGTGGTTTTTCCACTTCCTGTGGGACCTGTGAAGAGAATTAATCCAAAAGGCTGTGAGAGTATGCGGTCGAATGCCTGAAGTTCTTGATCCCTTTGAAAGATTACCGATGGATCGAGAGTGATCTTACCGGGATCAAGAATACGAATTGTGATCTTTTCTCCCGTAACCGTTGGCAAAAATGAAATTCTCATTTCAAGATTGTCGCCGCTGATTTTGTGTTTAATCCTGCCGTCCTGGGGGAACAGGTTTCTGGAAATGTCCAGGCGGGCCAGCATTTTAGCCTGGTGCACCAGATATCCATATTCTTTGGGACTAACCGAGCTTGAAAGTGTAAGACGCCCATCAATTCTCAGCCAGATTCCCGTTTCCTTCTCGGTAGGAATTAAATGAATGTCAGATGCCTTGCGGTTATGGGCATCCTGCATGATTTGAATCAGTCGCTCTCTTGAAATGTCTTCAGGATTAACCGCGGTTTCCACCGTACCTTGATCAGTATTTCCTAGTGGGATCGTCCCGTCATCAAGTCCGTTAGCAACAATGCGAAGCCCTTCAATTAACCTGGCGTCGTTCTCACAGGACCGAAGCATTGCTTCCATCAGGGGTGAATTGACCGAAGGATCTGATGGGAGTACTTCCCATAGCATAGTTCCCTGCATGAGTCTTCTACGAATTCTTTCCAAAGCCGGCCGCATCTCAACATCAAATTCCTCTTCAAGCAGTGCATCGAAAGATTTTATGAGCGGAACTCGGCATTCGAGCAGTTGACATAATTTTTTACACACCAGAGATAGCTTGGTTCTCATTCGTTTCTCCTTTTCAAATAATGCGTTTCTCCAGAAACGTGGAAAGGTCAATAATATTGGATCTCTCCAGGTCTCTTGATTCTCCTGGTCCAACCTCTCGATCCTGAATCCAGGCATCTATAGAGGTTTTCTTGAAGCGGACTTTCCCAAGAATTGTGAAATGGGGAATCTCTCCAAGAGTACTCATGACATCTTCTTCCCGGATTTGGAGATATCCGGCTAGCTGAGCGATGTTTAGTATTTCACCCAGTTTTTCCGGCTTGTAATCAACCCTGGGGACCTCTACAGGAGGTTTTGAAACTTGAAGATCCGAAGGTTCAATCTCCCATTTATCGAGCATTTCCAGTACCTGGGATTTCTTCCCAACTTCGAGTTGGCAGCGCTCACATTTCAAAATATGGTCCGCTGTTTCAGTTCCTGGCTCAATTTCTCCATAAAGATGCTCAAGAATGACTTCCGGGGGGGGGCATTTTTTCATCCTAATCTCCTCTCTATGAGACTAAGGGCCTTATAGAGCCTCGATTTAACCGTGCTTTCCGCAACATTGAGAATCTTTGAAATCTCCGCGAAGGTACAATTTTGATAGTGCTTTAGAATCAAGACTTCTCGATGCTTGTTTGGAAGTTCTTCAACTGTTTTTCGCACCCTGGAGGAAATCTCTCTTGCCTCAGCTTGCTGAGCGGGATCTACCTGGATTCCTTGCTGTTCAGGCGAATCTGCGGGCACTTCATTTCTTCGAGCGGCACGATTCATGAATCTGAGTCTTTCATTTCGAGCAATTGTGTACATCCAGGGAAGGAATTCCCGTTGCCGATCAAAGCCTGCCCAGCCATGAATGATCCTCAAATAGACCTCCTGACAGAGATCCGGGATATCCGCACGTGAAACACCCATCCTGGAAAAATAAGACAGGAGCCTGGGCTGGCACACCTTTAAGAGATCATCAAGATTTTGGTTCATGCTGAAAATTTTTCCTTTTGAGGAGTAATACCCGATCTAGTTGAAAATAGTCGAAAAAATTTCTCTAAAGGATTTTCTTGTTTACCATTTTACGGCGTCAGTTCAGCGGTGGTTTCACTCTTCTGATCTTAGAGAAGCTGGATCTGGACAGTTTGAGTTTTATCCTTATAATCACCTCTTTGTCATTACTCTGGGGTTCCCTCAGGGCCCGTGGAGACAATTTGATGATGCGAATGTGGCTGGTATTGATAGTGGGTCTTTCCCCTCTCTCTACCTTTGCGGATTCACTGGTTTACAAGAGTGGATATACACAAACCTTACGCCTCTATGATACCGAGAAAAATTCCCGCAATAAAATTCTCCGCAAAGTGAGAGACTTTCAAGTTTCTGAAAAGGCCGCAGCATTCCATGATAGGAACGGAAGCTTCTTTATTTATGACTTTGAATCCAAGAAGCGTCACTACCTCGGACGCAATGCTTTCTCTTTCAAACTCACCGGGACCACTATAGCCTTTGAAGATGTTAATGGACGACTTTTCTGCGGTAGCTCCGAGAATGGTTTCCTGCGCCTGGTTGATAGCAATGTTAGGGAATTCCAGGCAGGTTCCCGCCGGGTATTTTATATAGATCAACAAGGCTGGCTACGTTATTTTGACGTTAGATCCGGGCGTAAGGGTGTTGTTGATGAGGCTGCCGTGACATTTCAGCTTGGTTCTGATTTATTGGTTTTTAAAGATTCAGGTAATAGGCTATGGCAAGCAAGACAGCAGTTCCCCAAGAAAATGCCGCTAGATATTTCTGCCAGGGAGTTTCATGTTTCAGAGAAATGGCTGGCGTTTATCGGCTCTTATGGAGAACTGGAACTCTATGACCTGAAAATGAAGAAGATTATTTTTGCCTCAAATGATGTGAAGAAATTCCTTATCACTTCCAATCTTCTGGTCTATTCCATGACTTTTGGAGGAGTAGTAGCCAGGGATCTTTCGAGTTCACAAGAGCATTTCCTGGGAGATATCAAGGGTGAATGGAGAGCTGTTGGCAACCTGGTTGCTTACGAGTCCTGGGGCTCTGTTATGGTCTATGACCATGACCTGGGACGGGCAGTTCAGCTTGAGCCTTTCATCAATAGGTATGTGCTTGGAAAATCTGGACTTGCCTTCAGGACAACATCAGGAGCATTGAAGTTCTATAACTCCGATGAGGGAGAAACGAAACAGTTAACCGGAAATGTCGCCGATTTCTTGATAGGAAAAGGCTCCCCACCCGTAAATGTTTACCCGCAAAAAAACCAGGATAAGAGCTCCAATCAAACGCAAAAAGAAAATTTCCAAGCCCTCTTCAAAGCACTCCCTAATCCCGAGCAAGCGGCAGAGTGAATTCCCAGGAGTTCCCAGTTAAAACTATTGCTGTGAGTCGAGATGCGAAATTTTCGGAGTAAGCTGAGGGAGCGAAAGACATGGTACGAGTGCAGAGGAGGAAGGAGGTAGCATCGTTACCTTCAACGACGAAAAACGAAGTAGCATGGCTTGCAGCCCTTCAGATTCTTCGAATATTTCGTATCTCGACTCACCTATTAGAGGAGTAAATAGGGTAGCCGCGGACCTTGATCCAATCCATAAGGCGTTCGAGGCGATCTTGCCTGATCTCAGGAGTATTTTCCTTACCCAGGAACCATTTCGTAGGATCCTTGTCCTCAGGGAGTTCAGCACCCAGTTTTTCTCGCTCTTCGTAGATATCTGAATCAGGAAGCATAATGCAGGTGTTGACCGAGGTGAAACCACTAATGAGCGGATAGTGTTGATCCAGGAAGTCCAGGGTCTCCTGAAAGTGTGCCTCTGATTCGCCAGGATAACCCACGATTACATTTATTTGAGTGTCGATTCCTGCTGCCCTGATCCGCTTCAATCCATCCGAGGCCTGAATTCGATTAAAACCCTTTTTCATGAGCTTCATGACATGGTCAGAACCAGATTCCAGGCCGAGGTTCAGAGTTGTCAGACCCTGCTGCTTAAAAAACACCAGGTCTTCATCTTTGAGCTGCTTGTTGGGAGTAGCCAGGGCTATCCATTCCAGAGATTTTCCAATTTTTCCTAGCATCTCAAAGGCTTCTCGCAACTGCCTGAGAATTCCATTGATCAAAAGATCGTTAAACCATACTTTCTTGTATCCCAGGTCTACCGCCTGTTTCAGCGATTCGAAGAGGCGCTCCGAGCTAAGCGCTCGAAATGCACCCATGGACTTATAATCCGTGCAGAATTTGCAGCGAAAAATACAGCTCCTGGATCCAAGAATAGGAAGTGCCTTCTCCTCATATTTTTCTAGAGCAAAATCTGACCAGTCAGGCAGAGGCTGCGTGGAAAGGTTCCTCAAGGAGCGAAAGGGAACGTCCAAAAAGAGCCCCGAGGAGACTCTATGGATACCTTCTGGAGTCGGTCCATTTTGACCGTGATCGAGCCATGAAATCCATTCTCCCAGGGCTTCTTCTCCCTCACCACATAAAAAGTAGTCAAAACTCTGGTCCAATTTCACCCTGGTATGTTTGTTGTACACCTCTGGCCCGCCCGCCAAAATGACTTTCTTGGATCGAAGTTTGATTCGGCGTACCAGTTCATTTGTAAAGAGTACATTTGAATCCAAAACACAAAATCCAAGGTAAGGGGCTGGGTGGTTCGCCAACTCATCGGACCATCGATCCAGGTACTCACTGTAATGAGCCAGAACCTTGGATTCAAAATTGCCTGGATCAGTCCAGTTTCTCAGGCCATGCTTATTCCATAGGGTCTTGTGCGATTGAACCAGATAGGCGTCCAGGTTAAGATCCAAACACAGCGTAGAATATCCTATTTTCTCGTTGGCGGCCTTTAGAAGAGCCAGGTTTAGCGGGGGCAGTTCAGGTCCCCAGGAAGGACAAACGCAAAGTACAATCTTCGTCATGGTACGTGTTTAAAAGATCCTATAGGACCAAACGCTTTATGGTTTTAGAGAGTTTTTCTTCCGTTCCTTGTGTATGTCTTCTACGCATTTTTCCACTTGAACCTTAATCTGAGACATACCATGGTTTTCAAAGAGGATTTGCAAACTCCTTTGGTATTCACGGCTAGCTACTTCGAAGGGCAAATCAAAGGCAAACTTGGGAAGAAAGGGTTGGAAGGCCGGGGATACGGTATAGAAGATTTTTCTGAGGATTTCATCTTTTTGCTCGAAGTTTTCCTTTGAAACAGAAAAGGTGAAACCATCTGGAATATGGGGCAGGGGAGTAAAAACAAAGGTTCCGCTGCTGTTCATACTGCCCCCATAATAGATATGATTATCACACACATCTGCCCCCTCTCAAGAGCCTTTCGCAGGAGATAGGGTTTCTACGCTTTCTCCAATTTGAGCCTTTTCCTTATTGAGGAATCTGAGCGGGTCAAGGGGTTCATTCAGATGGCGAACCTCGAAATGCAGTAATGGTCTATGCGCCTTCTCACTCATTTTTGTATACCCAATCACTTGCTTGGGTCCTACTTCTTGCGCATCTTTAAGTTTTGATATTTTTCCCAGGTGAGCATAGACCGTGAAATAATCGTCACTATGATCGAGAATCACTGTGTTTCCATATCCCTTGAGATGCCCCTGAAACACGGTTTTTCCCTTCCTTGAGGGATATACTGGAATGTTTGCAGCAACCTGGATCATGATCCCGGAATTTCTTGTTTCGTGAGGCTTGGCGCCGAAGAGCCCTTCTTTTGCTAGTATCGGGTCTTTCACTGGCCACTGAAACCTGGGAACCTCCTTTTTCACAATCACTTCCCTGGCATGATTTTCAGGGGGTTCACGATCTTTGGGGCGTGAAGACTTTGGAGCTTTTTTTACCGGTCTCGCCATGGGAAGCCTGGGATGTGGATGAGGAAGCTGGGAATTAGTGGGATCGTAAGTTGAGCGGGGAATCCAAATTTTTCGAATGGGGAGTATATTTCCCTCGATGCGATTGACTCGCTTGAGATCTTTAATAGAGACCCGATAGGCCTTGGACAGGGAAAAAAGGGTGTCTCCTGCCTGTGTATTGTACCAGAAGCCGGGACGTTCCCTCTGTCCTTCTCGAGTACGGAAAAGATTCTTCAAAAGGCCGCCGCACTCCAGGGTGGACGCTGGGAGCAAAAAGCAAAGGATGAGCAGCCAAATAAAGATCCGATTCATGATGTGCCAGGGGGTCAGAGAACAGTATATACTCATTGGTTATCGGCTAAGAACTGTGCACCAATCAATAATGAGTATATACCAGTCGGCAAATGCTTTGCTCAGGATGGTATAATCTGCCCGTTGAATTAGGTTTATGCCCAAACGCATTTGTTTTGCCCGGTTCTCGGCCTAACCAGGAATCTGTCGATTCATTGCTTATCTGCGGTGAGCTTATTTTAGTCATGAACCTACACAAGCATACTGTTTGCTTTTCGATATAGGTCTTCAAAGGAGTGGCTATGGTCAAGCCAGAGCACAAAGAACATTGTGAATTCATCATCCGCACCATTTTTGAATATGAGTTAAACCAAAAAAAGGTTTACTCCGAACGGGATTTGATCCGCCAATATTTTGAAATTAGGCAGAAAATTGAAAATGAATTTGATGGTTTAGATGTAAGTCAGCTTGTTTCCCAGGGAATGTTCTAAAGATCATGATGGAGTGTGTATGAATTGTCCAGCTTGTGAGCGAATTCTGAAACCGGTCCACCTTGCTGGGGCCGAATTTGATGTATGTGACGGGGGATGTGGCGGAATCTGGTTTGACTGGTTCGAATTTGAAAAGGTTGATGAACAGTCCGAAGTCGCCGGAGAGTCACTCCTGGAGGTTGAGCGAGATTCTCAAATTCAACTCGACCAGGAACGCAGGCGAAATTGCCCTCGTTGTGAGGACATTGTGATGTCGAGAAAGTTTCACAGTGTTAAACGAAGCGTAGAAATTGATGAATGCCAGGCATGTGGAGGGATATTTCTTGATGCGGGTGAGCTAGCTCAAATCCGTGACATGTTTGAAACGACTGAAGAGCGGGAAAAGGCAGCAGAAGCCTATTTTTCGGATGTCTTTAATCGAAAGATGAGTTCAGCGATTGAGGCCCAGGAGGAGACCAGTGATGAAATCAAGAAGCGTAAAAAAATCCTACGATTCTTTTGTCCATCCATCTGGCTGGGCTTGTTTGACGACTAGTCTCCTTTAGACACAAAGTATGGCCAAACGCATTTGGTTTGTCCGGAAATACGGCCAAACCAGGTATCTAGCGATTCCTCTGCTCATCTGTGATGAGCAAAATTTGGTCATGAACCTGCAAACGGGTATTCCGTTTGCTCTTCGGTATAGAACCTGGGTATGGGATTGAGTGCTCCCAGTAAACTAAAGAGGGAGAAATCGCTTGTGGAAACGCTTGCATCTTCCATACTGTGCGCTTATCTCCTCGTTCTGGTTTTCTTTTTCATTTTTCAGTCACAACTTGTTTATTTTCCCTCCCAATCCTACATTCTTACTCCTGAGCGCCTGGGAATGGAGTATGAAGAAGTTCATCTAAAAACCTCAGATGGGGTCGAGCTGACCTGTTGGTATGTACCCGCTGAACCCCAATCCGTAGTCGTATTATTCATGCACGGAAATGCTGGAAATATCGCGGATCGCATGGATACTGTGCGTTTAATACATGGATTCGGCGCGGCTGGTTTTTACCTGGATTACCGCGGCTATGGAAAGAGTAAAGGCCAGCCATCGGAGAGAGGGACCTATCTTGATGCCGAGGCAGCCTGGCAATACCTGGTTTCCCAGCGTGGTGTTTCGCCACAGAACATCATCATTCATGGCAGATCTCTTGGGGGTCCTATAGCTGCATGGCTTGCCAAGGAAAAGAATCCTGCTGGATTGATTTTGGAGTCTACTTTTACCTCCATTGCTGACCTCGGCCAGTCTTTGTATCCCTTCCTTCCGGTTAAGCTCCTGGCAAGAATCAAATACCCAACCGGTTCTCATCTTGAGAAGACTTCCTGCCCAGCTTTGTTAATTCATAGTGAAAGTGATGAAATTGTACCTGTGGCCCATGGGAGAAAATTGGCTCAAATCTGCCCTGAACGTTGTGAATATCTAGAGATTACCGGAGGTCATAATGATGGGTTTTTGATGTCACGGAGCATCTATAACCCCAAAATCAGGGAGTTTTTAGAGCGGGTAGCCCCATTTCGGGAGGATTAATCCAGGAGAATTCCATCTCTTCCAGGTTGTAGACAGACTCTAGTACTTTCCAGCCCCTGCACTTTGACCGGTAACGATGGCAATACTGGCGCTGGCTCCAATTCTGGTTGCACCTGCCTCGATAAGTTCGCGGGCAAACTTAGTATCTCGCACTCCACCGGATGCCTTGACTCCCATGGAAGGTCCTACAACATTTCGCATGAGTTGTATGTGCTCTACGGTCGCTCCGCCTTTACTGAATCCTGTAGCAGTCTTCACGAAATCCGCGCTTGCTTCTTTGGAAAGGCGGCAGGCGATAATGATTTCTTCCCGGGTTAAGAGTGCGGTTTCCAGAATTACCTTCGTCAGTGTTCCTCCGGCACCGCGCACAACCGCTTCGATGTCTTGTCTGACGATGTCAAAATTACGGCTTTTTAAGGCACCGATATTAATGACCATATCCACTTCGTCAGCACCATCAGCAACTGCTTGAGCGGCCTCACTTTCCTTCAAAACAGGCGAATTGGCTCCCAGGGGAAAGCCGATCACGGTGCAAACTTTCACTCCGGTTCCTTGCAGTAATTCAGAGCAAAGTTTGATCCAATAGGGATTCACACACACGGAAAAGAACTTATATTGCGCCGCCTCAGAGCAGTGTTTTTCAATTTCCGCCTGGGTTGCGTCTGCCTTAAGTAAGGTATGGTCAATCATGCTGGCCATGGCATCATCAGTGGGAACCATAACTCTACTTCGGCCTAAAGCCGATTTAAAATCGGAGGTTCCGGCTTCAGAACCTGCTGTTGGGAGATTGGCTGCATTTGCACTAAGGTTCTTGGAACAGGGGATTTCACCTGTCCAACGATAGCCATACTTCACCAGCTTTTGAACGATGAGTGCGAACTCATCCATCATCGGAGAGGGTAGATTGGGAAGAAGGTCTACACTGATATACACAGGCTTTTTTGCAAGCAGAGCCCTGCGGGAGACCAGGGCAGGCAGTGTGTCAGCCTGGAGTGCAGCCATCTTTGAGAGTGTATTGAGGGTCGGGTTCACCAGGTGAAAGTGGTCGAATAACTGGGTTTCATCAAGCCCTCCGTTACCCGAAATATACTCAAATCCAGCAAAAGGCCTGCTGCTTTCTGTACTAAAAAGCCTGGAGGCATTGGAAGAGAGTAAAACTTTAACCTGCCGATAATTGGACTTAAGATCGCGGAATCGCTGGACAGTCTCCGCTGATAGCTTTTCGTTGCCACAGACCATTACCAGCGCTTTTAACCGGGAACAATCAGAAGGGGTCTCGGCAGCTTCCTGCGGGGAAGTCTCGTTGGAAAGATAGATATTTGATCTCGAGGATGCTGTTTGGGTTTGTCCTGGGTTTGATGGTTGCGAGGTGCCTGTGGAAGAAGGTCCCACCTGGTAAATTTTCATGACCTCTTGGGTAACTCGTTCAATTAGTTCATTACGTGTGCTCATACCTATTTCCCGGGTTCTTCCAAGTTCATACGGATGTGCTCTACAATCCCTACGATCACACTCTGGACAGGCTCATTCTTCACTTGTAGAACTTCCTGAGATCCTCCCCCTTCATTGTCCACCAGTACTAGTGATCCAACTGTAGAACGGACTGTGTCGATGGTTACAAATGGCTCTCCATCTGGAGTTCCCCATGGATTGACCGGTTGAACCATGTATAGCTTTCGACCGTCCAATACTGGATGTTTGATCGTCGAAATCACCTTTTTGGTGACAATTGCCAGCTTCATTTGGTCCTGAGATGAGGAAAGAGAATGACCTCCCGAATGGAATTGTTGTTCGATAATACCATGGCAACTCGATCGATTCCAATTCCCATCCCTCCAGTAGGAGGGAGACCGTACTCGAGTGCTTCCACATAATCCAGGTCCATGCCATGGGCTTCATCATCCCCTTTTTCCCGGTCTTTCTGCTGCTGCTCAAAACGCGCCAACTGGTCAATTGGATCATTGAGCTCAGTAAAGGCGTTGGCTACCTCCATATTGGCAACGAAGGCTTCGAAGCGATAGGTTAATGTAGGGTCTGAGTCGATTTTTCTAGCCAGGGGAGACAGCTCCACCGGGTAATCTTTGATGAAGGTGGGCTGCACTAGTTTGGACTGTACCAGGGTATCGAAGAGTTCATCCCAGAGCTTGGCCAGAGGTAAATCCAGGTCAACCTCTACCATATGTTTTTTACAGAGTTCTTTGACTGCCTCATGGTCATAGAGAGTTTGTCTGGATACTCCTCCAATGACTTCCAGGGCCTCAAAGTATCCCATTCGCTTCCAGGGACGGGTAAAGTCCAATGTCTTTCCCTGGTATTCAATCTTCTCAGTCCCATGGGACTGAATACATGCCTGAGTGATCAGCTCTTCAGCAAGTTCCATCATGCCTTCGTAGTCTGAGTATGCCTCATAGAGCTCAATCGTAGTAAATTCAGGATTATGACGTTGGCTGACGCCTTCATTCCGAAAAATTCTCCCAATTTCATAGACCTTTTCTAAACCACCTACAATGAGGCGTTTAAGATGGAGTTCGGTGGCAATACGGAGGAAGAAATCCTTTTTCAACGTATTATGAAAAGTGATAAAAGGGCGGGCGGCAGCACCCCCAGCCATGTGACTAAGTACTGGAGTTTCTACCTCCAGGTATCCTTTGTCATCTAGAACCCTTCGAAAAGTAGAGATGAGGCTGGAACGAATCTTGAAGGTCTCGCGAGCTTGCTCATTAACAATCAAATCCAAATATCGCTTTCGATATCTCAACTCTACGTCTTTGAGTCCGTGGTGTTTCTCAGGAAGAGGCCTTAGACTGCAGGAAAGAAGTGTAAGAGTGGAGACCCTCAATGTGATTTCTCCTTTACCTGTGCGAAACAGAGTCCCTTCTAATCCCAGGATATCTCCAACATAGAGCTTCCCGAAGAGATTAAATTCTGTTTCTGAAACGGCGTCTTTTCTCAAGTAAAACTGAATCTGGGAGCTTAAATCCTGGATGTTTCCGAAGACGGCTTTTCCCATCCCGCGATGATTCATCATACGGCCAGCGATACGAACCACTCCCAGTTTTTCAGCCGCGTCATCCCCCTGAGACTCAAATTCAGTAAATTGGGTGATTAGCTTCTCAATACCATGGGTTCTTTGGAATGCGGAGCCAAAAGGCTGTACTCCCATCTCTTTGAGTTCTTCAAGCCGCTGTCTTCGCAGCGCTATTTCATCGGATAATGAATTCGGCTCTTCTAGCATAACTTCTCTTTGTGTCTGGACATTTTTGAAGGATACGATGTATCCATACTTATACGATTTTTTTTTAGCTGTGACGAAGTACTACCATAGATTCTGATGGAAACAAATACATTGACTCAAGATAATCGGTCTCAAGTTTCTACTTCCCTTTCTGAGAAAGAGATCGAGGAAATCTCCGCAGACCTGCGCTCCATAGAGCAGGATATTCGTATTTCAGCCCTGATGAAAGTGATTCAGATCCCCCATGACAAGTTCATGCCCATACTTCTGGAGATCTCAAAGGAAGACTTAACCCCGCATATTCTCTATGCTTTCGTCAAGGCAATAGGAGTTGTTGGAGGAGTACACTCCTTTCCCTTGATCGCTAAATATTTAAAACATCCTTCGGGGAGGGTACGGGCAAATTGTATTGAGGCGATTCAGCTTAGCGGAGCTGGAAATGAAAAATACCAGGTCACGAAAATCCTATTACGATTTCTTTCTGATCCGGACCGCAGAGTAGTTGGAAATTGTCTCAATGCCCTGGCACTCTTTTTATCCCAAGATGAAATCGCGCTAAGCGTGAATGATTATTTTGATGTCAGAGATGAGCACAGTTGTCTAAACTGCCTGTTTTTAATTTCCCAACTGGGATTGTCTCAGAACACCTTTATCTTTGAAGCATGCCTCACCCATTCGTCAGAAAAAGTCAGGGACTATGCTCAAAAGTTATTTCCCCTGTTTGAAAAGAAAAATCCCGAAGTAAGAAAACTCCTATTGAGAAAGCCCGGCAATCAGGCACTTTCTAACGCCCTGTCCAAAGCACCCGCTGAATCCGTGAAATTTGTGGATTTTCTCATGGATCGAATGAGCGGTGGAAATACCCGTGAAAAGATCGATGTTTTACAAGAAGTGGGTTCAGAGAGTCATTGGCAGGAAGATCCGAGAATCCTAAGCTTTCTCAAACATCATATTGCCAAAGAAGAGGAGCCGTTTGTATTGGCAACGCTCGTTAAAACCATCGCGAGACTATCCAAAGGGGATGAATGGGAGACACTCTCCCCTCTTTTGCATCATGAAGATTCCAGAGTAGTTTCCAATACGGTTGAAAGCTTGGTGTTCTTAGGGGATGAAAGGATCCTGAAATTTCTCGATGAACTACTTGAAGAAGCGGATTTAGAAAAGAGAGAGCATGTTCGCACCCTGTCAGCCGGCATGGAGTTAATTAAGAAGAGTTCTCCCAGGAAAGCGCTTGAACTACTAAAGCGTCTTTCCCAGGGAAATGTGACAGCAGTCGCGGCATTTATTCACCACCTGAAGCAATGGGACAAGCCCTCTGAGGAACTGGTAGATTCGGTGATTGAGTTGACCGCCAAGGAAGTCAGGCCAGATATTCTATTCGAGTGCGCCAATTTTCTTAGCAAATATTCCTCCGGCAGGGTCATTCCCATCATTGAAGACCTGGTCTCACAGATGGACGCGGGTGAAAAATATGAAATTCTGAGGAAATTGCAGGTCCATCTAGAGGAAAGATTTCCTCAATCGGATGATCAGGAGAAGTCTCCCGATGCAAAGGGTGTTCGTACTAAGATGATAAGTTCAGCCCAGGCAAGAGTATCAGAAAAGCTAGGGACCAAACCGCTCAAGTCTTTTGAACCCCTGATGATAGAATCAGTCCCAGTCGATCGAGGGAATTTATTCCAGAGCCCCTGGTTCTGGTTTTTTATCTTGACGATGTTGGTGATTGGTCTGGGAGCGCTCTTTGTGCAAAGTCTCCTACCCGCTCCAACCAGTCCGGTATAGTCTACTTCTGGGAAAACCCCTGTAGAAGAGTTCTTGCTTCGTGAGCCCTTTTATTGGCTTTAATAGCACCGATTAGCTTGTTATAGGCAGCTTCACAATCTGGATCAAGGGCAGCGTTACAGTCTTCGCCAGAACTCATGGGAGCTGCTACGACTTCTCTTTGCTGGACCCTATATTGAAGCCTGATCTGACGCTGATTCCAAATATTTTGCACAGCAGCTGGATCCACATTGTCGGCAAGATTCTTATTCATGGAATAGAGCTCTTTATACAACTTTAATTCACCATCGAGGCGAGCTTTGACCGAACGATTCCACCAATTGGTTTTTTGATAGGACTGTAAAGACCGGTTATGTTCAAAGCGAATTTTATCCAGGTTATCCAAAACGAACTGGGCGATGAGTTCCTGATTCTCGACACCCTGGGTTTGCTGTAGGGCCGTAATCAGGCGGGCATGCAGCGATTTTACCAGTGAATATTGAAAGCTCATTCTACGTTGAATTTCACCGGGGTGAGCTCCTCGATACCAGTCTACGTGCATTTGATCCAGTCTTAGTTGAGCATAGGTGTTCAGAGAACTCTGAAAATCATTAAAAAGTCTGATGAGTTCCTGGTCGCCTCCGTCATTTCCGATGGTAGGCTGATCGATGGGCGGAGGCAGGGGATCTCCTGGCGCTGTCGCAACAACCGGTCCTCCAAGGGGGGTGTTGATTTGATTGATAGAATCTTTTGAGAGGATTTCCTCTATTGATTTAGAGTCCTCCGGGTTGCGAGTCATATACTGGCGAATTAAATCGTTAAATCCTTGTGGTTTACCAAGTTTCATTGCCGCCACAAGCTTCTCATAACCCTTGTGAATATTCGGATGATTGGCGATGTGCAGGAGAACGGTCGCTGCCCAACCCTCAGTTCGAAACAGGTCCTGGGGCGGCTTGGGAGTACCGTCATCCTTGTATGCGTAAGCATTCTGGGTAATGGCTTCAGCGGGATCTTCAGCAATGGTATTTCTTCCGGTGAAGTAGGCTCCGGCGAATTCTGCCCATCCCTCGATCAGAGCAAGTTCATTATCCGTTACCAGATCCCCGTAGTGGGATCTTCCAAGCCACTCGGTGTGGGGAAGACTATCTTTACCATAAGCCATGCGCATGACACCGTGGGCGATCTCATGAACTACGGTCTGCTCCACGATAGAGGGGTCATTGGAGCGGAAGATGGAATCGTTCAGATCGAGGACAACCCTGGGATGATCATAACTTTGAGTTCGTCCGGAAGGATCCTGGATTGAAAAGCTACCCTTCCAGTCGTTATAAGTTCCGCTTCCGCTTCCTACTTCGATATAAACTGGTTGGGGTTTTCCTACACTATGGTAACCAGCTGGAACGGCAGCGGCTAATTTCTCGGATTCCACCGTTAAATGGGAAGAGCTTACCTTCTGAACTCCCTGGTTTTGCGTAAGCCTGGTATAGAGTTGGGCAAGTCTCGGGTCTGAAGAATCTGCGATCCGAAGTAAAGGGCTGCCCGATTCATCCTGGCCGGCCTTCGTGAGAAAGACCAATTGCTCATTAGCTAGCGGTACAGCCAGGGAGACAGTGGTAAAGGCGGTAATAGCCAGAATAGCCAGAACTCGGATCATGATTCCATGCATAACAAATCCTCTCAAAGCTCTACTACGGATATAGGTCGGGAAAGGTTTCAGCTGCTCTCACTCTTCCAACTCAATCTTTAAAAATTTTGACGTTACACTTACAATTTCATCAGGGTCGAAGGGCTTGGTGAGATATAGATCTGCCCCTACCTCTTCTCCTCTCTGGCGGTCAATTTCCTGACCTTTGGCGGTAAGCAGAATGATAGTAATTTTGCGGGTTTCCTCACAAGACTTGATCCTGGAGCAAACTTCAAATCCGTTAATCCTGGGCATCATCACATCCAGAAACATGAGATCCGGCTGCTCTTCTTCTATTCTTTTTAGAGCCTCTTCACCGTTGGAAGTGGAATCTATTTCCACACCATAATCTTCAAAGTCCTCAAGGGTCTGTTCTAACAAGAACCTGACATGGGCTTCATCATCTACAATGAGAATGCGCTTTGTCATAAGAATCTCACTTTCATAATAGGCCATCCATCCGTCTTCTCTTGAAGAGCTCATTGACCGTGGCGGCAATGTCTTCAACAGTGGAAAGCCCCTTTATCGGTGCCTGGTCAATTCTCCTGGCAATATGGGTTTCGTGAATCATGGCAATCAAGGGGATATGTTTCAGTTTTTCATGGTTGCGAAGGGTCTGAAATAGGTCATTAGGACCGACCTGGGCTTCTCTGAAGTCAACAAAGATCAAAGAAGGGGGATTGGTTTCCGCGGCTTTGAGGAGACTGGTGAAGACATCGAAATGTTCGGCTGTAGCTCCCAGGTTTTGAAGCTCACTGAGATAATCTTTGCGAACCGCTCTTGAAAAACCAAAGAAGAAAAATCTGGCGTCGGTAATGGAGATATCCTGGTCCCTATGAATATCAGTAAAACGGGTAAGGACTTTTTCAGCAGTAAGGGGAGTGGTGGCGTAGGATGTGGCTCCCAGGCACATTTTTTCCTGCTGGTTCATAATGATGGACAATAGGATGATGGGAATATTGCTGGTTGCCTCGTCCGCCTTGAGATAATGAGGAGTATCAAATCCATCGATCTCATACATCATGATGTCAATGAGTATGGCGCTGACGGGATATTCCCTGGCCAGATCATATGCCTCCTTCCCATTCACAGCCTGGATGGTTCTGTAGCCTTCTTGCTCTAGTGAACCCTGGAGTAAATCTCGTATCGTTGGATCTTCGTCGGCAATCAGAATCATGTATTCCGAGCGAGACATTTTATCCAGTCGTGATTGCAGCTGAAAGGATGCCTCCTTAACCTTTTCCGGCACTGGCTGGTCATGCTCTAGAGGGAGAGCAAAGGAAAAGGTAGATCCCTTACCGGGCTGAGATTCTGCCCAGATATGACCTTTGTGATGTTCGACAATTTCTCGTGAAATAGGTAATCCTAGTCCGGTTCCCTGGGGCTTTTCAGTCATGGTGTCCCCAACCTGCTGAAATTTATCAAAGATCTTGAGCAAGTCTTGTTCATCGATTCCTATCCCGGGATCCCGAACCGAGGCCAGGATGTATTCCTCCTGTCGTACAACCCGTGCCACAATGGTCCCTTCTGTGGTGAATTTAATGGCATTGGACAGGAGATTGGTGATCACCTGCATGATTCGATCGGGATCCCCGTAAATGGTGCCCACTTCCTCACTATCGCCGATCAACTCCAGCTTCACTGGGGAATTCTCAACCAGGGACTGGATGTTGTGAAAAGATTTTCTAAAGAGGTCAATTAAATTGAACTCGGAACGACTCCATGACATTCTTCCAGATTCAATTTTGGCCAGATCAAGAACATCATTGATCAAACGCGCCAGTCGATTGGATTCTTCTTCTATAATCTCGAGATTAGTTCGGATCGTATCTCTTGCCTTGACTACTTTCTTCTCTTCGGGGGGAAGGTGAGGAGAAATGTTTCGCTCAAACTGTTTGTGGATCATTTTGGCGAATCCGAGAATCGAGGTTAGAGGGGTTCTCAATTCATGAGAAACGGTAGATAGGAAAGAGGATTTGAGTTGGTCGATTTGCTGTAAATCCTGATATGCCTTTTTGAGATCGGCGGTCCTTTCCTCCACGATGTACTCCAGCTCCTTATTAAGCTTCCAGAGATTGGAACGGGATTCCTGGAGGGACTCTGCCATAGTATTGAAGTTTTGGGCCAGAAGTCCGATTTCATCGCGGCTTCCGATCTCCACCCTCTCATCGAGGTAGCCTGAGGCGAGTCGATTGGCGATCCTCGTCATTTCAGTCAGGGGTTTGATCAAGATCTTTCCATACCACAGGGCCAGTAAGATTGAAGTTAGCGCAATGCCAAGGGAGATGTAAGTGACACCCCGGTAAGTCTTGGCCATGGACTCCTCCATCTTCTGAAAGGAAAGACCGATGCGGATAACCCCCAGATTCTTTTTATCCGGCAACCTCAATCGAGCTTCATAGGGATCGGCATATCGATCTTCGGTATAGATGTCTGAATCGAGAACCGGAGTCACAAAGTCATAGATGGTCTCTCCAGTGGGGATCGTAAATCTCCTCACCATAGTTTCCGTCAGGGACTCCAGCAGATTCTGTGTGTACGAATCATCTACGACTCTGCCAATCATGGATGGATTGTTATGAGCAAGAACCTGACCTTGTTCATCCACGATTATTACGTGCATGACTCCCTCTTTGGAAATTTCATGTTCTACAAGCCCTGAGAGAAACGTACGATTACGGGTCATGATCGAATACTTGGCGTTTTCGCTAAAATTTTTAATGGTGCTCATGCCGCGCAGATAAATCTGCCTTTTGAGCTCCCCCTCTACTTTTTCCAGTAGGAAAAGGCTCAAGAAGACACACACAAGAGTAATCAGCAGAGTGCTGAAGATAGCGAATTTATACTTAATGCTCAGGGAAACTGAGCTAAGTGGATTTTCCGACGATCGCATCGAGATTCGCTTTGAAAATTTCGAAAAGAACAGGATCTATTTTTTCTTCTTGAACTTCTCTTTCAATGATTGAAAGAGCTTCATCCCTTGAGAAGCCTGGTTTATAGGGGCGTTTTTTGTCGACCAGTGCCTCATAAATATCTGAAATACCCATGATCTGGGATTGCAGCATGATTTCTTCTCCCTTGAGCCCATGAGGGTAGCCGCTTCCATCGATTTTTTCATGATGTTCAGAGGCTATTTTGGGGATATTTTTTAGATCGGAAGAGAATTGGATCTTGGAAAGAATCTTATAGGTTCCATAAGGATGCCGACGCATCTCCTGAATTTCAGAGGGAGTCAGATTCCCATGGCTGATACTCAGACAATCAAATTCACTTTCACTTAAATAAGGTTTTTCTTCTCCGCGAAGATCCTCGTAGTTTTTTTGGCGTATGATTTCCAGGAGTTGAAAATCCTCTTGCGGTAGATTATAGGCCGCATTTGAGCGCATAACGCACTCTCGATCCCGGTCCATTGAAATCCCCTCTTTTAAAGCGATGAAATCGAACCGGCTAAGAATAGCCTGTAATTCGGCGGGGTGAAGCCTATCTCTTTTCTTCAAGACATCTTCTCGTACTCCAATTTTCCCAATGTCATGGAGGAGTCCCGAATAGCGAAGTTCACGAATTTCCTGGGGACTGAATTGAAAGTCTTTAAATTTTCCAGAATCGGTACGATTGATGGCCTCGGCAAAGCGTTCACTGAACAGAGCAATTCTTGCGGAATGTCCCGAGGTCGTGGAATCGCGTTCATCAATGGCTGCTATCATAGCTCTGACAACACCATCGAAGAGGGATTCTATCTCTTCAAACAAGAGGGAATTCTGAATCGAAAAACTTGCCTGGATTCCCATTGAAATAGCAAGTTTAAGGGCACCTGAGTCGTATTCTCGTCCCAATTTGCCGGTAGCCAGTATTCCGCCTAGATAGCGGTCTGCGGTGCGTAGAGGAATGAAGAGATGATCTCCAGCCTCTCTTTGCGCCACGGGAAAAAAATCGGGATGAGGAGCGGAGAAGATATCCGCTCTTGTGACATTGTTGAGCAGGTGCTCCATGAGGTGCTTCTCATCATCTTCTTCAAAGATAGGCTTCTCTTCAAAGATTTCTTGAAACTTTAAGACTCTGACTTTCTTTCCATTGCGCTTGTATAGCCATAGCGAGATCCAGGGACATTCGAGGGAGGATTGAAAAGATTCCAAGACCCTCTGTGACACTTCCGCAAGAAATCGAGCTTTGCTGATGGCTTCGGCAATTTGGAAGATTGAATGGATCTCCTTATAGGTATGCAGAGTTTCTCGTGCCAGGGAAAAAGTCTTCAGACCCTGGTGAAGATAAAATTTCATCAGGCTTCCAAGGAGGGCCTCCCCGGTTGAGTCTAAACAAGGTGAGTAGCGTATTTCCCAGGATAGTTCTGCTGCATCTAACACCATGGAGGTTGTCTCATTTGAGATGGAGCCAAATTCGAAAACCCTGGTTCCGGACTGGTAGAGCTCAAGCCCTGAAATTCCAAGACCTTTGCTCACACCCTCCTTCTCTAAGAGCTTTCGAAGACGCTTCGCATCTACAATTTTCTTTATAGCAACTTTTTGTTTCATGGGTAAATCCAGTTAGAATCAAGCATTATACATTATGTGAGGCGAGAACCGGTGCTTAGGTGGGTGCTTGGGGGCCCATGGCGGCTATCTGACAGCGGTTCCCTTGTCGAAGGTAGCTGGGCTACCTCCTCCGCACGAACCACTGCCAGTTAACCACCCTGACCCCTCAATCACCCACCACGCACCGGCTCTCGCCTCACTTTTCTTTCATTTTTTGAACTTCTCTTCTCTCGACTTTGTCTCGAGTTTCGGTCTTGCATATGAGATCTTTGGCAGGGGGTAATCTTCTTACTTCTGTTTTCTTTTTGTTTGGTTGATATAATTGGCTCCTGGTTTTCTTGTCCTTTTTTGGGGTGTTTTCTATGCGGCTTATTGATCTTGATCGGGTTTATTCCGGTCTCTGTGCTTTGGTTCTTGTGCTTGCGGCTGTTTATAGCGGATGTGGAGGTAATCCTGCGGGGGGTACCTCTGGGACAACGGTCAGCATTACCCTGACCAGTACGCATCGGATTATGCAGACAAATGCTATTCCTGACCACTCTACCGGCGCATTCCCTAATGCCAATAATCCCAATGCGATTTCAGCCCAGTCCAACACTTTTGAGATCCCTATAAATTCTGCTTTTGCCACCACTCCACGGACTATCGGACTCAATGTCTTTGGAGTCTCTCTGCGGGGGATTTCATTTGATCCCAACGCGGCTGAGTTTTGGAACAACGATATCAGCTCTGGTTGGAATCTTGATGCCATTCCAGCGAATCTGGGTTTTGATTTCAACAACGCCCATGTGCAGCCGACGGGTGAGTATCATTACCACGGGGTGCCCACGAGCATCGTTTCTACAAATACCACTACTCACTCGGCCCTGGTAGGTTACGCCGCGGACGGATACGCGATCTACTCGAGATATGGCTACACAAATCAAAACGACACCAACTCAGCGATCAAAGATCTACAGCCAAGCTATAGGCTAAAAACGGGAACCCGTCCGAGCGGACCTGGGGGAACCTATGATGGCACCTACGTGGAAGATTACGAATACGTGAATGCCCTTGGCGATTTAGATGAATGTAATGGAAGAACTGGATTTACCCCGGAATCTGGAGCCAATGTAGAGTATGCCTATTTTCTAACCAGTACATTCCCCCTGATTCCACGCTGCTGGAAGGGAACCCCAGACACAACCTTCGTAAGATTCAACAACGCCGCAGGACTGCCAAACTCCTTACCCGGAGGGCCTTGATGAGTCGAGAATTGAAACTTAGGCACGAGTCTTGGCTCACGATCCATTGGGAGTTTATCAATTCTTAGAGGCTTCAGAAGGCGTAGTTATGGCTGAGATCCGGAGTGAAACGAGCTGGCTCCCCAAAGAAAAGAGCCTTGATGCGAGGGCTGGTGCGTGGTGGGGGATTGAGGTTTTAGGGTGGTTATATGGCAGTGGTTCGTGAGGAGTAGGTAGCATCGTTACCTGCGACGAAGGAACCACTGTCAGATGGCCGCCATGAAATCTCAAGCACCCGCCTAAGTACCAGTCCTCGCATCAAAATATTACGGTTACGGAGCCGGCTACCAGGTCGCTATCGAGGAGATTCCCGGGTAGATCCACATCTGTGTTTTGGTAGGTGAACTTAGCTAGCATGGAGGGATTTAAAAAACTGCCCACTCCTACTTCATAGCGGATCACATCATCATCCCACTTCTGGGTTACACCTGCTGTGAAGGGGGCGTAGGTAGTGTTGTCAAACGATAGAGAATCAAATCTGGCCGCTCCGAAAAAGTTCTTTGTAAAATGGTACTTTCCCTGTACATAAAACGCTTGTGCGCTGAGGTCTTTGGAGGCTGGATTGTTGGGAACTTCAAAGGAAGAAAGTAAGACTTCTGAGTTGAGTTCATATCGAGACCGTTTCCAGTTCCAGTGAAATCCATATAAGTAATGCTGATAGTTGCTTGGATTGAGCGCTGCTCCGGTTAGTGCGGGTCCAAAGTCAAGATCCCTGCTTGGATTGGCGGCATCCAGCTTTGCCAGGGAGTCTAGATATCCACCCTGGGAATAGCTGAATCCGAAATCAGTAGAATGATCGGCGACCCAATTGATCTTTAATGCTGAACTGATTCCATTGTTTACATTTACTGTTCTCGGGTTGGAAACAGGATTATTTGTGAAAGCTAGTGCGTAATGGAGTTTCGAAGCCCCCAGGCGTCCGAAGGCTTTGATACCTGTCTGGGTCATGTCTTTTCCAATAAGGCCGATTCTGCGAATATCAGAATTGGCGAAAGACTCGTCGGGAGTGACCCATCCGCCGTCAGGATCCAAATTCACCCTGTAGGTATAGGCCAGGGGTGCATCGAAGAGAGCATTATCGATAGGGAGTCTTCGATCGGGGTGAGATCCGACGATCGTGTTGAATTTCCCAAACTGAAGATTAGTCCTCCATTTGGGAATATTGGTAGCTGTAACCGCGGCACTGCGAATTCTAAAATTTGTCTGTTCCTCCGCTGAAGATAGAAGATCCGACTGAACCTCGCCGGTGAAATAGATTTCCCTGGTGATGTCAGAATCCAGGAATAGGGTCATTTGGCCCACTCGAAAAGATCCTGATCCCCCATGATTATTAGTAAAATCAAATAGGGAGGCTGATTGTCCATCCTGGTAAGCAAAGTGAAAGAGGCCAGCCCACTGTGGCTGGCTCCAGGACATTTTTGTGGCTAAGATCAGGCTAACCAGGACTGCTTTGGCGGAAAATCCTTTTGACTTCATCTTTCGATTCCTTTCGTGCTGCGTTCTTCAGGCCGTGATTCATTAGCCATTCCATTGGTTAACACCGGAGCGTACTAATGCTTCCGGTAAACCCATGGTGGTCAGGTTAAAGTCAATTGTTATGGTCTCACCGTAGTTGACTTCGACCTCTTTGGTGATCGGTGGAAACTCAGGGTGCCAGGCAGTTACATGGTAGACCCCGGGTCTCAGGTTGCGCATGGAGTAATATCCATCATTTCTAGGTTTGGTAAAGTATGGATTATCCAGAACTAGAATTTCCCCGCGCATTCCCTGGTAAATAGAGGATTTGGTACTGACTCCACCTGGTTTTTTCATGGTAATGAATGCTGTTTTCTTGTGGAAGAAGGGAGTTTGGAAGGGTGATGCTAGTGAGTAGGAATAGACATCATGGAAAACTGAGTCCAAATTCACGAATTCCACAGTACTTCCGGTAAGCACAGGAAGTGTTCTTGGTTTGAAGTGTGCGCCCTCTATATAAACCTTAATGGGCTCTTGAGGGGGAACTTCCTTGCGTTCATAACGAGCAGGGATTTTGGAGAGATAAACGATGGTTTCCGTAGGATCATCGTAATTCTTCAACCTGGTGGTTTCAAATTTTCTGCGCAAATGCCAGGTGGTGAAACGCAGATCTGTTCGAAAGGTATCGTTGACATACGGATTAGGGGCGGGATGATTTCCCTTTTTTCTCAATGTCACCTGTCCCCTCAGAGCCGCGGCTTGAAGGGTCTGGATGGATACCAGAGCTAACAAACTCAGAAGAATGATCCTCATTTTGTGCCTCTTTCCAATTCAAATTTATCCTGGTTTCGGGATTAAATGTCCTCATATTTACGGTTTCACTGTAATTCAGGGGTTTCGAGATGGGTCATTTTTCATTTTCATCTCTTTTTATTCTTGGTAGTGTGTTATACCTAAGGCTGTTAAATGCTAATCAAGGGCTTTTCCCTAAAGCCCGTTTATCACTCATAAACAAAGGATTTCATCACTGTTCAGCAGTTTTCAGAACCTGGTAAATTCCAAGTTTTGAATAGTTTTCCATGGGAAATCAGGTTCCGTCTCGTCCGAAATATTTGCCCGGGGGACGGACGGCGGGTGAACCTGCTCGTCGCCGGAGGTATTCCGGTGTCGTATCTTGATAATGAAATATATACTCAAAAATGAAGTGTCTTGTCCGGGAATCCGGACAAAATGGAATCTTACGATTCCTGAGCTCATCGCAGATGAGCCTTCTTGAGTATGAACCTACAAGTGGGTAAACCACTTGCTTTACGGTATAGATTACAGAGGAGGTGAGTATGACTCTGGATTTTAGCTCGTTTACGAGTGTCTTCGGAATCATGCCACTCTCTACAGGTATCCTTATAGGAATCTTGATTCATCTCGGCTATACATGGGTCCGGGAACGAACCATGCTCCAGTCATCAAAAGAGGAGGCCCTAAGGGTCGTTGATTTGGCTCATATTGAAGCCAAAGCTATTGAGCGTAATGTTGAAGTGAAAATGGAAGCAGAAAACGCCAGGCATAAATCCAATCTTGATAAGGAGTTAAAGTCGCGAAAGCGTGATATTAAGAAGCTTGAAACAAAAGTGGACCGAAAGGAATCCCAGCTCACCAAAAAGCTCGCAGAAGTCGAGCGTAGTTCCGCAGAACTCTCGGGCAAGGCTCAAGAGTTGGAACAGGCCCAAACAGAAGTTGAGGCAATTCGACAGGATTGTTTGTCTCAGCTTGAAAGGGTTAGTGAGGTTTCGCGAGAAGAAGCTAAGGATGCTTTGTACCAGAGAGTGGAAAATGAATTTAAGCAGGAATTGGGGCAAAAAGTTAGCTCCATCGTTGAAGCATGTAGATCTGAGATTCAGGAGAAATCCATTGATCTCATAGCACAGGCGGTTCAAAAATCGTCCCGTAAATTTCGAGTAGAAGGTGTGGTGTCTGTTGTCAGACTTTCTAGCCAGGAACAAAAGGGAAAGATTATTGGTAAAGACGGAAGAAATATCCGGGCCTTTAAGGATATAACCGGTCTGGATGTGCTACTTGATGACGCGCCTGATATGGTGGCATTGAGTGGATTCGACGCTGTGCAGCGGGTCATTGGTGCTCGCACATTAAAAATCCTTCTTGAGAAGGGCAGGGTTAATCCTGAACGTATCAAGGAGGTCTTTACCGAGGTTAAATCCGAAGTAGAGAAAGAATGTCTTGCGGAAGGGAAAAGAGCGGCTACAGCCGCTGGAGTCACAAAATTGCGCCAGGGATTTTTGAAAGAACTTGGAAAGCTAAAATTTCGCAATATCAAAGGTCAAAATCTGCTGGAGCACTCTGTGGAGTGCGCGCAGATAGCAGGTACATTCGCTGCAGAGATTGGGCTGGACCCAAGTTTGGCTCGACGAGCAGGTATCCTGCACGACATAGGCAGGGTATTAGATGGGAATGATGCAAACCATACCCAGCTAGGAGCGGAATTTGCCAAAAAGAATGGAGAAAAACCAGAAGTGGTCAATGCCATTCTTTCCCACAATGACGAAAAGCTGATGGAGACACCCCTGGCTTTTCTTGTGGCTGCTGCGAACGCGATTTCGACCGGAAGGCGAGGCGCTCGTGCGGGACAGGACCCAATTCCTCTGGAGAGACTGGCGGAGATCGAGGAAATCGCGAAGGGGTATCCAGGAGTGGAGAATGCTTTCGCGGTGCGAACTGGGACCGATGTAAGGATCTTGGTGGAACCGATTGAAGGAGTTCGAGAATTTGCTCCTACTCTACCTTTCGATATGGCACAGAAACTTGAACAAGAGCTTAAAAACCCCGGGCATATAATGGTAGCTCTCGTGGAAGAAGGTCAATCGATTAGTTGTTCCCTCTAATTTTTTATGCCCAAACGCATTTGGTTTGCCCGGATTCCCGGCCAAACCAGGAATCTGTAGATTCCTTTGCTCATCTGCGATGAGCTTATTTTGGTCATGAACCTGCAAACGGGCATACCGTTTGCTTTTCGGTATAGGAATTGATGGATTAGAAAAAAGGCCGGCCCATTTGGGTCGGCTTTTTTATTCGGAATATAGTTCGATCAAGCCATGTTTGAGTTCAATCACGTCTATGGATTTGATGAATTCAAAATCATCCAGATCCAGGATGGGATTAATCTTCCTACTCAAGGTTTTCTTTACGAATCCTGGAATGGGAACGCGATTGAGTTTCAGTCGATCAGGATAGAAATGAATTTTGGTCTTATCTTCGATTACCAGGCGCCCTTTTGTTTCTACATGAGACCGAATAAAGAGAGTTTTAAAGCTTGCTGAAAACGCTAATCTTCCTGGAGAAATTCTAAGTCTGGCCCCATCCACAGGGAGATTCTTATCTTTAATGGCCTGGTTCATTGCTTCTTCGGTGATACTGAAGTGAAATTTTGTATCCCCCACTTCCCTGATCCGAAGAGTTCCATCTCGATAGAGATTTGTTAAATTCACTTTCAGTCCGTAGATTCGAATCGATCCCTCCTTTACACGAAGTACTTTGACGCGCGCATTTCGAAACTTTACGTCAATTCTTGAAAAATACCCCAGGGGTACCTTTTCTTTGGGTGTTGGATAAATGAGAACCTCAAAGAACTCAGGATCCTTGAAATAGCGCTCAAGTGCTTTCTTTACCCGTTTACCAATTGCTTCTGGGTCCTCAAGAACTTCCTGAACCATCTCCTTACGATAGTTGTCAGGGTCCTTGGGATCGTCTCGTGCAGGAACGATGAGAGTTCGAAAAAGGAAGAGAAGAAATAGAGCGATCTTGCGCATTGGCTTCTAAACCAAAACCTGTCCTGGGCTCCGGGCTGGTTGGATTCCCTTAGATTTCGACAGGGGATTCTGAAGATCCGAGGATTTATTTCAGGGTTTTCTTCTCAAATGGGCTACCTGATGATAAGATATACAAAAAGTCGAGAATATCCCTATTTTTGTCAGAGTGAAACGGCTGACCCTCATATTTCCTCTAGTTGGAATCCTTCTACTCGGATTTGTCTTTTTCTATATCCGTAAGATTGATCCTGACGAACTGAGACGCTTGCTTGTCTATCATGTCGAGCACTTAGTCGACGCCAATTTTGAGGTTGGCAAACTTGAGTTTTCCGGTCTCAAGTCTTTTCAACTCACCAATGTAGGCCTCTTTCGCCAGGGGGAGCCCATTCTTAAAATCGCCCAGGCCGATGTGGATCTGTCATTGGTGGCGTTACTTCAGTCCCGCCTTGAGTTTTCACAGGTTCATGTTAAGGGCCTGGATCTATTCTTTACTCGCAATGAGATTGGTTGGAACTTTGATCATCTCTGGACGGATCCAGACACGAGAGTTCGAAATCGACATAGACCCTTCTTATCTTTGGGGGATGAGGATGGAGAAAAGATCTCCATTGAAGCTCTCAAAGTTGAAGATGGAACTCTGTATAAAGAAGGATTACCCAAGGTATCTTTTCAGGGTTCCGGTTCTCTGGACTTCCCACAGCTGCACTTGACTCACTTGAGCGTAGGTTCCAATGATAGTTCGATTGTGGTCAGACTTGATTTGCATCTTCAGGACCAGGCCGTGAACGTCTGGTTCAATGATTCTTCCTTTTCTCTGGCTGATTTACGGGATTATCTTGAAGTGGATCATTCTCTTGAAGGTATGGTGAGCCTGGAGGGGGGGGTGCGCTGGAACCGGGACGAAATAGCTCCCCAGCTTCGTTGGAGATCAAGGGATCTAAAGTGGAAAGATTCCCAAAAGGTCTATGATCTACCTTACCTGGAAGGTCAGTGGGATGAGTCGGGTGTCTACTCTTTGATTCGAGTTCAGACCGAAAAGGTACAGGGTAATGCCAACCTTCTTATTGAGACCCCTCCAGAAGAGCTATTCTGGCAGCAGCAGTTTAGCGGTAAAATTCTTATCCAAAAGCTTCATATCAGTGGAATTGATTCCACCCTGGCAGGGGAGCTTGATTTTCACAGTACACAGGAAGCTCTCGAAATTGAGAATTTTCATTTAACCTCGGGTCCAGGAGATCAGCTTGTTTTAGACGGAGAGTACCTGAAGGAGACAGGCAAACTCAGTTTTGGTATCAAGGGGTCATTCCATGATCTGGAGAATTATCATGCTTCTGTTTCCGGACCTCTGAGCCTGGACGGAAAGGGGACTTTTACCACCCTTGGGGGCCTGGAGATGGCCGTGGGAGGGCGCAGTTCAGGTTTAGCTCTCTTTCACCGGACTCTACCAGATCTAAGCTTTCAATTGCAGTCGATCCAGCAGGACGACAGCCTTCAGTTTCCTGAGTTCAGGGTGGATTTCTCAAGGGGAGGTCATGCCCAGTTTCAGGGTATGGTTGATCTGAAAAAGGGTTTTCCTGAAGGTCTTAGCGGTCGTCTTGAAGGCGATCATCTGGATTTTTCCACACTGGCTCCGACCCAAAAAATAGTGGGACAGGGTGGTCTGGAAATTCTGGCATTACGGAGCTCCATTCAAGGGTCCATCATTTCTGTACATAATCTAAAGGGTTTAGCAGGAGAAGGAGAATTCTCTTTTAGGGGGACCGTTGATCCGACCAAAGATGAAATGAATATGCTTCAAGGCAAACTGCGTCTGGTGAAAATGCCCATGAGTTGGCTCAATGACTGGGTTCCCCAGAATATTAGAATTGAGGGAGTTCTCGATACACTCGGACCTTTTCAGCTAGGTGTAGAATCTCCAAATTCTACAAAACTACAACTCACCGGCTCCCTTTCTTCCGTTGGACTGTCTTCCATGGATGGGATTAATGTTCTGGGCTCTATAGATTTAAAAGACTTTCGGCAACCCTTATCACCATCCTGGGAAAAGCTTGATGGTGTCTTGAGGGTAGGTATTTCACAGCTAGACGCCAATTTAATACGCGGAGGGCTCTACTCTTCTCAGGTTACCTTCCCCTTGCAGCCTGGGATGGAGCCGCTAGTTACGGAAGATGTAGAGATAGAGTTCCATTTTCATCGAAATCCATCGCTGGGAAGGATTAAAAAACTATTCGGTAAAATTTTCTCAGGTTCCTATCGTTTAGAAGGGGTAAGTGAATTTGAAGGGCAGAAGGTGAATCAATTTTCACTGTCTTTGGATTCTTTGGACTTCAATCAGATGCTTGGCTTTCTTGCTCCTGATTTCAGGGACCGGGCTTCCGGGATTCTTTCCGGAAAAGTCGGCTTTCTTTCTGTAGTGTTACCCGTTGAGAACAATCAGTATCCATTGGTCATGGATGGGTTTTTTGGGCTCGATCGACCTAGCTATTCGGCACATCCCCTTCTTGCGGATATTTTCTTCTATGTAAAGAGAAGTGCTCAGAGCGGTATCCTTCATCAGATTCTTGAGCCCGGTGCCCTGGGGCTGCTCTATGAACCGCCAGATTTGAAATTCCAGGATTTAGAGAGGATTCCCTTTACTCTATCCAAGGATGTCTTAACATTACCTGAATTAGATCTTAGAGGATTAAATGGGGGATTTCACGCTGTAAGTCTCGCTCCTCTGGTTGTACAGTTTCCTGGTCGAGAGAATCCAACTGGACAGGTCCGAGGAAAATTTGAGATCAGTCTATCAAACGCTTTCCTGCGCGAAGCCTTCCCAAGGTTGAAGGAAGAGTTCAAAGAAGACTTGAAGGAGACCCTGCTTCTTGAAGGACCTTTCAAAAATCCAATTCCCTCAGCGGAGATTGCCAGAGTCAAACATAGTCTTGCCCAGGCACTCATAAGAAATTCCCTCCCCAGGCCATCGAAGTTGCCGGCGGAAGTTGAGTTAGCCCGCCTGGAAGAAAATCTTCTAAGCAAGGCTGAACGACAGAAATTACGGGTAAAGAGCAGTGAATATCTGATGAAGATGCTAAGTCCGGAAGGCCGCGGACGTATAAAAGACCTGGTAGGCGGACTGGTAACTCGATCCGTTCCAGTATCGGTTTCACAGACGTATTCAGAGGTGGTGGATATCAAAAATCAGATCCGTAATGCCAGAGAAAAGCTACGTTCTCTGCTTGAAAATCGTTTTTAGCTTTGAAATCTGGAGATCTTGAAGTTCTCAACCCGAAGATACCAATGAGTGCTCGTCTTCAGAATGGATTTTGAGAATTCTAAGCCTTGTGGCTTGATTCTTCTTTCTAAATCCTTATCCTTTCATTACCTATAATTTCGTTTCTAAAAATTTTGTGGAGACTTCTATGAAAAAGTTCCTTCTACCCATTTTCTTTTTATCCCTTTCACTGCCGTTTGCTGAACTAGCCTGGAATGCTCTTTCGCTGGACAGTGCTATTCGTCGAGCGGCGATAGATAAAAAAGCGGTCTTGATATTTTTTGAAGCCTCCTGGTGTTCCTACTGCCATAAGATGAAAGACTCGGTTTTTACCAACCGGAAGGTAGCGGAACTGATGAACCGCTACCACCTGATCAAGGTTGATGGAGATGATGACGGGGAGGGGAGAGAGCTTTTTAAAAAATATAAAAGTTCAGCTTTTCCAACCACGATTTTTCTTAATTCTTCCGGGGAGGAGTATGACCGGGCGGTTGGCTTTTTTCCCGTGGATTCCTTTCGGAAGGTTCTGCGGATGAATGTAGACCAGAAAAACGCTCTTGTCAGGCTTGAAGAGGAAATGGCCTCCAAGGAAGGCATTGAAAAAGCCCAGTTACAGTACGAATACATCGAAAAACTCTTCGATGCCGCTCGTTTTAAGGATGCGTTAAAGGTTATCAAGAAGCGCCTTCCGGATCCTTTTTTTGAAAAGTGGTCCTTCGATCTTCGACTGCTGCGCGGGACTATTTATTTGAAGCAGAAAGATTATAAGAAAGGTGAGCTTTATATCAAAGTCGCCTGGGCTTATGCCAAAACTGAAGACCAGTATATGCAGGCAGCGCGTTGGCTTTCCCGGCTTTACCGTAAACAGGGAAAGAAGGATAAGCGTTTGGAAGTCTATGAATCAGCGATTGATAAATTTCATTCTCATGAAGCCTATAATGGATATGCATGGTATGCGTCTCAGGACGGAATTGAATTGGGAAAGGCACTGGAATATGCCAAGGAAGCGGTGAAGTTGTCCAAGCGTGACCCTGGCGTTCTTGATACCCTGGCTGAGGTTTATTTTGCCCGCGGTGAAATCTCCATGGCGCTGGAGGTTTCCAGGGAAATACTGAGCGGGGAAGAAAAGGAAAATAAGACCTATAAAAAGCGCCACGAAAAATATTGGAAGGCTTATAGAAAGAGTCTTTCTTCTGGTGCTTCCGGCGAAACTTTTTCGGCTAAGGGTACGTAGCATAATAGTAAGTCAAAGCGGCCCTACGCTTGACTCAGGAGACATCGCTATGTTCAAAAGAATGCTGCGCCATACCCTATTTCTTCTATTTTCAATCCAGGTTTTTGGCTCACAGTGGGTCTTTGTAAAACCCATTACCCTTGAAAAAGTGCCAGGCTCCATCCGAGTTAATATGGCTAAGGGAGAGTTTGAAGGTTTGAAGGTTTTCCTCTTTGAGCAAGACCAGTCCAATCAACATGAGAAAATTCACTCGAAACTCCAGGCTTCGAAGATGGTCACCTTCGTAACCTCCCTGCGTCGTCAAGCACGGGAACTCCACCAGGCAGAGTATGGCAAGTATGCCACTACCGATCAATCTCAGACGCCGTTCCTGGTTTATGCCGGAAACGAGTTGGGTGGGGTAGGACCAGCAGTGGCTTCGTCCTATAGGATTCTGATTGAAGATGGAAAGATTCGCTCTGATAGCCTTCTTCTACTCGCGCCGATCCAATTTAGAGGTGAAACAGTCACCATGGAGGATTTTCTCTCAGAAAATTATCTTGCTCCCTTGATAGCCCATGAGTTTTTTCATGGAATCATGGGAGATATTTATGGTGAGAGACTCATTGAGATGAAAGCTCGTTCAACTTCCCGAGTTGGACATCGTGCAGATAGAGTAACCGATGAATACCTGGCTTTTATTGAAGGCGTGGCAGAGGCTATGGAGCTTGCTACCCTGGAAATGTACCCTGCTGAAGCCAGTCACAAGATGATTTCTGCGCAGGACTGGCCTGAGAAGAAGCGCGAGTTCCTCAGGAAGATCAAAAGGCGTAGATTGGTAGCGGCTAATCGAAATCATCTCAGTCTTGCCTCAGATGGGCGTAAGAAAGATGGAGAGCTGGATTCCGCCGAGGATCTCTTCAAGACAGAAGGCGTTATCGCGACTCTTTTATTTCGTCTCTTATTTAAGAGCAGGGTGGAGGAACCCTTTGAGAAGTTGCTGAATGTGATGATCGCCCACAAACCCATGACTTTTATAGATTTTCTGCGAGCTTTTTGTGATGACTTCCCCCAAGATCGCAAGTTTGTAATTCGTCAGTTTCTGGAGTCCACTCGTTACATCACGGTGGATAGTGCCGCTGGAGATTCATATAAGCGCTACTATCTTGCTAAGAAGGCCTATAAGCAAAAGAGATTAAGCAGGGAGGAATATAACTCTGTGGTTCAAGCCTGGAGTGAGCAGCGCTCTGCCATCTACCAACGGGTTCTTGACGGAGAAATAGCCTTGGACCAGACCATAGGGCCGGTATACGGCATGAGTGATGATACGCAATTTTATGAATTGGATCTGAATCGCAGCCCTGTTGAGGAGCTGGATGACTTTTTCCAAGAGTTCTTCTCCGATCTACTAGGTGAAGATGAAATCCAGTTGCATGTAGCCAGAATCATGAAGCTTCGAGAGTCAATGAACTGGATTTCATCTATGGATTCTCTGCCATTCTCTACTGAGATAGAGAGTAGGATTGAGGAGTTTCATAAATATTTCATCGATGAAGGGGAGTCCCAGGTTCTCAAGAGGCTGGAGCGGCTTAAGAACGGTATCTACGCATTTACCGGTGATGAGGATCTGACTGATCTGACCAGTCTCTTTATTTCTCATGATCGAAGCGAAGTTACAAATGAGTAACTCCCTTTAGGGTAGCGGTTTTCTCTGGTATATACTCATAGGCTGTTAGACTGTTTGATAGCCCCTCAAAAGCAATGAAGATCCCGCTATGATTCGTCTTTTTCCGCGAGGAATACGTTATCGCTATTGGAAACTAATCAGAATTCGTGCCTCTCCCCATGAAGTGGCTCTTGGCCTGGGAATTGGTATTTTTTGTGGTGCTCTGCCGATTATGGGCATTCAGTCCCTGGTGGCGATCCCAATGGCATTTGTTTTGCGGGCTAGTATCGCAGCCTCACTGGTAGGGGTCTGGTGGACCAACCCGCTCACTTTTATTCCCATTTATTACAGTGAATATCTTATTGGAGGTCTCTTGTTTGCAGACAAGATTCTTACCTACCAGGAGTTCTATGAGCGGTTTTCCCAGATATCAGACCTGGATGGAGTTCTTGCGCTTGGAGGAGATATATTCGGTCCCATGACTTATGGCAGCCTCGTTCTGGGGGGCAGCCTGGGTCTTATTTGTTATCTGACTATGGTTAGAGCACTTGAGGAGCGAAGAAGGCGCAAAGAAATCCGCAAATCGAAGATCAAACCAGCTGAGAAATGATGCTTCGGTTGGCGTAGAGGTAGTCCCAGAGGCTATAGAGCGTTCCAATTACGGCAATTAGCATGAGAATGAAGATTATGGTTGAAGGGTCCATATAGATGTTGATGCCGTATTGTTGAACTAAGAGGACCAGGGGTATTCCTACAATGGCTAAAGCCTGAACTACCGCTTTGAATTTTCCGCTGCCCCTTGCACCCAGGATTTTCGACTGAGATGCGGCCAGAATTCGCAAACCTGAAACTAAACTGTCCCGGTAAACAAATACCAAAACCATCCATATGGAAGCGTGATTGAGTTGGAAGAAGGCCAGAAAGCAGGTGAGTCTGGCTATTGAATCAGCCATTGGATCCAGAATTTTTCCTGCTTCAGATGTCATGTTGAACTTTCGGGCAACAAACCCATCAAAGTAATCAGTAGCCTCCAGGATGACCGCGAGTACAAGGGAAAGCCACAGAAAACTGAGATTACCAGGAGACTGGAGCAGTGCCCATGCAAAGACGGGGGCCAGTAATATGCGGAGAAAAGTGAGTTTCAGAGCAAGATTCATGAAACCATGAAGAATATCAGTTCATCCCCTAAAAGAAAAGGCCGGTAGAATCAAAGTTCTACCGGCCTTCAACCAGGGTATTTACATTTTTGAATTAACGTATCCGCGAATGTCTGGATTATCCATCAGCCACTGGTAGCGATTCTTGCCCATCGCTGAGGGAGGAGTGTTTTGAATGACCCCTGGGGTATCGGGGTAACCCCACCGATTCAGCTTGTTTTTCCCAAGGTACTCATCAACCAGGGCGACCGCTCTGGGGTCGGTCCAGGGAGTTGGTCCCACAGGCGCCGGAGCCATTCCTGGGGAGCTTTGAGGTGACAGGGGACCGGCCTGGCCGGTGCCCATCAGGTTAAGCTGACCCATAAACTCTTTAATTTGGCGGTCATTATCTTTGACTTCAGTGATGTATTGGTACACCTTTCGACGAGCCTCAAAGATTGTTCCCATATCCTGGGGATTGCCGGGAACCGGAGTATTTTCCATGAGCTGAATCAAAGGATTGGATTCTCGAACCAGACCGTCAATCTGGGCTACGGTTCTTCGAAAAGTATCCTTATCCGCTTCGGTCATATTGGTATTGGTACGCTGTACATACTTTGTAATCAAATCACGCTGTAGACGAATGATCGCTTCCAATTTGGCCTTTAAGTCCACCAGAATTCTTCCATAATCCGGACCCTGCTGCACAGGAGGGGGAGGTACCTGGGGAGGACCCTGCGGCATAGGAGGATACTGTGGCCGGGGAGGATAGGGAGGAGGGTATCCACCGGGAGGATATCCACCCGGATAGCCGGGAGGGCCATAGGGAGGCTGCATCATCCAGGGGGGAGGGGGAGGTGGCATCATCGGGCCATCAAATCGGTCATCGTCATCGTCGTCATCGTCTTCATCATCACTATTTAGACTGTCGATCAGTTTCCAGGCGAGGATTCCGCCTCCAACCGCAAGTCCGATTTTAGCTACATTGCCCCAAAACTCTTT
>CAZIKF010000003.1:186047-203685 GCA_964539825.1 uncultured bacterium
TTGGCTACGGACTGCTGTAGATTTTCAAGAAGGCAGGCGTAGACTATCTTTACCTGGTTATTGTCAGGTGGGCTAGTCACTGGAGGGTCCTCTACAGGGGGATCCTCAACAGGGGGGTCCTCTACAGGGGGATCCTCAACGGGAGGGTCCTCTACAGGGGGATCCTCAACGGGAGGATCTTCTACAGGGGGGTCCTCAACGGGAGGATCCTCTGGGGCATCCCGGAGATCAAACTCGATCCCATCGGCCGTGATGAGCCGAGACAGCTTATCTTTAAGATTATTTGCCGTCGCTATTTTGGATTCCATATCTTCGGAACCCGGGTCAGCATAAGTAACAGCAAGCTGATAAGGGAACGCTAGAAAAAGAATTAGCGTGTACGCTACAATCCGATTGAACATGAGAATCTCCTGCATCCATGTAAAACAATGGTTCATTACCCTATACGGGAAAGGTTAATAAAGGTTTCAAGCCCGGAGAGGAAATACGGGATTCTTGACAAAGATGATGGGTTCTTTGTTATTTATGGTAGATTGATTTTTATCGCAATTAGCTTTGCCCGCTTAGCTCAGCTGGATAGAGCAACTGCCTTCTAAGCAGTCGGTCAGAGGTTCGAATCCTCTAGCGGGTACTCTCAAGCCATTATGCCTCTGTCAGATAAGCCTTCAAGACTCACTTTTAAGCGGATTTTTTTCACGGGGATTCTGGTAACATTCCCCACCGCTTTAACCCTTTTCATCTTCTACTGGCTGGCCAGCATGATTGATATCCTGGGTGGGGAAATTTTAGGAAGCCTCACGGATATCCTGTCTTTACCCAGGGCAAAGTTATACCCGGGAATAGGATTCATCGGTACCGTTACGATCATCTTCAGTGTTGGGTTGGTTGCTTCGAATTATTTTGGCAAAAAGATTTACGAATTTTATGAAACCTTATTCTACAAGATACCCTTTTTAAACCTGGTCTTTTCCCTATTCAAAAAGGTTCTAGAAATGGTTCTGGCGGCTGATCGCAATGTATTTCGGCATGCCGTACTTGTGGAATTCCCTCGAAAGGGGCTCTGGATCATTGGCTTCCTTTCTGCCTCAGCGGCCAAAGAATTTAATGAGAAAACAAGAAAAGATCTGGTATCTGTGTTTATCCCCACTACTCCCAATCCAACTACAGCAGTACTTATGCTTGTTCCTAAGAAAGACCTTATTATGCTGGATATGAGCATAGAAGATGCCTCCAAAATAATCATTTCAGGAGGAATTCTTACTCCGGAAATGATTGCGCAGCGAAAGGATGGGAAGATAGAGACCGAGGGTGATCCTGGCTCTCCCATTAAACCTTCCAGTACTGCGTGACGAAGAATAGGGAGTATGCGCCGCCTACTCCTAATCACCATCCTTGTCTTAGCCTGGATTCCCGCTCCTGTCCCTAGTGCTACAAGGGGCGAAATCTATAGAGATTTCCTTCACTTCTGGAAGGTTCTGCGTTTGAAGCGCGATAGGGTGGAACAAATCTACCTGCGTGAAGAGCAATTTTTGAAGTCGCAGAAAATTGAACAGGCCAGGGTCGCCTATTACCACGGAAAAGAGGCTTTCTGTAAGGCTTTGGAACTCCTGATGAGAGCAAGGGAAGGCTATTCCATGGAACCTGAATTCCTGGGAGTTCTTGAATCTAAGATCCGGGCGTCCTTTCTGGAGTTGAGATCCTATAGTCAATGGGTTACGAAAATTCATAGCCAGGACCTGGAATCTCGAAGACTGGCGTTAAAGCCCTCAATCCTTGTTGCTGATCGTAAGTATCAGAATGTAAAAAGTAAGGAAGCCACGCATGGATTAGTGCTCATAAGTGAACTGAAAAAATCAGTGGAGCTTTATGATTTAAGGAGCAAAACCACGCTACTTTTCGCCCGCGACTCTCTCTTGAAAATGACTGAATCTTATCCAAACTTTCTACCTGCCTTTCTATGGTTAGCCAGGATTCATTTCGAATTGGAGGAAGTAAATACCGCAAGACTATTGTTAGACACGCTTGAAAGAAAAGATCCGGAATTTCGTATTTCTCGAAGTCTTGATAAGGAGATGCTCTCAGTAGATCCCTTACTCCTCCAGGTTCTTCCCCAGGGTGCATTGGAGCTGCCCCCACCAGATTCCAGATCAAGGAAGGAACAAGAATCATCAAAACAAGTGAATGAACTAGAAAGGACCAGAATCCAAAGGGTTCCCTTTGCCGTGGTTTTGGGAAACACGGCCATGGAGAGACCCCAATCAGGTTTATCAAGAGCCCAGGTGATTTACGAAGTTCCTGTAGAAGGGGGGATCACAAGATTGATGGCACTATTTTCCGCCGCTGGAGAAAAGTCCATTCCAATTGGGCCCGTGAGAAGTCTTCGCCCCTATCTGTTGGAGGAAATCTTCGCTTACGATCCCCTGGTAATCCATTGTGGCGCATCTGTGGGCGGATATCGAGCGCTGAAGGATCTGGGGATAGATACAGTTGACCAACTCCAGGATTTCAGCCCTTTTTGGAGAGAAAAATCAAAACCGTCACCCCATAATTTGTTTACATCATTACAGAAACTGGAAGCTTCTGCCTTTGCCAGGCACAAGCTCCCGGGAGATGCCATGAAAGTACTGAAGGTATCCGCCAGGGGTTATCCCTATGAGGAAAACCAGGTAAAGAGCGTTCATCTTGAGCTCTCTCCTTCCTACGTGGTGAGTTACCATCTCAATCCTTCCATGGGGGCATTTGAGAGAAGGGTTAATGGGATTATACAGAAGGATAGTTATGATGATTCCCCGATTATGGTTCAAAACTTGATCATTCAAAGAGTAGAGGAAACGATGCGGGATCCTTCTGGTCTCAAAAGGCTTAAAACCATAGGGGAAGGAAGGTTGAGTACCTTCATAAAAGGGAAAAGAATCGACGGGATCTGGCGAAAATCTTCAGTAGAGGCAGCTACTCTATACCTGGATCCAAAAGAGTCTGAGATTCTCTTTCTTCCTTCTCTTACCTGGGTCCATATGGTGTCTCCTGCACTGCCCATCCGTGTGGATACATGGGAACAAGTACCTACAAAACTCTCCACCCTTCCCTCTTCTCGCTGATTTTTTCTTGTTTCTTGTCTTGGGGAGTGGGACAATAAATTGATTTCACAGCAAAGGTACTAAATGAAGGACTTGATCAATCAAGCACGAGATTTAATGCAGTGGGCCGATGAATACGGCATCGATGAAATTGATCTCTCCAATGGAGATGAGAAGATTCGCATTGCCAGGGCGGTGACTCCTGTCCAGGGACAGGTCTCCATTCCCAATGAATCTGCCGCGCGCAAGGCTCCCGTTAAAGCTCGTCCAACGGTACGGTCTGCAGGGGCGGAGGAAAATTCATCAACCTTCTCCATCGTCTCTCCCATGGTGGGTACTTTTTACCACTCAGCCAGTCCGGAGGCCAAACCTTATAAGGTCAGTGGTGATCAGGTTAAAGCCGGGGATACAGTTTGTATCGTTGAGGCCATGAAAGTCATGAATCAGATCAAGGCTCCCAAGGCTGGGGAAATTAAACGGATTCTCGTAAATAATGCCGAGGTAGTCTACAAGGGACAGGCTTTGATGGAGATCGGCTGATCCGGTTGCGGTTTCGGCAATGAAGCAGCTTCTAACAATCTTCTTTTTTTTTTCAGCGCTCTTTAGTGGTTTCTGCGCCTCGGGCGGCTCCATTCAAAAGCTTGAAAAGAGATTAAACCTTTATCCCTCGAACCTAAAACTTCGTTATGTACTCTCACGAGCGTACGCGTCCCAGGGTAAAGACAATCCCAGGTACTTCGATAAATCCATCCAGCAGTTAGAGGAGATCATCCGCGTTAAGCAGATCCCGGTGGTGAAATTCTATCTCGGCCTGGTGTTTGCCCGTAAGGGTAACCTTGACCGGGCCATTTATCACTGGCTGACAGTCGTAAGATCGCTGAAGCCAAATAACCTGACTACCTTGAGGTATTTGGCACTGGCCTTCGAGAAGAAAGGAAAACACTCCGATTCTCTGAAATACTGGAACAAAATCCTCTCCATTAACCCCGAGGATTACAAAGCCCACTATCACACGGCCCTGGTCACTCTCAAGAATCTCAGCGTCGACGAATCCCTGCGTTACTCCACTGCGATCAGGCACTTCAACAAGGTCATTTCCAAGTATCCCAGCCATCCCAAATCGCTCTACTATCTCCAGGCTACCTACCGTAGTTCCCGGCAATATCTGAAGCAGCGCAAAGTACTCAATCGACTCCTGGTCATGAATCCTAAAAATGACAAAATTCGAAGGGAGTTTCAGCTCAATAAAGAAAACCTGAAACGACAGCCTCAAGACCAGGTGCTAAAAAGGCCGGAGCCAATCCCGGTGAAGGTGGTCACGGAGATTACCGATGAGGATTTTCAAGCCGCCTTCAAGAGTGATCCAGAAGCTCATGAAGTACCCGAGGATCATGAACCAGAGGCGGTTCATAAAAATCCCACGCTACCGCTGGATTCACCCCTGTCCGCCGATGCGGAGATTCTTTTCAACCAGGGTGTCACCTACCTACAGAATAAAGAATATGATCTAGCCCTGTTTAATTTTCTCCAGGCCCAGGAACTGGATCCAAAATTCGCGCAGTGCTATCTGCAAATAGGTGAGGTCTACCTGAAGCTCTCTGACTCCACCCCCACCGAAGAGAAATTTAGCGAGCACCTGCGTTTGTCTCGACAGTCTCTGACTACAGCGGTAGAACTGGAGCCCGATTCTCTGCTGGCTCACGCTTCCAGGGCCAAGCTAAAGCTCGTGGATCAAAAAGAAAAAGAGGGTTTTGAGGTTGCCCATATGAAGGTCGCTCGTGATGCCATACAAAATGGCAATACACTCTTTGCGATTGAGGAATTCATCATCTTAATCACGAACAACTTTGTTCCCATGGAACTGGTATTCGCGCTAAGAGATTTAATCAATGATGTTGATGAAGGCACCCGCCTGGATTTGAACAATGTTTTGCAACCCTTGATCGCAGATGGTTCGCCCCAGGGACTATACCTGGGAGCATGTTTGCGAATTCAAAGAGACTTCGGGGAGGGACTGCACCTTATCGATCAAATCTTTGATTCCAAGCAGTCTCCCACAGAGTTTTTTCGAGATCTAAAAGCCCGTGCTGATAGAGGTAATGCCGATTTTCTGGATCATTATCTATTGGGAAGATACCTTTTGAAAAAGGAGGCCTTTGGGGCTGCTAAAAAGCACCTTGAAGAGGCTATCAAACTGGCACCGGATGACGCCCAAAAGAAAAAGTTGGAATTCTATCGAGATAAGGCTGGAAGCGCCGGACCCTCAAAAATTTTCACCCCTATCGCTATTCATGGCGACAAGAAACCTCCCTTTGAGCGTTTTGATCGAGAAAAGGCTGATCTCATCTCTGCTGAGCCATCCTTTTCATCCGTTTTCAAAGCGGATGCCTCTATGGGGTTGTTAGGAGCTAAGAAAGAATTTCTTGAGCGTTTTCTCCTGGAGAAGTCGAAGAATGCGGTCGGTAATTTTTTATTAGGTCTGATTTATCAGCAATCTTCACTGGAGAGCACCTTGCAAAAAGCAGAGGAGCTGAAAATTGAGGCAGTGGAATCTTATCCCAGTGATAGCGGTTGGCATCTGAGCATGGGAATCCTTTCTCTGCGTCTTGGAGATTCAAGCTATACCCAGAAATTCTTTCAGCAGTCCCGGGCGATTTTGCTCAGAAAGGGATGGGAGTCCTACGAGCCTTATGCGAAGGTCATTGGAAGTGAGGCCGCCGTACAAATTGGCCTGTCCAAGCTCGGCAGGGCCCGGGAGTTAATTCGCAGCGGCTTTCAATTCAATCCTCATTCCAGGCAGGTTGCTCATTCTCAGGCCGGTTTGATGTCTGCCTCTCACGGAGCGGGCACTGTTAGCCCGGATCGGGAATTCTTCTCGCGTCTCATGGAGCAGGAGATCTTTTCAGAAGTCTATAAAGCGGAAATTGGTTTATTGATTTTCTGGTCCTTATTTACGATGCTTCTGTTTTTTTCCTCGGTGATTGTGTATCGCAAAAGGGAGGAATTAAAGCATTTTACCGATGAGCTTTTTGGAGAAAAGTCGCTTTCAATCCCAGTTATGGTTTTTCTGGGAGGAATTCTGCTCATTTTGTTTCCCACAGGACTGGTAGTTTTCTTACCCATCTTGCTGTGGACTTTCCTTGATGATTTTGAGCAGATTGCGTTCATACTGGGGATTCTGGCACTGTTGGCGGTACCATTTTTGTTTCCCATTGGCTACCGACACAACCTGAAGGATCTAAAGGCACTTTACCAGCTCCGTGAGGGGCAGACCACAGAGCCGAAAGCGCACTATACAGAGCGGCTAAATGCCAATCCATTAGATACTGAAGCTCGTTTCCAACTGGGGCTATTGGAGTTAATAGAAGGGCAGGGACCCGCGAAGGCCGTCACTTATTTTGAGCAGATTCTTTCTGAGAAACCAGATCATTTTTTTGCCCTTGCTAACCTCGGGGTTTCCCAGGCAAGGCTTGGAAATCTTGATCGAGCCATACAGTATTTATCCAAAGCCCTGAACATCAATCCCATAGATGATAAGGTTCTCTATAATCTTTCCAGGGTTTATGAACTCAAAGGAGATCTCAAACTTGCCTCCAATTATCTTAAATGGATTGGGGGAAGCGGGGAGATTTCAAAGAAGATCATTGATAGGTATTTGAGGCTTGGCTCTTCCGCCGACCCTTTGTTCGCTCCTCTCTATTTGACGGGGGCTGTACGCGATTACAACAGTTACTTTTCCGGCGGTTCTTCAGGGGGATTTGGCGGTGGAACTTTGCTCTTTCTTATCTGGTTCTTTGTAGGCGGAGGGGGGGTTGCCATTCTTCTGTTTCTCAAGGACAAGATGCAGATCCAAATTACCCTTTGCCGATTCTGCGAACGCAGAATTTGTGGAAATTGCCAGTCATTACTTTCAGGTGAATCTCTGTGTAGCGAGTGTTTTGAGTCTTCTCAAAGGCGCTCAAAAGGACTGTTACACTATAGAAAGGAAAGAGAGAAGTACTCCTGGGGGCAGGCCAGAAAGCTTAGTTTTGTACTGCCGGGATTTGCTTCGGTCTACCGTGGGCAGTTGATGTTGGGGTTACTAATCTCATTCTTTTTTTGGTCATTCCTATTCCTGGGATTCTTTCACCTAGATTTTTTATGGAACCAGTTTCTTCCCTTTCAGAATTCTTTTACCTTTCTCATTCAGACAATTGCCCTTGGAATTAGTCTTTTGGTTTATCTATTAGGCCAGGGATTGGCATTTATGTCCCAGGGACCAGAGAACCTCGGATAAGGGAATTGCTCAATGAAATGGATGATCGCGGTTTACTTGATTGGCTGCTACCTTTTGTTTTCCTTCTTTTTTCTCTTCTTCAATGGTTATAAGTTCGAGGGAATGCCGCTTGGGACATACCTTGGACTTCGCGATATTTCGGGGATGGACTATAAGCAGATTCGGGAGATTTCCAGGAAATCTTTAAATCAGTTCGAATCTCTCATTTTCATCGTGAATCTCGAATCAGAGAAATTTCAGTTGGAGCATGGAACGGATTTTTATTTGAAAGTTGATTCCAAGACCCTTCTGTCACAATACCGACGGTTTCGAGATATGGTGCCCTGGTACCAACGGGCCATGGAATTCATTTCACTCAAGTTTGGAAAGCGTGTTTTTCCAGTTCCCTTTGTTTTGGATCGGGAGCAAACAGAAAAGTCTCTAAGACGAAGGTTTTCCAGAGGTAGAGAAGTAACTCATAGAGTAGAAGGAGAATTCCTGCTGCAGATTCGTTGGGCTTTTGATTTCAATACCTTACTCGGAGATATGGATCAATCTATAAAGACTGTTTCCAGAGGCCTGGTGCCGTTGGAATTGAAACCGATTAAACAAAGGGATCTGGTAGCTCAAGAAAAGTTTTTTCAGAACCAGGTCTCCACGGAGTCTATTGCTGTAGAGCCATCCCAGCGCGTGTTCAGACATCTTTCCAAGATCCTGGATTCACGCAAGACAATTCTGTTAAATCCCGGTGATGAGTTCTCCTTCCTGGACTTCTTAGATGAGGTGAGTGTGCCGGTCTCTGAGATAGTATCAACCGCCATTTTGGCCTTGGACCTAACAACAGCCAGTCTCAGGGCCTCGGAGATGACCACCATTGGAGTGCTTCCTACCGAAGTCTTGAGTTCAAGTGCTGGCAAGCTTAGAACCAGTAGTCCCAGGGTTGAATTCGATGGAGTACCCTTTGAAGATTATCACGGTTTATCCATGCTCTCTTCGCTGATGTTTCGTACCTTTCTTAAACTTGGATTCCAAATCTTGAGACATTCACACCACCCTCATTATTTTCCAGGTGTTCCCTATTTTCAGCCGGGACTGGATGCTATGGTAGGCCAGGCCCATGATCTCAAGGTTTTAAATTCTACCCGGCAGCCCTTCCTTTTTGTAATGAGCCTGGAGCCAGAAAAGTTTTCTCTTAAGGCCTTTGCGTGTCTCCCGGACTTCCCTTCAGTCTGGCTCAAGGAGGCATATCGAAATATTGAATACGCAGATATGATTACACTCCTTGATCTTGCATTGGAAAAGGGTGAAAAGACCATCGTACGGAAACCCATTTCCGGGCTTGCGGTTGGAACTTATAGATTATGGAGAGATGATAAGGGGAGAATTCATAGGCGTCTTGTTTGGAAGTCTCATTACGAGAGTATGAAAGGGATTATCCATGTGGGCGAAGAAGGACTGAATGTATTTAATCCCGAGAACTGGAAAGAATTGGGCCTCGACGGCAGTTACACCCTTCGCGATAAGGACTAGTCGGCTTCCACTTGAATTCTAAATCCAATTTGCCACGGCACTTCCCATTTCCCTTTGCTATCGTTATAATTTTCATAAGGTGAAGTCTGTGGCATACCGACTTTACCCGTTTCGTCAGGATGATAGAAACGTACGGAACAAGGCTTTGTATAGGCCTTGTCATACCAGGGAAGGGCTATTGTGTATACAGACTCGAAAATTCTGTATATTGATTTCATGCTGGATCGCGTTTCCAGAGATTCCCTCTTATTACATTTATCGGCATTAACTGACATCGAGCGTAAGAAGTTTTTTTCAATGAATAAGATGGGAATTTTCCAGACTCTTTATGAAAAGATGGCTGCGGAATGTAACCTCGCTTAAGAGGTTTTTGCTTGACTTCAGGCAATCTGCGGCGTTTCGAAATAGTAGATTGAACTTTCTGGAACGCAAGATCGGGAAGGCGAAGTTATCTTCGCGTCCGATCGTTTTGCAGTTCGAGTTCACCAACGCTTGTAATCTTAGCTGTGCCAGTTGTGGACACTCCTACTGGGACTCTAAACTCAATCGCCCCCAACTTCTAACTCTTGAAATACTGGAAAAGATTCAGTTCCTCTACGAAAGCGCTTCCGAAGTATTGATCGGGGGATATGGTGAACCCACTCTTCATCCTGAATTTGGAAAGCTTTTTCAGTGGCTTAGAAGGGATCCCCATAAGAAAATCTCTATGATTACCCATGGCTTAAAAATCCCCGAGGTCTGGGAAAAAATGGGGGGTCTGAATTCTCTCATCATCAGTATTGATGGCGTGGGTGAAGTGTATGAAAAGCATCGCGGAGTGCCGTTTCAACGATTGGTGGAAACACTGGACTTTCTTAAATCAAGGATGGATGCTGAGCTGTCTCTTGAGGTCAATATGGTCTGGAATGAATCTACCCATGGAACCCTTGCGAAACTCGTCGAGTTTTTAGAGCCATATGGAGTAAAGGCTATTCATCTTCTGCCCGAAAAAATGTATTCCAAGGCCCGCTATGAGGAAGGACTTTTTCATCCCCAGAAACTTCACGATCTATATGTGAGTCTTCAAAAATCTCAGAAGAAGACCAGGATAAGACTGGATTATCCTGATTTCCTCGCTCATACAGTGGATTGTAATCAACCTTTTGAAACACTCTTTATTCTTTCTAGCGGGGAGGTGTTGGGCTGCTGTTCCGCAATTTTTCATGGAAATGATTACCGGTTTTCACTGGGCGATGTTTCTGATCTTAGTAAGAATTTCAGCAGAGTCTGGAACCAGGATAAAATGGTCCAGTTTCGAAGTGCTTTTCATGGTACCGGAGAAAAACAGTATCCTAAACCCTGCCAAACATGTGCTTTTCGAGTTTTGCGCCATGACAATTTAATGCGGAGTCTTTCATGAAGAAGGAACTTAAAAAAGACGCCTCCAAGCAGGAAAAACCAGTCTTTTCCTCAGGTTTTCAAAATAAACTTCTGGAGAGATACTCTAATTTGATAGAGGAAAAACATAGAGCGGTTGACCTGGGAATGGAGCTTTCCAGTGAGAGGGATGAGCTACGGGCTGAGATCAAAAGATTGGCTGACTTTCTAAAGGTGGAAAGAGAGCATTCAAGAAAGGGAAGCGAATCGATCCTATCTCTGGAATCCGAGCTCAAAAAACTTCGTAAAACCTATGTGAGCCTGGAGGGGAATCACCAGGAAATGTCAGCCTACCTTCCAAAACTGGAAGCTGAAGTGAAATCCTGGAAAAAGGAACATGGGGTCCTGCTTGAGAGAGTCAGGGAAGGAGAAGTCTTAATCCGTGAATCAGCCGCTCAAAATGAGATTGTAAAGAAGCGGTTAGGAGAACTTGAAAAGATTTCAAAGAAGGATAAGAAAGAACATCAAAAGCTCGAAAAGTATATCAAACACCTGGAGGAGGTTGGGAAGGGGCAGGACCAGGCACTAGAGGACTGGACTTCAAGGTATCGGGAATTGGAATTGGAGAGAAACCATATTTCTGGACACCATTCGGCACTGATGGAAAGAGTGAAGAGCCTGGAAGATGAGACTCGAACCTGGGACGCCGAACATCGTAAGCTAATCGATTACGTCAAGGAAGTAGAGCGTACTGAACTCCAGGGAAGAGAAGTTATAGAACGCATGGAAAGTGCCCATAATGAGCTAGATCAGCAAAGAAGTCATCTCGAAGAGGAGCATGCCAAACTTTGCGAGGTTATCCATTCTGTAGAGCATACTCGGCACCAATTGCAAACAAAGCATGAAGAACTATGTGAGTACGTTATAATCATAGAAAGCGAGCGCGATATCCTGAGGGAGGAGCGTCAAGTCTTTTTAGAGGCAAAGGAGCGTGTAGAGGGAGAACTTAGATCTCTACAGTCACGATGGGTGTATCGATTGTACAGATGGTGCAAGGGGCTAGTGCGACCCGGGTCCTGAATCCATCAGAAATATTTTTGCCTTTTAAACCGCGGGGAAAAGACCTTTTACCCCGTAGGTTGGTCAATCTATTTGCCAGCAGCAAAATAGGCTTTTCCGAGAAATATAGGGAGAAGCTTCCCATCGGAAATGTCCTTTCCCCTGAGTTGTCAGCCATTTTAGATCGCCTGGACAAACCTGTGCCGAGGGCAAAGTTCCCAGATTTTCTACGTTGCCTGGGAGCTGTTTGTGAAAAAGCATTCATAGGTCCCAAGCGCATGCTTTTTGATATTAGCTATGGGTGTAACCTCGACTGTGTCTATTGCCGCCGACATTCAGCAATCAACCCGGGAGAAGCTGAAATTGCAGCTCCCGACCGCAAAGACTCTTTTCTTCCTCTTGAATACATGGTGGAAGCTTTGGACGACGCGAAGAAACTCATGGTTGAGGAAATTCTCCTCGTTGGCGGAGGGGAGCCAACAATTCATCCCCAGTTTGAGCAAATCATTCGAGAGGTAAAGAGCCGAGGACTTGGCCTAAATTTCAGCACCAATGGTCTGGTCTTAAGGAAGAGTCTTGTGGATACCATCGTGGAATACGGTGTGGACAACATGACAGTTTCCGTTAGCGGAGTTAGTTTTGAGTCCTATAAAGCTACTCATCCCATGATGAGCGAGGGCGGTTTCAATAAGCTATTCAAAAACTTTGAATACCTGAATCATAAGCGTAGAAAGGTTATACGAGAGACGGGTGTCGAGTTCGTGAAGCCATTTACCCTCTTTCTTCATGTGGTAACCAGGGACAATTATCATGAACTCTCCGATATGGTTTTTGCCGGGGCCGAATACGGATTTGATACGATCTGGCTCAAGTTAGTACATCCAAGCCCCTGGTCCCGCCATCTATGTCTTACACCAGGGCAGGCCGAACAGGTTAAGAAAGAGTGTCGGGAACTGAGACAGGTTCAATCAAATTTAAAGATTAAGATTGATGAGTACCTCGATGCAGAGCTGGATAACCTGGATTCTACGGGCGACTGGTCGGGATATTTCCATGACAAGCGTCGCTGTTTTGTAGGTTGGAATTTCTCTTACGTGGATCTTTCCAAGGATTACAGTTTTTGCTGTGGAGACAAGATTGTCGGCTTATATAGGAAATATGGCTCTTTCTACGACTTTTGGACCTCAAATGAATACGCTAAGGCAAGATCCTGTGCCCGCAACTATAATTATGGAGGCGGGAATCAGGATACCTATAATGGGGGCGAGATCATTGATGACTTCTGTAAGAGTTGTGATAACACGAATTTTAACAATGAAATGGAACGGTTGTTAAAGAAATACGACCTGTCAGATTTGGTTTAAAAACTCCAGTTTCCTCGAAAAAAAGATAGGGAGAAGACCCAACTATGAATATTCTTATGATCCATCCTCATGATATCTATTCGCCAGTGGAGCCCTGGACAGTTCGAGTTACCTATCTGGCAGAGGAATTAGTAAAAAAGGGTTATAACGTTCGAGTTGTTTATCATTTGGAGAGTTCTCATAAGGATCCGGAACTAGAGCGAAAGAGACAGGAATTTTCCTTCAAGACAATTCCCCTTATTCGCCACTCTGGCACTCTTCTTTTTAAAATCAAAAAGATCATTGAGTTGGCTCGTTGGGCCGATATCATCCATTTTCAGAAGTGTTTTTCCTATGTTTCCATACCGGCCATTTTTGCTGGGATATGGACTTCCACACCAGTGCACTATGACTGGGATGACTGGGAAGCGGAGATCTTCAGAGTCTCCTCTACCAATGACCCCTTTTGGCACCGCTACATGGATCACATCGAGCGTTTCATCCCCTACCTGGTAGATACAATTTCAGTTTCCTCGAAAGAATTGTGGGACCGGGTGACCAAAATGGGAATTTCCCATTCCAATGTATTCCAGGCTCCGGTAGGAGGGGACCTCGATCGCTTTTGCATGGAAAGTACGGATGAAGAGCCCGTACGAAGGCAATATGAACTCAAGAAAAATGTGGTGACTTACATGGGACAGTTACATGGAGCCCAGTATTGTGATCTATTTTTGGAGATGGCCGCCCATCTGGTGAAGGAGCGTCAGGACATCACCTATCTTGTCATTGGAAATGGTTCCCGATTTCTGGAGTTAATGCGGAAGTCTGAAGAGTTGGGCCTCCAAGATTACGTGATATTTACGGGTTCAGTACCCCATGATGAGATTCCCCGCTTTCTTAAAGTCAGTGACGTGTGTGTGGCCTGCTTTGAAGATACTCCCCAAACCAGGACTAAATCTCCGCTTAAGGTTTGTGAGTACCTTGCGGCAGGTCGAGCTATTGTGGGATCTGATGTGGGTGAGGTCCGGGAAATGCTGGATCATGGAAACGCGGGTGTTCTCGTGAAGCCCGGAGATCCTCTGGCTTTGTCCCAGGCTGTGAACAGGGTTGTTGAGGATGAGGAATTAAAGAACCGACTTCAGTACAATGCCAGGCTTCAGGCCCAGAATCTTTATAACTGGACACACACAGCTGAGAACCTGGTAAAGGCCTATCACCTGGGAATGGGAGAGAAAAAAAAAGTCTCTGGGCGCTTCCAGTTTCTAAGACCTGAAAATCTTTTTAAGTTTTTTTTCCCTCGAAAAAATGCCGTGACCTTTGAAGATACTCCCAAGGGAAAGCTCATTTCCACGTTGGATGATTACCGGCGAATGTCAGGAATTTTATCCAAAACCGATTCTTTCATAGGACCCCAACTGGTACAGCTTGATGTAACTAATCTATGTAATAACGACTGTGTAGCCTGCTGGTCCAATTCCCCCATGTTGGAAGATCTACTGATTGATCCAGCCTCCAAGCGAGATACGATACCGGTGGATGTGCTTAAAACATCACTGAGAGATATGGCCGAAATCGGTACCAAAGAGATTTATATGGCAGGAGGGGGAGATCCCACCATGCATCCTCAGATTTTTGAAGTCTGGGAACAGATCAAAGACCTTGGGATGACCCTTTATGTGAATACCAACTTTGTAAGAATGTGTACAGAAGATAAGATCAAGAGAATCCTGGACCTGGGTATTGATCACTTTACTCTCAGTATGTGGGCAGGATCACCGGAAGCTTATTCCAGAACTCATCCCAATAAAGGACCAAAAGATTTTGAAAAGGTCAAAAAGGGAATCGCCTATATGAATCAGCTCAAGTCAGAGCGTCCATACTGCAAGGTTTATCATGTGATCTCCATGTTGAATTACCAGGACTTTACCCCCATGCTAGACTTTTGTGTCGAAACTGGGTGTGAATCTGTGGAGTTTACTCTCGTGGACACCATTCCAGGTAAAACTGACCAGCTTTTACTCACCGAGGAAGCCAGGGTCTGGCTCTATGAGGAATGTGAGAAAGTCTGGGCCGATGCCCATGAAAATCTTTATAAGAATAAAGTTCTTCTCTTTGGATTCGAGCGCTTCATGAGGCGTCTTTCATCTTCTGATTCTAATGTTGGAGATCATGATAAGAATATCATCGAATCCTTTCCCTGCTATATAGGTCATCTCTTTGCCAGGGTGATGCCGGATGGAGATATCAACACTTGCCTGAAGTCGCATCGAATTCCCATAGGAAATATCTACCACCAATCTTTCAAAGAAGCCTGGTCCTCAAATCGACAGAAGTATTTCAGAAAAAAGGCTCAGGTTTATGAAAAGAAGGATCCCTTTTTCTCTTTGATTGGAAATGATGCGGAAGCCTCCTGTGGTTGTTACAAGTCTTGTGATGATATTGCACGAAATCAGTATATGCACAAAAGACTGACGGAACTAAGTGTCCTGGAGCAGGGTTTCCTCCAAGCATATCGCGGCTATTTGAACGTGACTCAACAGGCCCTCTAAGGAGTTTGTTTTGGGCTTTTGTAGAGCAAATCGCGATCTTGCCGGGATCTTACAGAGAAAGGTTTTGGAAGGTCCCCGTCATGTCGTTATCGACCTGACCAATCGCTGCAATACCAACTGCAAGGTTTGTTGGACCTATTCCCCCCTTTTAAAGCCTGAAAATAAGCCTGATAAATCCTGGTTTAAAGAGGAAATTCCGCCCGAAGACTTTGAAAGCCTGGTGGAAGATTTACATGAACTTGGAGTGGAACGGATCAGGTTTACCGGGGGAGGGGAGCCACTCTTGTATCGCTCTTTTGAGCGTGCGGTAAGGAGTGTGAAGGATAAGGGCATCTGGTTAGCTATCACTACCAATGGATTGTTGATGCGCAAAAACCATGATTTACTGGTCCAGTCTGGTGTTGATGAAATTGCAGTCAGCCTCTGGGCTGCCTCAGAAAAGTCCTACCGAACTTTGCATCCCAAGGCTAGAGAAGGAGACTTTTACGAGATTTTGGAGGGGATTCGAGATCTCCGCAGAGATGCTCCTCATACCGAAGTGCACCTGCTCAACGTTATTTCTAAAGAGAACTTTCATGAGATTTCACGGATGGCTGACCTGGGCCGAAACCTGGGAGTCCAGGCTGTATACTTTACCCTGGTGGATCCTATGGAAGATACTCGGTCCGAGATGTTGGATGAATTCCAGAGAAAGGATGCCCTGGAAGAGATAGAAAGGGTGAAAAGCCGGTTTTATAATCAAAATTCCGAGATTCATTGGGATAATCTTGATGGATTTGAGACCCGTCTGGAAGATGTTCACGATGGTGATCAATATGATCGAATGGCCATTGATGAGCTACCCTGTTATATGGGTTGGCATTTCACGCGAGTCACGGCGAACGGACAAGTATCTCCCTGTTGCCGGGGTGTAGATTATCCAATGGGATTTCTGGGTGATTCCAGGTTCAGAGACATCTGGGCTTCCAAAAAGTATCTTGAGTTTAGAGAAAATTCTCTCTTTAAGAAAAAGGATATCCCTTACTTCGAAAAAATGAACTGTTATCAGATGTGCGATAATCTGATGCACAATCGCCAGATTCAGGAGAGGATAGGGGCTCTCAGCGATGATCAGCGCAAAGAGCTGTTAAATTATGAATCTGAAGTGTTGCAGGAAGTAGAAGAGACGGAGGGGTAGACCCCTCATCCATGAGCTCATGAAACTTGGTCCGGCCCAGATTCGAGACCTGCTGATTAAATCCAGTCCCACCCTGGGTCTTGGTGATTTCTTTCTCTCAGGGTTCGATTTCCATGCCCTTCACTGGGGAATCCGCTCTTTAGCAGAGGTGCAGATCGACTTTGTAGGCGGGTCTGAAGGGCTTTCCAGTGGTGGGGGTATAGCGCGCGAAAGGATCAGAATTCATGAAAGTATGAGTTCTTTTGATGAGTTTCTTCGGTCCAAACCATTTGAATTCCAGAGATTTTCCTACTCATTAAGGCTCGGTCAGGTGTTTAGGGGGGAAATCTCAGGGCAGCCCCGGGAGGTTCGTTGTACCGGAATTGTGATGGACTCTCAGGATAGAGCCCATATTCTAGAACTTTGCCTACAGTTCCATGTGGAACTTTCCAGGCTATGTAAACACGGCCAATTTCCAGTCCTGAGTCTTCAGGAATGCGTTGATCTAGGATTCTTCAGGTGGATTTCTCAAGAGTCCTTCATGGCTTTTTTTCTCTCGGATCTCTTACACAACTCATGGCTGGAGGAAGATTTTCAGCAATGGCTAAAACCTGGTATGCCGGCCCTGACCTGGTTTGAGAAGGAGGTGCAAGCCAGGAAGGGTGCTTGGAATGGCTATTTAGAGAGAGGGGCAGTCCACAAAATGATGGAGCTTGAATTGAAAAATCTCAAACCGAGCTTCCTCTTTCTTTTTCTTGATACTGAATTTCTTGAGTTCACGCAAGAAGAGAAAGCCCTCCAGATAGGCTTGTCTGAGGTTTCCGATTGGTGGTTGGACTGGCTGCAGGGAGAAAAGCTGCCTGCCCTACTCTTTTGTGACTGGATAAAAATTTTTCAAGGACACTATCTGCGTGCTTTTATTCTTAGCTGCATGAAAACCATATACCAGCATTCCCTGGGAAACTATTGTTGGATACGATTAATGGAGTTCATTTTGGAATCACAGCAGGAAGAAAGGTTCGTTTCTGACTTCTTTACCCAGGAGGGACTTGAGGGTCAAGATGTCGATGAAATGACTTTCTTAAATTGTCTTCAATTACGCTGGAATGGAAATTTGAAGACCCACCGGCAGTTCAAAGAGATCGATGCTATCAAGCAGGCAAGGGAAGAAAAAAAGAAAAAGCCTGAAACCTAATTAGGTACAGGCCGGTGGACGAAAATGCCTGTTCCTTAAAGGACTCAGGCAAAGAAAAAGCCCGAAACCTAATTAGGTACAGGCCGGTGGACGAAAATGCCTGTTCCTTAAAGGACTC
>CAZIKF010000003.1:203785-211674 GCA_964539825.1 uncultured bacterium
GAAACCTAATTAGGTACAGGCCGGTGGACGAAAATGCCTGTTCCTTAAAGGACTCAGGCAAAGAAAAAGCCCGAAACCTAATTAGGTACAGGCTTTTTCAGAAAATCGAACGATTGGAGTCGATTATTCGTTTACTGCGTCTTTAAGAGCTTTTCCTGGGGTGAATTTTGGCAATTTAGTAGCCGAAATCTTGATCTTGTCCCCTGTTTGAGGATTGACACCCGTTCGCTCTGCTCGCTCTTTTACTTCCCAGCTGCCAAATCCAACGAGTTGGATTTTCTCACCTTTGCCGAGTTCATCTTTAATTACATCGATGAAAGCGTCAATAGCGCTTGCAGCTTCTTTCTGATTGAGGGGGGTGGTCTCAGAAATCCTCTTGGTTAGTTCGTTCTTATTCATTCTTAACTCCTTAATTCAATTCTCTATGTAATAGGCAAACTTTTGTATGAGCAACTCCCGAAACCTTTTATTAATGGGCCTTCCGGTATGCTGCCTCCAAAGCCGGACCAAATTTATCACTTCGAATTCTGCATGACAAGAGGGTTTTGGGAAAAAGTGAGGTTTTTTCAGTGAATAAGGGGCTGTGGCTATCTAGAATCGAAGTTTCTCTGTGGTGGAGCTAATCTATAAGGGTGCTCTATGGGCCAAAAAACAAGGGAAACGCAGAAAGAATACGAATATGAATGACGTTGAGGACCAGGTGGAGACAGCAGACAAGTGGAAAGTCTCGAGTTTTGTAATAGGTCCATGCTAATAGCAGCCCTGGAAAGACGGTCAGGATATTTTCTACGGATGCTCCCGCCAGAATATGAAACAAACAGAAGTAAAGGGCATTGAGAACGAGCCATCGAGCTGCTGGAACAGTACCGCTGTATTCATAATCAAGAGTTTGAAAAAAGAACAGCCTGAAAAAGAATTCCTCGGGGATGATTACCCAGAGCAAATGCATTGTTGTCCATTCCATCCAAGAAAAATTTGAGGCATTTGAGCCCCCAGAGAGTAAAACCAGGGCAGATCCTAAAAGAACTGTAATCAAGAGTAGATTTTTTGGTTTCAAAACCTCAATACCCTGAAGTCTGATGGAAGGGTGTAGAAGAGGGAGTAGGAGAAAGAGTGGTGCAGACCTCGAGGCACTGAGCTCCGCACAGAAGAGTAATGTCACAAAGGCGAGGCAATAGACAGCAAAGACAAAGGCCACGGTTAGGACATCATAGCACTGGAATCGCTCATAAAATTGTCACAGGTGGATTGTTTCTCGGCTTCGATGTTTCAAAAAAGGGACAGAAAAGTGCACCATACCTGGGAATTCCTGGTATTTGTTTCAAAATGAAAAGAATTTGTGGTATTCATGTTGGCCTGAAATTTTCGATCATATGCGCATATCAGAATTCAGGATTACAGTGCCGGTATTCTGGTAGATGATAGTACAGAAGGAGGAAAACAGATCATGAGTGTGAATCTTAAGCCTTTGGGAGACCGAGTTGTCATCCAACCAAAAAAGGCAGATGAAAAAACCAAGTCGGGGATCTACTTGCCCGAGACCGCTAACAAAGAAAAGCCGATATCCGGTGTAGTTGTAGCCGTGGGAAGCGGAAAAACCAATGAAAATGGTTCTAAGACTCCCGTAGAAGTAAAGGTCGGAGACAACGTAATTTATTCAGAGTACGCAGGAACTGAGATCAGAGTGCAGGATGAGAAGTATCTCATCGTGCGTGAGGATGACATCCTCGCTATAAACTAGATCATTGGTGACAAGTAAGTACCAAGAACCCTAAGGAGTATAGTTACCTATGGCTGCTAAAGAAATAGTATTCAACCAGGACGCCCGAGCGCGTCTGGAAGCAGGAATTAATAAGTTGGCCGAAGCTGTTAAAGCTACCCTCGGTCCTAAGGGATGCAATGTAATTCTCGACAAGAAATTTGGATCTCCACAGATTACCAATGACGGTGTTACCATCGCCAAGGAAATTGAACTGGAAGATTCCTTCGAGAATATGGGGGCTCAGCTCCTTAAGGAAGTAGCATCAAAAACCAATGACGTAGCTGGTGATGGAACCACCACCGCAACCATTCTGGCACAAAGCATTGTGCGAGAAGGTTTGAAGCATGCGATTGCAGGACATAACCCAATGGCTCTGAAGCGAGGAATCGACAAGACTGTTGTGCAGATTGTGCAATTCATCAAGAACACCGCTGTTCAGATTGATACCAAGGAGCAGATCGCCCAGGTGGCTGCAATTTCAGCTCGAGATTTGGATATTGGAGAAATCATCTCCGATGCCATGGATAAAGTTGGGAAAGACGGAGTCATTACGGTAGAGGAATCCAAGGGAATTGAAACTTCCCTCGATACCGTAGAAGGGATGCAGTTCGATAAGGGCTACATTTCTCCTTATATGGTTACCAATTCCGATAAGATGGAAGCCGTTCTTGAGAATCCATACATTCTGATTACGGAGTCAAAGATTTCGGTAATGAAAGATCTCCTTCCTGTACTGGAAAAAGTTGTTCAGTCCGGACGGCCTCTGTTGATCATTTCTGAGGAAGTTGAAGGGGAAGCCCTGGCTACCATCGTTGTGAACAAGCTTCGAGGAACCTTTAACTGTGTGGCAGTAAAGGCTCCCGGGTTTGGAGATAGACGAAAGGAAATGCTTGAAGATCTGGCCATTCTTACCGGTGGACAGAAGATTTCCGAGGACAAGGGTATGAAGCTTTCCGCAACCGAACTTTCCCACCTGGGAACCGCTAACAAGGTGGTTGTAGGTAAGGATCTGACTACGGTTGTAGAAGGAAAGGGCGATACCACTGCAATTAAAGGCCGAATCGATCAGATTCGACGAGAGATTGAAAACACCTCCTCTGATTATGATCGGGAAAAGCTCCAGGAACGACTGGCTAAGCTTTCCGGTGGTGTAGCTGTCATCAAGGTTGGAGCTGCAACCGAAACCGAAATGAAAGAGCGCAAAACCCGTGTGGAAGACGCTCTCTCCGCAACCCGTTCCGCTGTTGAGGAAGGAATTGTTGCCGGTGGTGGTGTATGTCTTCTGAATTCACTTTCTTTCATTAAAGACTTTAGTCTTGATGGAGATGAGAATTACGGAGTGAACATTGTCCGTAGAGCTCTTGAGGAGCCAATTCGGCAGATTCTTTACAATGCCGGACTCGAAGGTGCTGTAGTAATCGAGAAGCTCAGGTCAGAAAAGCCTGGCTTTGGATTTGACGCTAATAAGGAAGAGTACTGTGACATGGTACCAGCAGGAATCGTTGATCCTGCCAAGGTAACCCGGTCTGCTCTCCAAAACGCGGCTTCGATTGCCTCAATTCTTCTGACCACTCAGGTTTTGATTACCGAAGTGAAAGAAGAAGAGCCTCCAATGCCAGCTGGTGCCCCTGGAATGGGCGGCATGGGCGGCATGGGCGGAATGATGTAATTGTAGCCTACGGCTAAGAAAAAAAAGAGGGGTCCTCCGGGACCCTTCTTTTTTTATGAAGCAATTGAATCAGCGGAACCAATGGAACCAATGGAATTAGTTTGCGTCCGCCATTGAGGCGGAAGCCCCCATTCCATTGGTTCTATTGGTTCCATTGCTCCCATTGATTCCCTTGATTCATTTGTTCCCATTGATTCCACCTCACTCAGTGAGGCCGGTGTTTCAATCTGAAATCCCTGTTTCATTTATCAACTCTTGTTTATAGCTGTCTGGAAAGATAGGTCGGAATTTCTCTGAAATTCGGTCCCAATGGGGAGGTAAACTTGGCAACAAGCTTGCATATGGATTATGGATCTTTCATAGATTCCCGTATTGGGAGGGTTAACTAGATGAAGAAAATCAGGCTAGACGGAGCAAAGGTCTCCAGTCCTCAGACAGAAAATCAGGATCATCCTGAGTCAGAGCGACTTGAAGAAGAATTCAATGAAGATGAGAGTTCCGAAGAACTTCAAGATTCCGAAGGGCTTGAGGATATCGTTTTAAAGGAAGAGAATCCTGAAGTTCCTTCAACTGAAATACAGTTTAAGGAACTCAATGAAAGGTATCTGCGCTTAGCGGCCGAGTTTGATAATTATCGGAAAAGAACCCGCAAAGAAAAGGAAGACTTTTATCAGTTCGCGACCGCAGGTTTGATTGAAAAACTTCTTCCTGTCTTGGATTCCCTCACCCGCGGGGTAGAATTCAACGCGCAAGCGGAGTGTGTGGAGTCCGTGAAAGAAGGGCTGGTCAAAGTAAATCGGCTATTTGGTGAGATCCTGGAGAAGGAAGGGCTGAGTAGCATCGAAGAGACCGGGGTTCCGCTGGACATCAATCTTCATATGGCGGTATTCCAGGAAGAGCGGGAAGATATCGAGGATCATACGGTCCTTGAGATTTTTGAAAAAGGTTATAGCTTGAGAGGTAAAGTTCTTCGTCCAGCTAAAGTTAAGGTATCTCATAAAATTGAAATAGATTCACCGGAGTCAACGGAACCTGGTTCCACTTCGGGGAATTCCGAATCAGAAACAAACGAATAGAAGGGGAATATCATGGGAAAATGCATTGGAATCGACCTGGGTACTACGAATTCCTGCGTAGCGGTTTTGGAAGGTGGAGAGCCCACAGTAATTACGAATAAAGAAGGGGCACGGACCACGCCGTCCATCGTGGCCTTTTCCAAGGATGGAGAGCGCCTTGTAGGGGAAATCGCGAAACGCCAGGCGGTAACCAATTCCGTGAACACCGTTTTCTCTATTAAGAGGTTTATGGGGAATAAGTTTGCTTATATGGAAAAGACCGGAGAGCTTAGCCAGGTTCCTTATAAAGTAGTGAAGTCCTCCAATGGCGATGCCAGGGTAGATGTGAAGGGAAAGATCTACTCTCCCCCCGAACTATCAGCCATGATCCTGGGTAAACTCAAAGCGGATGCTGAAGATTACCTGGGTGAGTCTGTGAATGAAGCGGTCATTACGGTCCCGGCTTACTTCAATGATGACCAGCGAAAAGCAACCGTAGATGCTGGAAAGATTGCTGGATTGGAAGTAAAGAGGATCATCAACGAGCCCACCGCGGCTGCCCTTGCTTATGGGCTGGATAAGGAGCCTAAGGGCGATCAGACTGTACTTGTCTTCGACCTTGGTGGCGGTACCTTCGATGTTTCCATCCTGGAATTATCCGAAGGGCTTTTCGAAGTGAAGTCAACCAATGGTGATAATCACCTCGGAGGAGATGACTGGGATAAATGCCTCATTGATTACTTCGCTGATGAGTTTGAGAAAGGCAATGGAATTGACCTGCGCAAAGACCCAATGGCTCATCAGAGACTAAAGGAAGCTGCGGAAAAAGCTAAGAAGGAACTCTCTACCGTCTCCCAATCAAATGTAAACCTGCCCTATGTGACTGTAGGAAGTTCTGGTCCCCTGCACCTGGATATTGATGTAAGTCGGGCTAAATTTGAGGATTTAACCCGAAATCTTCTGGATCGCGTCAAGGGACCTGTTCGTCAATGTATTCAAGATGGCGGGGTTGATGCCAGTGAGATTTCCGAAGTCATCCTGGTAGGGGGCTCAACTCGAATGCCCGCGGTTCAGGAAATCGTAAAAGGGCTTATTGGGAAGGCTCCTCATAAGGGCGTAAATCCTGATGAAGTCGTAGCTCTAGGAGCAGCCATACAGGCTGGTGTTTTAAGCGGAGACGTGAAGGATGTACTCCTTTTAGATGTGACTCCACTTTCCCTGGGGATCGAAACCATGGGGGCGGTAGTTAGTAAAATCATCGACCGGAATACAACAATTCCCTGCAAGAAGTCTCAGGTCTATTCAACGGCTTCGGATAATCAGCCGGCCGTTTCCATCCATGTTCTTCAGGGCGAGCGCGAAATGTCACAGGACAACAAGAGCCTGGGAACCTTTGACTTGACTGGAATCCCTCCTGCTCCAAGAGGAGTTCCCCAGGTTGAGGTTACTTTTGATATTGATGCGAACGGTATTTTGAATGTGACCGCCAAAGACCTGGGAACCGGAAAGTCTCAATCCATTGTGATTCGAAACTCCTCGGGACTATCCAAGGATGAAGTTGGTCAAATGGTTAATGAGGCTGAACAGAACCGTGAGGAAGATCAGAAAAAGCGCGAGGCCGTAGATATTCGCAATAGTGCTGAGCAACTTCTGTTTACCACACGAAAGTCCTTCGATGAATACAAAGATAAGCTTTCTGAGGAAGAGGCTTCTGAGCTTGAGCAGGCGATGAAAGACTTTGAAGAAGTGGTTAACTCCGGGGATATAGATCGGATAAAGAGCGAGACTGAGACTTTTATGAAAAAAGCACAGAAGCTAGGAGAGATTCTCTATAAAGAACAACAGAGTACGGCAGCAGAGAGCCACTCTGAAGAACCTGCAGGTGAAGGGGCCGCGGAGGCTGCGTCTGAGGATGAGAATGTTGTAGATGCTCAGTTCGAGAAAGTTGATGATGAGAAATAGCTTTTAGCTAGCTGGATGATTTCATGAATGAAAAACAGGATTTATATACGGTCTTAAACGTTCCCAAAAACTGCGATCAGGCGGAGGTTAAGAAGGCGTTTAGGAAATTGGCTGTTAAATTTCACCCGGATAAGAACCCAGGAAATCAGGAAGCTGAGCAGCGCTTTAAGGAAGTCCAGCAGGCTTACGACGTTCTTTCTGATCCACAGAAGAGAAGTGCCTACGATCAGTTTGGTCATGCGGCTCTCAATGGTGGTATGGGAGGCGGATTCTCAGGTCAATCCTTTGATATGGGTGATCTTTTTGGCGAAATTTTTGGAGATAGTCCTTTCAAAGACTTCTTCGGAGGCTCTGGGGGAGGAGGGAAATCCGGTTCAAGACCGCGTCGCGGCGCTGATATTCAGTATCAACTGGACCTCAAGTTTGAAGATGCGATCTTCGGTACCAAGACAGAGATCTCGGTACCTCGAGCCGAAGAGTGTAATAAATGCGGGACCCGCGGTGCGGTAGATCACGATGATATCGTCACCTGTCCTGTTTGCCACGGTAAGGGGCAAATCCAACGGGTTCAGGGAGTCTTTAGTCTATCTACTACCTGTCATCAATGTACGGGTCGCGGAAAGGTGATAAAAAAGCCTTGCCCGGATTGTAGAGGCCAAGGTTTTGTAAAGAGGAGTTCAAAATTATCCGTGAGCGTACCCGCCGGTGTGGATGATGGTGTTCGCATCAAGCTCAGGAGAGAAGGCGAGCCAGGGAGAAACGGCGGACCTCATGGGGATCTCTATCTGCTCCTTCGTGTGCAAGAACATGAATTCTTTGAACGAGATGGAATTCATATCATCTTAAGGCAAAAGATCTCTTTCACTCAGGCAGCGCTTGGATGCTCAATGAAGATTCCTACCCTGAATGGAAGTGTGAAACTCTCTGTACCAGAGGCTACCCAAAGCGGTCAGGTATTCAGAATCCGCGGTGAGGGGGTACCTGATGTTCATGGTGGGGGGAGAAAAGGGGATCAGATGGTGGAGATCATTGTGGAAACCCCCAAAAATCTAGATTCAAAGCAGAAAGAGCTCCTAAAGGAATTAGCGGATTTGAGAGGGGAAGAGCTTGTTGAGGCAGATTTCCTCGATAGAATGACCGAAAAAGTAAAAGATTTCTTTGGGTGAAGCGAGAACCGGTACTTAGGCATTGGCTTGAGTACCCATGAGCACCACCTGGCGGTCGTTTACTCCTAGAACGATGCGATGCATCGCCCGTCGTCGCAAACAACCGCCATGCGGCACCCCTGAGCACTCAATCCACTATCACGCACCGGGTCTCGACTCACACTAATGGTTGGAGAATATCGGTACAATTCGATGTGGGGGTTTCGAGAAGTAGTGGATTTTTGTGCTTCGTGTGGAAGAAGGTAGTTGCTCTACCTTCGACATGGGAAGTTCGA
>CAZIKF010000003.1:211774-215047 GCA_964539825.1 uncultured bacterium
GTAGTTTCCTCGTTAATTCTTGACTCTCGACTCCCTACTTCCCGGCTAATGAGGGGTTCGGGTTGGGGTGAGGAGGCTCCCTGTTGTTTTTGCCTGATCTCGTAGGCCTCCTCTTCAATTAGATTTTCAATTTCCTTGATCAGGGAAGTGGAGAGATTCATTAGCTTTGTTCGCCGCTCAACTCTAGCTCTGGACCGAGGTGGGCAATGGATTTTCTCATATCTGTGTCGGCTTCTACATTTTTAAGCTGATAATAGTCTTGTACTCCAAGTTTTCCAGATTTAAGAGCCTCCGCCATAGCCATGGGAATCTGGGATTGGGCATCGATTAAGCGGGCTTGCATCTCCTGCTCTTTAGCCAGGTTTTCCTCCTTTAAGGCTCGTGCGTTTGCGACTCTCTGGGCCGCTTTCGCCTCGGCAATTTGCTTGTCTGCTTCCGCTTGTTCGATTTGTAGCCCGGCTCCGATGTTTTTTCCAACATCTACATCGGCAATATCAATAGAGAGAATCTCAAAGGCTGTGTTCTTGTCGAGATCTCTCTTCTCCACCTCTCTTGAAATACTGTCCGGATTCTCTAGAACTTCTTTGTGATTGTCGCAAGATCCGATACGAGTACAGATTCCTTCGCCAACCCGGGCTAAAATGGTGTCAACTCCCGCTCCACCAACCAGCTTTTGGATATTAGCCTTGACCGTCACCTGGGCTCTGGCCTTAACCTGAATTCCGTCCTTGGCCATATTTTCCACCATATGGGTTTTAATGACTTTGGGAGTCACGCACATCTGAACAGCTTCAAGTACATTTCGTCCGGCGAGATCAATGGCTGTTGCTGTACGAAAATCAAGTGGAATTCGGGCTCTATCAGCGCTGATCAGAGCATTGATAACAACTTCTACATTTCCTCCGGAGAGAAAATGAGTCTCCAGATGGTCTTTGGTGATATCACCAAGACTTGCTTTGGATGCTTGAATAAGAGATCTCACGATGGTTGATGGGGGTACGCCTCTAAACCGCATAAAGAAAAGGTCCAATAGACTGACTTGTACCGAACATGCCTTGGCTTCCAGCCAGAGGGGAATCGGTATAAAGGCCGTAAACACTATGAGGAGAAAAAGTAGACCTGCACCGCCTAATAAAGCGAGCCCAAAAAGACTTTCAAACATTTCGACCTCCTAAAGTCGCCGAATCCCGATGGGTCTATGGGGAATCGGCTGTCATTATACAGCTTTGCCCCTTTGATTCCTACGCACTAAGGGCTTCACGGGCACTATTAGCTACTTTTGAAAATGGATCGATGATCAGAATCTCCTTAAGGAGTCTTCCAGCATCGTCTTTTAATCCCTGGTGGTTATAGATTCCGGCCAAAGCAAAATAGGGCTTTTGCAGGAGAGGATCTAATTGAACGCTCTTCTTAAAAGCCATCACCGCCGGTTTGAGTTCCATAAGCTCCAAATAGCACAGGCCCAGATGATAACAATGAATAGCGCTTGTAGGCTCCAGGGAGCAAGCCTGGTCGAAAGTCGGGATCGCTTCCCGAAAACGGCCTGACTGAAAAAAAGCCAGACCTAAAGTTGTGAGTCCGTGTAGGGACAAGGGATTGCTCTTTAAATCCTTCAATGCCAATTCAATAACCTCATCATACTTTTGTTCCCCAAATAGTATCTCCAGGGATTTTTCTGTCTTAGAATCTATCTTTTGTTTCTTTTTCATAGTGTCTACCATTGTTTCTCAAGCGCGTCTTTGAATCAAGTATCTAGTTATTAGCAATGTAGGCCTTGCTGAAGTAGATCCATTTCCATTACAATAATAACAGCGCATATAGGAAGCTAAAGCAAGGGAATGGGAAGATATGGGGGCAACAGTCTTCCTCCCCGGAGTGAACTTACACGTACTATACAGGGGGAGCTCATTATGAGACGACTCATTCTTTGCATGCTCTTTTTATTGGGGATTGCAACCCATCACGCCGTTCAGGTAACACTTCAGAGCGGCTGGAATCTTTTTTCACCGGTCCTGGGTTCTGATCAGGACGCACAGACTTATTTCACCATTCTTGGTCTTAATCCCGCAGTGGATATTTCCAAGGTATGGTCTTATGATCCAAATGTAGGCTGGACCAAATTCGTTCCGGGGGAAGATAATTCCACCGGGGGGCGATTTCAGAATCTCACGGTAGGAGGTGGGTATTGGGTTTTCATGAATACACAACGAACCGTGGAATTATCCGATGCCTTTTCAACTTACAGTGTTGATCTATCTGGAAGTGGTTGGAATCTTATTGGATTAGGTTCTTCGCAAAATGTTGCCATTGATGCGGATAATTTTTTGAATGAGGCTAACTTTTCCACCGGGGATGTGAACAGCATTCGCAAGATCTGGGGATTTAACGGTTCGACCTGGAAGAGTTATGCACCCTCATCCGGGTCCAACAATTTGGATTCCTTAGATCCAGGTTTAGGGTATTGGTTTCTGATTCTAAGCGACTTGGAAATCAATAGCCAAAACGTAAGTCTAAGCGATCTATTCCCGCCGACTTGTCCTGGTTGTCCCACAATAGGTAACTAAGTTTTTCTTTAAGAGATTGAAAGGGTCCGTAGAAATGTCTATGGATCCTTAATTCTTTTCTTGATCCCTCAAACCAATCACCCTATAATCGCAACCCGTATCTTGATTTTAAATCAGGATCATTGATCTAAGATCGAACTGAAGAAGCTAATGAAAAATCTCTGGCGCGTTTTAGCGTTTTCCATGTTGTTCCTGTGTTGGATTCCAGGTGCGTTAAGTATCTGGTCACAGTGTGAAATTGACCCCTTCCCGCCCTTTCCCCCGAGTCCTCCGGAGTTTAGAAAGGCCGTCACTGCACAATCGACTGGTAATGGTGTTTACCTTTCATGGCAACAGATACCAGACCAGGAAGGATTTCTTGTATCAGTGTGTAATGGACCCGATGGGTTTAAGCCCCTTGCGGAACTGGAAGAAAATTCTCTGCTAGTTACCGATATTCCTGAGTCCGGGACCTACGTATTCCAGGTCAAAGCCTTTGTAAAGGTAGATCAGAATTTCGTTTTTAACGGCGGGTCAATCGCAAAGGCAGAGGTACAGGCAGCGCGAACCCAGCCAGTGACTGGGGAAGTGGCTACTCAGATAGGGGTTGAAGTAAAACCGTCCTCTCCTCCAAAACAAACTCTTTCTTTTGAGATGGTTCATAATAAGGCCAGGGAATATCCTGGATTTCAGGGTTCAAGTTCCTTCTATAGTCCTATTTACCCGGAGG
>CAZIKF010000004.1:0-120532 GCA_964539825.1 uncultured bacterium
GTTTGAAGGAAGAAGACTATCCCGGTCGAGTTCTGTCTATAGAGCATGAATTGTATGAGCTGGTTGAGCGGGTTTTTGCACAATTCTATTCAAAGGTAACTTGGGATTCCTAGTCCCCTTTATTCTTATTCCTAAATGCTCCTAACCAGAGGCCGACATATCCAAAATTGACTTGCGCCAGATACTTCTCATCCCGCTACAAAGCCGCTACACAAATTGAACCAGACCCATTGATTTATGGATTCCCTGGTCAAGCCAGAGAATGACGAATTCTTAACTTCCGATTTAGGTTCAATTGCATCAATGAGGATCTGTGGGTAGCATTAAGTTATATGACCCATCTTTTTCTCATCATCCTCATCTCAAGTTACCCAGTGTTGATTGCTGCCGACTCCGATAACACGCTTGCTGAACGGCTCCAGAGATTGCGGACCATGAAGTATGAAGTTGTACTACGCAATAAGCGGTCTAGATTAGAAAAGCTTAATTCATTAGGGATTAGTGAGGATTATTTTTTCAAGAAGCTAGGAGTCGATAGCGTTGATACACTTTTAAAACACTACCTATGGGGTTATGAGCAAAACCCTAATTTGGATGGGTACATGCCAAAAATAGTAAGTTTCGGTAAAGCCCGAATTAGCCCCATATATGACGTAGAGTTCCTGGGCCTAATGTTTTTATATGGGTTTTATTTGGCCGAGATAGATGGCTTATACCCAGGATGTAGTCTTTATGCACCCGAAGACTTTGTATATATCCCATTTGAGTTTAGGAAGATTAGTAGACAATCGGACCCTTATGAGTTCGGAGTTGAGATCTATAAGTCCAAACCAAACTTCTACTTTGTGAAGTAGAAGTTAACTCTCATTCCGCTACAAAACCGCTACAGAAATTGAGCAATGCCAGCCATTTTCCTGGATTCCGGATGGTGGTCCGGAATGACAAAATCCCAATTCCGTGAGTCGAAGTCGGGAGATTTTGGGGCTCCTGGGCGAGCGAAAAGTTCACCGAGAGTGATGACGACGAAGTAACTAGCAGAGCTAATTTCGAGGAGGAAGAGTGTGGCGGTGAGCTTTGCAGCCGTCCAGGTGACCCAAAATCTCACGATTTCGGCTCACCCATGCGCAAGAGAGGACTTGAACCTCCACGGGGTTGCCCCCACTAGAACCTGAATCTAGCGCGTCTACCAATTCCGCCACTTGCGCCGGTGGTACTGGGTAAAGCGAGCACAAGAATACTCAAGAGATAAGAAAAAGGCAATAGGCTCACTTTGTGAGCCGGAAGGGAGTGGAGAAAAGCGGATGCTTTTCAGAGGAAACAGATGTAGCAAAGGAAGCAGAGGAATTACAGGAATGAGGTTTGCGCCCGCCATAAGGGCGGGAGTCTGGATCCCGCGATCAAGTCGCGGGATGACGAGAGAGATAGGAAAAGGCAATAGGCTCACTTTGTGAGCCGGAAGAGAGAAGAGAGAGTGTGGAGGAAACAAGGGAAGCAATATCTGAATGAGTTACCAGGATTCCTTGGGCCTCCATGGGTCACGAAACACTCCTGGAGGACGTGGGAGTTTCATGGATCCCGCGATCAAGTCGCGGGATGACGGGTCACTTGATATAATCCTTCCATGACAAAGTCTTATGTTCTCAAGCCTTCTACTCGGGAGGCTACTGAGCTCTCTAATCTTCGTTCGGAGCTGAATCCTGCCCAGTGGGATGCGGTTACTTTTCGGGAGGGTTCTTGCCTTGTGATTGCCGGGGCCGGGAGTGGGAAGACGCGGGTTCTGGTTTACCGGGTTGCTTACCTGGTGAACTCGGGGGTGGATCCGGAGCAGATTCTTTTGCTTACCTTTACCCGCCGTGCTGCCCGGGAAATGCTTCAGCGGGCTTCCCTGGTTCTGGATGAGCGTTGCGGCCGGGTTTCCGGGGGTACCTTTCACTCTTTTGCCAGCACGCTTTTACGGCGATTTTCCAAGCATCTTGGATTGCACCCCAACTTCACGATTCTGGATCGATCGGATTCGGAGGATGTGATTCAGCTCATCCGAACCGAGCTGGGATTTGACAAGATTAAGAAACGTTTTCCCCGTAAGAAGACCTTGCAGCAGATTTTGAGTGCCTGTGTGAATAAGCAGTTGGAGATTGAGGAGGTTTTGGAGAAAAGCCACCCCCACTTCCTTGATTTCCTGGGTGAGATTGAGGCTTTGCAGGCTCGCTTTAATGAATACAAACTCTCCCTGTCTTTACTGGATTACGATGATTTGCTGGTTTATTTGAAACTACTTCTCTCCACAGAGCCACGTATTCGCGAGGAGATTTCCTCGAAGTATCGCTTTGTCATGGTGGATGAGTACCAGGACACCAATTGTCTGCAGGCACGGATCGCTTCGCTGCTCTCCTCAGTGCACAAGAACCTGATGGTTGTGGGTGATGACTCGCAGAGTATTTATTCTTTTCGCGGCGCAGATTTTCGAAATATCATGGGATTCCCGAAGCAAAATGAGGGCTGCAAGGTTATCAAGCTTGAAGAGAATTACCGCTCAACTCAGCCGATCCTGGATCTGACCAACGAGGTGATTGCCGGGGCCCTACGATCTCACGAAAAGGTTTTGTATTCGCGTAAGAAAAGTGAGCAAAAACCGGTATATGTGGAGACATTCAGCGAGAATGAGCAGTCGCGTTTTGTCGTTCAACGGGTTCTGGAACTTCGTGAGGAGGGTGTGGCGCTCAATGAGATCGCGGTGTTATTTCGAAACGGATGGCATTCCAATGATCTTGAGGTGGAGCTGAGCGCGAGCGGAATCCCCTTCGTGAAATACGGTGGTATCAAATTTGTAGAGGCTTCCCATATCAAGGATATCCTCGCCCATCTTCGTGTCTGTCATAACCCGATGGATTCGGTGAGTTGGCTCAGGATTCTACTCTTGTTAGAGGGTGTGGGTCCGCAAACCGCCAAGGATTTGATTGAGAGAATCGTAACGGTCCGTGGGAGTTTTGACGCACTGGTAGACAAGGATCTGGAGAAGAGGAAATTCTTCCCCCTGCTTGAGAAACTACGCGATACCCTGGTTGCGGTTCGGGAGTGCCACGGAACCCTTGGTGAGATGATCCTGATCATCGACCAGTATTACCGCCCGATTCTTAAGAATCATTACGATGATTTCCAAAAGCGGATTCCGGATATTGATTCCTTTGAAGCCATCGCCGAGCGGTACCGTGATCTCGAAGAGTTTCTGGTGGAAATGAGCCTGGAGCCTCCGGAGCGCTCTCAAACGGATGTTGACCCGTTGGATAAGGACCAGGAACAGCTCACTCTCAGTACCATCCACTCAGCCAAGGGGCTTGAGTGGCATTCCGTGCTGATTCTTCACCTGGTGGACGGTTTTTTACCCTCCGAGCGTTCCCTGGAGAGCCCGGAAGAAGTGGATGAAGAGAGAAGGCTTCTTTATGTGGCCGCTACCAGGGCAAGAGAGAATCTCTACCTGCTCAAACCCTCCCTTCAATCCCCTGGGAGAGGCAACTACTACCAGTCCGCGACCCGTGGTTTTCAGATGGTCTCCAGATTTCTCACCGAGGGAGATATTCTCAACGATAAGGTGGAGCAGTGGAGACTGGTCCCTGAGGACAAGCCTGAGAAGAAAGATCCCCGGCGCAGCACCCAGGAATTGATGGATGATGTGCATCGGTTTTTGGCTGAGCATTCTAAGAAGAAGTGAAAAGGTTTTTTTTAGAATCAATAGGAGCAATGGAAACATTGGAATTAGTGGAATGAGGTTTGATCCCTCTATTGAGGAGGGAGATTCTGGATCCTCCGGTCAAGCCGCAGGAAGACCGGGACTTTTTTTTATTTGGAATCAATGGTAGCAATTGAAGCATTGGAATTCATGGAATGAGGTTTGATCCCTCTATTGAGGAGGGAGATTCTGGATCCTCCGGTCAAGCCGCAGGATGACAGGGACTTTTTTTTATTTGGAATCGATGGTAGCAATTGAAATATTGGAATTCATGGAATGAGGTTTGATCCCTCTATTATGGAGGGAGATTCTGGATCCTCCGGTCAAGCCGCAGATGATGTTGATGGTTGGGTTTCCTGGACTGGTAGAAATTCCCTGGCAAAATACCAGGCAGATCTGTAATGGGTGAAGCCCCATTCCTTTGCTTCCAATATTTCCAATGTTTCCATTGTTTCTATTGAATCCTCTAAAACCCCTGCTCTAGTTTGTCAAAATTAACCATTTTCTTTAGCAGGTCTACCCGGTCTGTCATGATCCCGTGTACTCCCAGGTCAACTAGCTCTCTTAGCTCGGTGGGGTCGTTGATGGTCCAGGAAATGAGTTTGTTTTGTTGATGCTTTTGGCGGATAGAGTTGAGATCATTTTCCAGCACCTGCTTATAGACCTTCCAGCCACGAAATGAAATTCGGGGACGGCCTATGGATGCCCAGGTGTAGCCCTGCTCCAGAGCTGGACGCAGTGCTGAGTAAGACTTTGCGCTTGGAAAAAGGCTCACGATTTCCTGATCCCAGCACATGGCAAGATTGAGTTTGGTGAGTCTGGCTCCCAGTTTTCTTAACACCTTTTCATCAATGCTCATGAGTACAACTCGATCACTTACTGGAAATTTCTTCAAAAGAAGGTCGAGACTGCCAGCGAATTTCTCCATTCCCTGGGCATCTTCAGGAATCTTCAGATCGAGGAAAAGCATTTTGAGGCGAGGCTCTTTGAGGGTGTAGTCAAAAATCTCCTCCAGGGTCGGGATCTTATAGGGAGCTTTATGAGGAGTCCCCAATCGTTCTGTAGCCAGGGTATACCCGTAGTTGGCGCGAAACTGATCCCATGGAATCTGATGAACCGGCCTACGCAGGGCATCTCCTAAATTGGGAACCCTCGGCCTGTACTTCATACCGGGTTCCTTCCCTAGCTCACGGATGATGGTCACCAGGTTCGAGTGATTGGCATCATGCCACAGAACAATTACCCCATCACTGGTTACACAAAGATCAATCTCAACCGCATTAGCCCCCAACTCCACCGCCTTTTGAATGGAAGGAAGAGTATTCCCGGGAAAATGCTGCGGAGAACCCCGGTGCCCAATGATCAGAAAATCCGAACCAAAGCCGCAAAAGCAAAGAAGGAAAAAGAAGATGAGTAAGCGATTCATTCAAAGAATGAATACGTTTGAGAGCGTAAATTGTTGCCCTGGTGGGAGGAAGAACCGGGGAAATCTGAGCAAGCGAAGGAATCTGGATCCTCCGGTCAAGCCGCAGGATGACAGGGACTTTTTTTTGGAATCAATGGTAGCAATTGAAACATTGGAATTAATGGAATGAGGTTAGATCCCACCATGACGGCGGAGACATGGATCTCCGGGTCAAGCCCGAAGATGACGGAAGGCTCTGTAGGGATAGAAACAAAACAGAAACCGACTGCCTTAACTTAATGACATTGGGATCGGAGTTCGCAATGACGGGGATTGATTGGTTTGGGTGGCTGGAAATTATGCCCGAACAGCACGATGCCGGGGCATTGTCACGATCGTCAGGCGAATTTTAAATTCCAAGAATACCGTGAGTGGAGCGCCGAAACGTGGTGGGGGGTTGAGGCCTCAGCAGTGGTGCATGACGAGATTTCGCGACAACGAGCGATGCATCGTATCGTTCTAGGAGTGAAAGCCCGTCAGGTGCTGCTGCTGGGACCTCAAGCCACTGCCTAAGTTTTGGTGTTCCGCTCACCCCCTTACTCCCTTTTTCCTCTTAGTTCTTCCAATCCAAACACTTCCACCTCTTCGTGTTTCTGCAAAAAAACTTGGTACATGATCAGGGCTGCCGCTACTGAGATGTTGTAGCTTTCCACCATTCCTACCATGGGGATTACTATGCTTTGGTCACAGATTTCCTGTAGTTCCGGGGAGAGTCCCTTTTTTTCGGAACCCAATAGAATCACCGTCTTTTCAGGGAATTCTATTTCATGCAGCGCGCTGGCTCCCTTTGTTTTCTGGGCCGCTAAGAAGCGGAATCCTTCTTGCTTTTTTGCCCTGCTGAATTCCTGGAGGTCTTCGATCTTGTTGTATTTCATCCACAGGGTAGCGCTTGCGCTGGAGCTATGACCCTGGCGACCGAGTGTTGGGCACTCATTATAGGTGTAGTAGAGGTGAATCAGGGGTATGCCCAGACCGTCTGCTGTTCGTGAAACCGCTGCGACATTATGGGGGTCGCAGACGTTATCGATGAGGATTTCCACCCCGCTTAGCTTGTTCTTGTAATAGGCTTCAATGAGCTTTTGGCGCCGTTCTAGCATCGAGTTTGAATCAATGGTGGTTATGGAGCAGTTCGGGCAGGGACTGGAAATAGACTCCTTTGAGATCCCCATCAACCTGGTTATTTGCGTCCCCTACCTTGCGGATTCTCAGGCTATTGCTCTTGATCTGGGTTTCCAGCTCACAAATGAATTCCAGGCACTCATCGGGATCTTCCGCCATAACTTCATACTGTCTCACGAATTCGTCATGGGGATGGCCGTGTTCCATGGTTGGTACCTTGGTTTTTGCGGAGATGATGACCTCAAAAAGTTTGCATTCTGCGTTGGTATCCTGGGAATTGATTTCTCTTAATAATTGCAGTGCGGGGGGCGGAGCAACCTGAATGAAGCGAAGGGCTTGAAAGAGATTCTGCAAAGACTTGCTCTGGTCTTTGTGTATGTTCCAGTTGGCACGGGCGATTTCAAAGCGAGTGTTGTAGTTGAGCATGGGGATACTATTTTCCAGAACCTCTTCGCCGATCATTTCGATATCGGCGAGAATTTCCGGCGCTCTTTCAAGTGATTTAGCACATTGATCCAGCCCGTTATAGCACGAGAGTTTCATCACTCGAACAGGCAGGCTCATTTCACCGCTGTCGGAAATTTTCTCCAGATCTACAAGAGCCTCCTCGTAGCGAGAAGCCCGTAACAGGGTGCTGGCCCTGGCAAGGTATATCTTCTCAAGGGGGGCTTCGTGGCACTCAAGGGCCTGATCATAGGCCATGATTCCTTCATCAAAAAAGTCCTGGTCCCGGCAGAATTCCGCCAGGGTTTTCCAGGCGATCAAATCCTTGGGAAAGGCTACCGTATATTCCCTTAAGATTTTAAGAGCTTCCTGAGTCTGGTCCCGCTTTTGATGAGCTTGAAACTTTAGCAGGTATCCCTGGGCTAAGCCTGCCTTAATCAGTTTTTGAGAGACTTTTTGAGCTTTGGCGAATTCTCCGGCGCGCAGGTGCTCGGAGCCTTTGATGATTAAATCTTTGAACTGCTGCATTCTTGACATTTCGATCTCCCAGGTTTTGGCAGGCCGACAGTATACAATCTTTGGCGAATCCTCTCTATCTTAAGGGGATAAAGGGATTAGGAACTTTTAGTTTAGGAGAGAGGAGAGAGGAGAGAGAAGAGAGAATGAGGTTAGATCCCGCCATTGCGGCGGGGATATGGATCTCCGGGTCGAGCCCGAAGATGACGGAAGGTACACTGGGAATAGAAACAATACAGAAACCGACTGCCTTCCCTTAATTCTTCCTGATTGTTTGTGATCGCTGGAGATGCTGAATGCTCTGCCAGTGTAGAAAATTGGATGCAATCGCCCTGCCAGACTACAAAAGCTTCGTGTTTATGGGGTAAACTACTCCCTAATCCTGGCCGTCCAGGTGTTTGCGGTCCTTCACCAGATAGATACAGAATATGAGCCAACTCAAAAGAATCCTCCTCATTGATGCTGACGAAACCTTTACTACAGCTCTTAAATCCGCGAATTTGGAAGACAAAATCCAGGTTTTCCATCTCTCGGATATCCCTGAAAATAACCCGCAATCCTCCCAAAATATGGACATTGAATATGACCTGGTCTTGATTCATGAGGACCTGGTTCGCGGAGAAGACTGCAATGTTTTACCTGACCTGGGCCAGGCCCGGGATACAACCTCACTAGCTGTATTGGCAAGTGATCCTGACCCCGGAGAACATCTTAGAATTCTTCGTATGGGTGCCAGTGAGTACCTTTATTGCCGAGATGGTTCCTATGATTTTGTGATCTCCCAGATACTTCAAATCCTGGGAGTTGAGAACCTGGGCTTTACCGACAGGTTGACCTATCTCCTGGACATTTTTTATGAAATCCCCCGTTTCCAGTCGATTCCCGATATTTTCGAATTCATGATCTATTCAAGTACGAGAATCATGTCGGTTGAGAGAAGTTCCCTTTTCTTGCTAGACGAGGCGGGGACAGAACTCTATACCCTGGTTGCTGAGGGGGCCAAGGAGATTCGCATACCCGTAGAGAAGGGAATCGCCGGGGCTGTAGCCAGAAACAGGGAAACAATTCTCATTGAGGATCCCTATAATGATTCGAGATTTAATCCTGAGGTAGACAAGAAGACTGGATTTCGGACCCGTAATATTCTGTGCATGCCCATGGTGACTGTTTCAGGCAGGGTTGTTGGGGTGATCCAGGTCCTCAATAAAATTGGAGATCCCTTCAATAAAGATGATGAAAAGATTCTCACCGCGTTTTGTTCCCATGCGGCTATGTCCATTGAAGCTATCCAGTTGAGAATAGCCCTGCAAGCAAGCCTGGAAAACGCTCAAAACTATAATGAGAGTATTGTCACTACCGTTCCCCTGGGTCTTTTAACTCTGACGGGGACCGGGGAGATCTGCTCTTCTAATCCCGCTTTTGACCAGTTTTTCCAATGTCCGTCCCCTGAGGGAAACCTCATTTATGATCTCTTTGACAGAGAGGAAACCAATGACGAGATCCGCTCCGCCCTTGAGGGAGTGAGCAACGGCGGTTCAGACAATCGTGAGTTTGAATTCTCAACCCCTTCAGGTTCAGAAGAGGAGATGGACCGCTATTTCCACTTTCATGTGACCGCCCTGAAGACCTCTGAATCCGAGAGAGAAACACGTAGGCTTCGCGGTGATAATGAACTTGAGTATTCCCGTCTCCTGGCTACCATTGAGGAAATCTCCGATCGAAAAAAACTACTCATCGGCCTACAGGCGAATCTGCAGGCTCTCAAGGACACACGCGACCAGCTGGTAGATGCTGAAAAGCTCTCCGCGGTAGGTAAACTCGCTGCTGGTGTGGCTCATGAGATGAATAATCCTCTCACGGCTGTATTGACTTACTCCTCCCTTTTGATTGATAAGATTCAAACCCTGCCAGAGGATCTCTTAGAGCGTCTGCCCCGATTCGAGGAGCGCTTGAAGAGGATGAAAGAGGCTGCCACGGTGTGTAAATCAATTGCCGACAACCTGCTCAGCTTCTCACGCCAATCTCGTGAAGAGAGAATCGCCATATCCATAGCAGAGTGTATTCGGCTCACCCAGGGATTAATCCATATGCAGCTCACTTCCAACCAGGTTAGCCTGGAGATGGATTTGCCTGATCCCGCGCCAAGGGTTTTAACCAATCCAGCCGAGCTTCAACAAGTATTCACCAATCTCATAGTCAATGCCATTCATGCCATTGGTTCGGGTGGAAAGATTATTCTTAAGGCTCGTGAGCAGGGAGACCGCTGCATCGTGGAAGTTACCGATAACGGTCCTGGAATTCCGCCTGAGATTCAACAAAAGATTTTCGATCCCTTTTTTACAACTAAACCCCTCGGGGAAGGCACTGGCCTGGGCCTTTCCATTGTGTATGGGATTATTCAAAACCTTTCTGGAACGATCGAGATTGACTCGGTCATGGGGGAAGGGACGACTTTTCGTATCTCTCTTCCCAGGTTAAGTGACAAGGACGGTACCCATGAGTGATATGTATCGGGTCCTGGTGATAAGCCCGGATGACACAGAGCGAGCTATGATTGACTCTGTACTACGCAGTGGCGGACACCTGGTTCAGTCACACACTGAGGTTACTGACCAACTGCTTAAGCAAGAGGATACCTTTCAGTTCTTTATTCTTGATCAGTCAATTTCCCAAGACCTTCTGGACCCTGTCCTGGTTAAGGCTCGTAACCAGGGTAGAGTAGCCCTGATTCGAATCGGTGAAAGCGAGGAGCCTGATCCCGGTCCCACACCAATACAGGCTGTGCTTAATCGACCTATAGACCCGGTGGATCTCTCTGAAGTTTTCCAGGGTGTGGGCAAATGGTTCAACAAGTTTGAAACACTACCAGATACCCCCAGGATTCTCATTGTCGATGACAACGAATATGTCCTCGAGTCATCACTGGCCATCCTGGAAGATGATTATTCGGTAAACGGAACGCTCTCCGCACTGGAAGGGTTGGATCTATTGATGAAAAGTCCTTTTGAGCTTCTTCTTGTCGATCTCATGATGGAAGAAATGCATGGAATGGACTTGATCCATCGAGCCAAAAGGGAGATGCCCAATCTCATCGCCATTGTGATGACCGGGTATTCCAGTAAGGAAGCCGCAATTAGGGCTGTGCGTGAAGGGGCTAATGACTACCTGGAAAAACCTCTTACGCCGGAGGCTGTTCGGGAAAGTGTTACCAAGGCCTGGGCGATGGTGAAACCTCAGCTGGAGAAAAATGTGATGATTCGAAAGGTTCTCAGTACGAACCAGCAAATCCTCACCGGCAAATCTACACCCTCTGACTCTCAGGAGAAGCAAGATACGCAGGCGACAGATGGCGGCGAGATGAAATTTTCTTCCCAGGAGGAAAAGGAATCCATGCTGCTTGATCAACTCCTCTCCTCCATGAATGTAGAGATGGATGAGGACACTCTGCAAATCGAAGCTATTTCTCTCACGAATTTAGTAGAGGAGGTCCGTGCCGAACTCGCGGCTACTTCAAGTGTCCCCGAACCAGGCTTCTCAGTGAGTGAAATGCCCGAGATTCAATCTGACCTGTTCATCTTAAGGAAATCTCTCTATCTACTACTCAAGGATTCCTATGAGTCCTGTTCCAAGAAGAGCGGTGGACAGGTCAGGATTACCTGTGAGGAAAGTGGTCCGGGACAGATTCTTTTACAGATTCAGGACTCTGGTTTTCGAGAGCCTGGAAGCACCACCCATACCTTTAAAGTCCTTGTTGGAGAAGAGCCCCGGGTAGAAAGTGGGGAACCGGGCTTCGATTGGCTGGAGCTGAGAAGAAATCTCCAGAGTGTGGGTGCCTCGGTTCAGTCTTACCAATGTAACGCAGAGGGCCTGGTATTGAAGTTGAAGATTCCCCTGAAATGTGCGGGCTTCTGAGCCTGGTTTGAGAGCTGGATAGGATCTATGAGTAAAATACTGTTGGTTGCAAGAGAAGAGCATCTCCATGAGGCGATTCCGCAACTCTTGAATTCCGATAGTTTTGAATTTCAACATTCTTATGGATTGGGTGATGTTTTTGAGAGGCTCTCGGCTCACAAGTATCTGCTAATTGTATGTGAGTATCGACTGGGCAGCATGACCGGTCTGGATCTTTTGAAAATCCTACAGATTTCACACCCCGATACCCGGCTATTACTTCTCCTGGATAAAGCAGATGAAAAAGTTAAAGACAAGGCTCGTCAGGCAGGAACCACGCTATGCATGGTCCGCCCCTTCCCCCTCGAGGAAGTAGGACAGGAAATTTTAAAACTCTCCAGCGCGTCGGGGACCGATACTATGCAGCGCGAAATTCAGCGCTACGATCAACAGTCCAAACCGTCTCCCACCTCAAAACCAAACCAACAGGAAGCGAAAGCCGCCCAGGTACTCAAGGAAATGGATTCCTTTAAGGATTTTACAACGGATTTAGACTCTGCCGGAACATCAGCCCAGCCCCAGGCTCCCGAACCGGAGCAAAGATGGGGAGTTGGGGAGCCGAGCCTCAAATTTGAAGTCTCTGACGATGGTCAGTTCGCATTTATGAGTTGTGTCCCCAACCTTAAGGCCCCCTTCACTGTAGAAATTGTCAAAGAAAAGTTGACCAGGATGGGAGTCATTTACGGAATCGACAACGAAAAAGTGGATCGACTTCTCAAAGATGCCCATGGCAAAATGAAGATAATTCAAAGGGAAGTTATAGCCCGCGGAACTTCACCAGTTGACGGTGTACCCCAGAGGGTAAAGTTGAAGGTTCCCTCCCATAGTCTGCCCACGAATTTTGAGAGCGGTTCACCTTGGGTAATCTTTGATAGTAAGGAAGTTACTGAGTTTGCCTGCAAGGGAGAGCAGGTTGGTGAATTGTTACCTCCCGAACCTCCCCGGCACGGAAGATTGGTAACCGGTGAAAATTGTCCTGGGAAACCAGCGATGCCTTTTGAACCGGAGGCTGGAAAAAATTGTACCTATGACGAGTCAGTTCCAGGCTTTCTCTCCCAGATAGACCAGGGGCAAGTTCTGCTCAAGAAGGAAAAAATACTGGAGGTTCATAAGGTTCTATTACTTGGTCCTACAGGGGAAGAAAACACGGGAGACGTGGATTTTGATGGGACCGTAATCATTACCGAGAGTGTGGGCGGTTCAAGGACAATCAAGGCCGAAGGCGATGTAATTATTCATGGAATGATTGAAGGTACCAACATTAATTGTGAAGGAAGTCTTTATGTCCGTGGCGGGATTCAGGGGGGAAATAAGGGAGTCATTCGATCGGGCGGAAACATAGTCGCCAAGTTCTGCGCTAATTCGGAAGTAGAGTCCTCTGGAAACATGGTGTTTGAAAAATCCATCCTCAATTCCCGTATTTTTTGCGAGGGACTCCTAAAGGTTAAGGGGACTAAGGGGATCGTAGGAGGAAGGGTTATCGCCGGCAGCGGTATTGATACTTTGTCTGTGGGTTCGAGCCTGGGTATATCCACTGATATCTTTCTTGGTAAATACGCAGAAGCTCAGGAAGAACTCATCGGCCTGCTTCCTAAGAAAAACAGTAATTTTGAAAATGTGCGCAAGGTTGCTGTCGCGATCAAATCCCTGCGGACCGTGGACCCCAGCCAACTCAGTAGGGACCAGGCGCAAAAGCTCAATAAACTGGCGATTCTCTTGAGGACGCTGCGTGAAAGAGATCGGGAATATACCGATCGTATGGTTGAGATTAATAAACAATTGACGGAAAAAACCACAGCAAACCTTGTAGTTCGCGACTGCCTGTACCCGGATGTAAATATACGGATCGGCCGGACTGTTCTTACAGATATCTTAGATCCGATCAAGCGTTCAGTCTTTAAGCAGCATTCTAAGGGAATGAGTGTAGAAATCTCTCCACTGATGGGCTACGGTGAAGAAAGTAGCCCCGATAGTGATCTTCTCTGAAAAAAAAACGAAAGAATTTTCAAAAAAAGCGAAAGTCTCCTCATAGGTTTGCCGATACATTGTAGAGAAGGTAAATTGTCTTCCAAAAAAAACACCCCCCACTTAAGTTAGTACAATAAAGCAAGCTATTGCGAGGTATTTCGACCTATCCTCTACAGGTCTTCTTGTACCCCTTTTATCTATTCCATCCACTCGGTCGATACCCATAAGTGGAGAATCAATAAAATTGTATCCGAGACTTTCTCGGACAGAACCTCCCCGGTAAGTAGTTGGTCCACAGTGCTCATCGGGAGGGTCAGGAAACCAGGATTTCCATGGAATGGGAATCCTATGAGAATTTTTGAAGACCGGTTCAAGGAAGATCCATGGGTTTTCGTATATCGCGCAATATTGACGCGCAGGTGGTGCAGAGTTCCCTCAATCGACACGAGGGAACTCTGGCGACCTCCATAGAAAGGTTGTCATCGGGCCTGAGAATCAATCAAGCCGCCGATGATGCAGCTACCCTGACCATTAGCGAAAAATTTAGATCGCAGGTGGCGGGTCTCAATCGTGCTATCAATAATGCCCAGGATGGAATCTCCCTTCTGCAGACTGCGGAAGGCTCCCTTAATGAGAACAGCTCCATGCTCAATCGCCTGCGAGAGCTCTCTATTCAGGCTCAAAGCGATTCCCTTACCACCAGTGATCGAATCGAGATACAGAACGAAGTGGATGGATTGATCAGTGAAATAGATCGAATCTCAAAATCAACAGAGTTTAATACCCGCTCCTTACTCGATGGCTCAGCGTCAGCCAGGGTGAGTACGGACAGTTCTTCGGCAAGCGCCTTCCAGACCGGTGAAAATCTACGTTCCGGTGCTTATGATGTAAGCGTTCAGCGCACCGCGCATGGTGACAAGCAAGTTCAAACTTCGGCGATCATGACCAAAATTAATGGAGATGTCGCCACCGCGGATACCCGGTTTCATGAGCTTGAGTCCATGTATGACGCCCATGGAAACTTTCTTTTGGAAAATCCTGAAGAATTGAATCTGCGGGGTCGCGGCAATAGAGCGTCGGTGAGGATCAACGCCAATATGACCCTCGATGAATTTGCTCGTGAGGTGGAACTCAAAGTTCGAAGTTCTGCTGAAGAGAAAGGATTAGACCTGGGAGGATCCTCCTACGATTTCCTCTCCGGTACATCCCAGTTCGAATATGTTGCTGGTCTGGAAGGAGCCGATGGCAACCTGAGTTTCGCCGGCCACGATAAGTTGATCAACGCCCTGGGAATGGCAACAATCCAGGAGTCCACTGATTCAGGATTTCTAGTTACAGCGGTGGAGCAAGGTGTTCTGGATCCTGAGGTTTTTAGGGGGAGTACAACCAGTACCAGGGCCAGCGGAATCATCGACGGCCTCGACCTTGAGTTCGACCTGACCTCGGAGGCGAGAATAGATGGTTCGGTAGCCAGTTTTACCGCCGTAGAAATTGGAGCCGCGGACGTGGTTTTCACCCTGCACGATACCAACGCCCAGTTCAATGGACAGGGGGCGGGGTTCATCAGCGCTCCGGTAACCGTCACACTGACAGCATCTACTACTTACCAGGGTGCTTCGATTGTCAACATTATCAATACCGCGGTTGCCAACGCGAATAATCCATCAAGCGCATATACTCGTTCTACAACTTCTTCAAGCTATTCGACCCCCGCACTCACGGCCAGTTTTTCAGAACGGAACCTGACTCTTCGATCAACGGATACAGGAACTTCAGGAGAAGTTTCCATTGTTTCCAACGCGGCCGCTATGACAGATTTGGGATTACCTAGCGGGCTTGTGACCGGAAATGGAGGAACCGGCGGAGACCTGGTAGGGAGCGCGGTCATCTCGGGTGGGATAACCGTTGCCGGTGGAGGGGTACTGAGAATCAGCCTTGTTGATGGTGATTTTCGAACCGCACCAAGCTCTTCGGCCAATGACATTAGCTTCAACCGAGGTGTGGTTCTTAGTGCCGCGTCGATTGTAACTGAATTCAATAATTACTTTACGGCGAACTCACTCACTGCTACCGCGGTTATTGGGGGGGGAGGAGAACTACAACTCAACAACACTGAAACGGGAAGCGATTCACAGCTTCGCATCATCAGTTTTGGAGCCGCGTCCCTTGCGGATTTAGGATTTGCCAATGGGCAGACCGCCACCGGCTCAGGCGGAAACTTCGCTACCGTTGCGGGAAATACCAATCCCGCTAATTATGCCGAGCCAGGATTTGAACTGGATGGATTCATGAGTTTTCGAGTGGGAGACCAGAGCGGTACGATCACGGAAACGATTACTTTTGGCCTTGGGGGGGTAGCACCTACCGGAGAGACCTTCACCCTTAGTACGAACCAGATTACATCTATCCTGGATAATAGCGGATTGAGAGCTACCGGTGTGGACTTTGATTTTGACGGTGACGGGAATCTCAACTTCTTTTCACGCAAACCCGGGACCAATAACAAGATAACGCTTTTTGCCGACGCGACTTCCCAGGCATTGGGTATCGATGCCTTTGGAATTGATTTTAGTAGTGAAGCCCGCGGTTCTGACCGCGCGAATTTTTCGATCCATGTGACAGACTCAAGCCTCCGGTTTCAAATTGGTGCCAACAAAGGGGAGTCGATGCAATTTCGAATTGCTGACGCCGGTTCTCGGGCCCTGGGAGTGGAAAGGCTTGATCTGACCACCATCGACGCTGCCACCAGAGCGCTCAAGGACATTGATGAAGCTGTGGGACGGATCTCATCGGAGCGCTCACGACTGGGTTCTTTACAAAATCGAATGGAGAGTAATATGAATTCTCTCCACCAGAGCCACCTGGATCACTCCGATACCCTATCCAGAATTCGTGACGCAGACCTCGCTAAGGAAAATGTGGACCATCTGAAGAGTTTGATCTTGAATGGCACCGCCATGGCCCAGCTGGCACAGACCAGGGGAATCACCAGCGATGCGGTAAGTTTGTTACTTTGAACCCGATAATTACCGTCTGTTGCCTAAATCCTCTTTCCACCGATCAGGCAAAAACCCTGCTTGACCCAATTGGTCAGTCCAATTTCCCCCAGCTCTAATTCTACCTGGCTTTCACGGGTACTTACCCTGAGGTGGGTTCGGTTCCAGTGAAGGCAGGACTCCCCTTCCCTATCCTGCCCAATGATGATCCTGTTGTGGAAATCCTTCCCTGGTTTAGGGTCTTGTGAAAGCTCATTAACATTCACTCTCCCCATGGATTGAGAGGCCTCTAAGAGCGCCTTGAGAACCTGGAGAAACTCCTTTTCTCTTCTGCTGGAAATCTCTATTCTCACTTCTATGATGAAGTGAAGAGAGGGAAGCAGTGCTGGAACATGTGAGATCCAAAAGGAGAGGATTCCAAACAAGAAAAACGGGTGAATCGAAAATCCATCAACAGATTCAGGGTCGGGGTAAAGGTCATTTCGAAGCAGAACCAGGATGATTCGTCGCTCAAATTCATCCTTTTGCTGCTCATCCCTCTCGTAATAGAGAAGATCATTTTCCAGGTACTTAACTTGAAACAGGTCTACCGGATCGGTGATTGTTGAATAGAATAGCTCGGAAGGGAGAATGGTGCTAAGGTCCCCTCTTGTTCCTATCCCACAGACTCCCCCCATGGGATATGAGCCTGCCAACTCAGCATCCTCAACTCCCAGGGACGGCATTTCCCGGACCTCTTTTTTTAGTTTCGAGAGGAGTCTCGATTCTAGCCAGCTACGGGATTTCCAGCTCTTTCTCAGCCCTTCCCTCAGGGAGTCACTGCCGATTTTTCGGACCATACGAAGTTCCCTAAAATCCTCTTCAGAAAAAACGGGTCTGGCTTGTTGGTAGCCACAGATCCACGGTTCGGGGTTGAGCAGCTCAAAAAGATCCTTTCGCTCTTGAATTTTTTGAGCGCTAAGCTCAAGGTCCAGGGTCTCCTTTGAAAACTCTTTTAAAAATCCTGGAGGAATATCCACAATTTGCTCTGGAGCGATGCGCTCAAAGAAGAGCTCAGCACAGCGACTGAAGAAGCTAAAGAAGGAACTCCCGTGAAAGGTTGCCCCTAGCTCTCGTATTTCGCGAAATTCCATGGAGTGAAGCAAAGGGCCAACCAGGCGGTCCTGGTATTGTAAATCACTCTCGATGGATGCCCTGGGAAAATTCGCGGGGAGGTCCGGGTAAAGCCATCCTAGAAAATCAAGCAGAGTTCCCGGAAGCGGTACTGCGACTCCCTTGTAGAGCAGATGTAGGTAGACTTCAAAAAAATCTTCTCGAACTGTATCGAGAGAAAAATAGGATCGGGCAAGACTGGCGCTCAACACCAGCTTCGCGTCATCAGAACTTAACACCTTAGCCATGGACTAGGTTAGAACCGAAGGGAGTTTTTCTTTAAGAAAATCCATCTCTTCTTCATGATTGCCAAGATGGGTAAGCAAGCTAAAATCTTCTGCCTCTACCGTACCTCCTCGCTTGATTAACGCCCTTGTTCTGAGCAGTTTGTACATTTTAAGAATCTTGCGGTCACTGAGTTCTATCTCAAAATCATGAATGATGGTTTTTAAAAGACGCTTCCACTCCAAAAAAACAGGTTCAGGGAAGAGTGGATCCCGGCCTTCCTGGCACAAGGGGGTCAAGGAATTCATCAGGTGTTCATAGAGGACCTCGAAGTCGCCCATTTCCAGGAAGGGTTCTGGGAAGCGCTGTTGCCGAAAATACCGGGACTGCTCATTTTGAAGTCCGCGCATAATTAAAAGATCCCACTGGTCTTCTGGAACCCTGGAGACCCTTACTTTGAGAATAAACCTGTCTTTGAGTGCATCTAATTCGTGATGGGTAGGAATCTCATTGGTAGCGGCAAATAGGATTTTTAGCGGTACCGGTGTAGGCTTGCCGTCCTGGTAGAATTTTTTCTCGTTGAGGATTGTTAGCATCGTGTTGAGAATGGCTGAATTAGATTTGAAAATTTCATCAAGAAACGCGATGCGGGCTTCAGGAAGTTTCCCACTGATACGGCGGAAGAATTCTCCGGCTTTCATTCGCTTCAAATCGAGTGGACCCAGAATTTCGGATGGCTCGGTGAAGCGGGTGAGCGCATATTCAAAATACTCATTCACATCCAGGCTCAGCAGCGCGGTGAACTGGCGAACCAGGTCTGATTTCCCCGTTCCGGGAGGACCCACGAAGAGTAGCGGTTCCTGGGCAACTGCCGCCACGATCATGTCGTCAATCTGATCATCACGGGCTACAAAGATAGACTTCAATGAGCTGGATAGTTCTTCGAGACTACTTAGAATATCATCCACCGCTCGAGGCTTTTTCATACTCCTCCTTCAGTAAATCCGCAAATCGTTGAGAAAGGTTTTGTTTCCAGGAATGCTCGATGGCGTAGAGAACACCTTGCGCTTCCCTGGACAGGGCCTCAGTGCCGCCAGGCTGAGCAACAAGATATTCCAGAACCAGAAGCTTCGACAGGGAAAAGGAATCATTGAGGGATAAATGATCTTCAAAAATTCGTAGATTCCCAAGAATTTTTTCACAAATTAAAGAGCGAAATTCCAAACTAACCCCGTTCCAGTTTTTTAACATGCAGGCTAGTAAGTCGATTTTCTCGGGCAATGGGCAGGAGTCATAGGAAGAGAATACTTCCTCGCATAGCTCGCAGGCCAATTCTCCATCTCCCAGCGAGTCAAAGAGCCTGGAAATCAGGACCTTAACCCTGGCTCCATCACTTTGAGTTCGAACCCAGTCCAGGAGTCTGTGGGCAACTCTGTGGGACAGGTCCCTTTCCAGGACTCTTGGAAAGACTTCTAGTACTGTTGTCAGGATACTGCTTACTACTTCTGAATCCTGCACAAATGCCTGCTCCAGGATCTCAAGATATTCGCCGCTCAGTGCCTGAACCCAGTCCTGACGCTCAAACTGGCTTGAAATCACCAGCATTCTACCCAGTGCGCGCCCTCGGTCCTGGAGCATCTGAAGTGTTGGGCAAAGTTTGTGCAGCTCGGGATAAAACTCAAAGACTGCCAGCTCTCCGACTTCTGGCAGAACGCCCAGGATGGAATGGAATATTTTGGCTCTTTCCTGGGATTGGCGTTCGCGCATCCCGGGCATGGCGGTTTTCAAATTCCTTAGATTTTGAGGGATCACCTTTTGAAGAAGATCTTCAGCACTGCGATTTTGAAATCCAGGCAGAGCGAACTCTTCCGTCTCCGGGGATGAAACGGACCCTAGCAACAGCGAGTGATCCCGTACTGTGGAGAGGTAGTATCGATGAGCCATGGAGAGGCTTTGAAGAATCTTGGGAGGGTTAGAGGGAGAGTTCACGCCCCTTCCCTCAAGGAATTCCTGAGACCTCTGGGAATAAGTTTCGTAGAGCGCTTGATGTACTGGATGCGGAGTATTGGAAACCCTCTCCCGGGCCGCTTCCAGATTCTCCTGCATTCTGCCGGAGCTCTGCCTCAGGGCAAAACCGGCCGCGAAGACCAGGTGAAAAAGGATCCAGTCAGGGGCTTCTGTTTCCTCCTCACCCAGGCGTCCAGCCAAGAACAAATACCGATCGCTCACATCCTTGAGGGTCGACTCCGAAGGGTCCGTGGAAAAAGACAGCAGACCGGGAATAGCTCTTTGTCCGAACAGTCCCTCATCAAGCAAACGATATAGCACCCTGTCCCGGGCCCGGTATAAGAAATAAGAACCGGGTTTCAAAATCTGGTAAAAACTAACCGCCAGGTTCCAGCACCTCAACACTGGCATTTGATCCAGGAATTCCTCAAATATGGGGACATAGGAGTGCGCGAATTCCTGCAACTGCTCCGGGTCCATCCTGGATTCCTGTTTTAGAAGGTCCAGTCCAAGAATTCCCAATTCCTCCACTTTGAGGCTTGCGGGTGAAGTTTGGTGTAGAGCCTGGACCTCGGAGCGCCCCCCTTTGCCCTGTAGTGAGCAGTGCATGATGGCCCTGGCGATCTGCGCCCGTTGCGGATTTTTTACCGAATAGCTAAGGGCGATCTCAAATAGGATACCGGCATCTGAGTAGTTTTCAGCTTCCATTTCAACCTGTGCCAGGAGGTGCCAGGGTTCCGGGTCCTGGATATAGGGATCTTCAAGAATCCTCTCTCTCATCTCGCGAACCATAGCGGCCCGGTCTTTTCCGATGATCATTTTAGCTCGATGATCAAAGGGATCGATCTCTTCATCGGGGGGTTCTGGAACTTCCTGTCCTTGCTGGTCTCTCCCAGCGCTCATCTGCGAGGGTTGAGGGACCTGCACCCCTTCAGTTGGCGGGTAAATTCCCTCCTGTTCTTGTTTGACTTCTATACAATGTTCTTGAACCAGAATCTTAGGATCCTTGAGACAAAAGCCGTGGGAGGCATGCAGTAGAGCCTCTGTGCTGTCTTCCAGAAGGTAGTAGACGAGCTGACTGAGATGAACGAAGTCCGCATGCTTTAGTTTCGCGGGCAGGAGATGAGAATCTTCTTGAAAGAACACCAATCCTTCTTCCCTGCTAAAGGGTGAGAGTGCCAGGATTTGATCCAGGGGTATGGGAGGGCTTAAACAGTGGTGTAAGGGAAGAAAGATGTCTTCTCCCTTAAATAGTCTGTAAAACGACTCTCGCGCGGCGGCAGGAGGTACAGCACTGTGAGATACTCCGCGCGATTTTTTAAGCAGAAATCCAGGGATCGGCTCGCTGAGGCAATAGAGCAAAAAAGCCTCATGCTGCCTGGCGGAGAGGTGTGATATCCACTCCTCAAGGCGGCCTTTATCCTCAGCGCGGTAATACCATAACTCAGGTTCATCCAATCCTGCCTTCGTGGATGGTATCAGGTGAACTTCAATTTCGATCCTGGGGACTTCTTGAACACTTTTTTCACAAAGCTGTGTGGGTTCAATATGAAAGGAAACAGATTCAAGCACCGGTTGGAAAGCAGCCTCTTTTAGGACATGAATTTCTTCTCGAAAGACAAGCGCGTCCCCAAGCTCACTCGACCACCAGCGTGACATGGGATGGGTGCTATCCATGGGGTAGTAAATTCCGAAGGAATCCTTCCAGAATATTTTCCCTCCATACTCCTCCTCAATTTTGAGCAGCAGCATTCTGGGAGCTGCCGGGATTTGCAGGAGAATTCTATCTGTGCCTTCAGTTTGGTAATGCAGGTAGCTTAACCTGAACAGCCCCAGTGAATAGCAGTCGCGCACGATTCTCTCAAAGCGATCCTGGGTAATCCAAGCATAATGGTGATCTTGTTTGGCCCTGAAAGAATCCCATTTCACCAGGGTCCAAAGAGATGTTTCCACTCCATTTTGAGCTTGAAGATTAACTTTGGAGCCATCCTCGAATTTGACCTTCTGAGCCCGTTCAATTCCAAGTTCAGTGCACTCGAGCAGGAAGGATTTTGCCTGCGCTTCTTCAAACGCAGATGAATCTAAGACGACTAACTCCGGTTCGCCATGATAAAGGGTCACCCTTTCCATCATGAGGCTGGGTACGACCGCGACAAAGACCGCCATCTGTCGATGTCGGTCCTTAAGATTTGAGAATCGAAAGCAGACTCTTTTTTCGGCCACGCCAATTGCTCCCCGCTATCTTTTATTCCTTTAGTGCTTCAGGTAGTGGCTGGTCTGATTTCTGGTCCAATCCTTCCCCATCGGGTTCAAAGGAAGACGGAGGCTCTCGTTGAATATTCAAATCCGGGTTATCCGCGAAGGCCTGGTCTTCGCCGCCCAGAATTTTTTGGATCAATCGACGATGCTCTTCTTCATGTTCAAAGGGTAAACGATCCCCATCGGATTCATAATCAACGCGCAGTTCTTGCAGGCCTGTCTTTGAATCTTTTACGAGCCTGAGAATGAGTTTGGACATGACCTATTCCCCCTGGCTCCCTTTATCATTCGCCGTGCCTTTTAGATTCCATTGAATAGGAGTAGCGGCTACTATTTGATCAATTCTTTCCCTCTCCAGCACTTTCTCCTCGACCAGCGCCTTCGCGATCTCATCCAAGAGACTACGGTTCCTGGATAAGATTTCCCTCGACTGCAGCCTGGCACTCTCCAGAATCTTGGAGATCGCGTGATCTTTGAGCCTTTCTGTCTCTGAGCTCAGTCCCTTCTCAGTTTCCACGCGGACTCCAAATGCTTCCGACATTCCAAGTCTCGTCACCATGTCTTCCACCAGCAGGTTTGCATGAAAAATATCATTCTCTGAGCCTATCGAGAGGTCTTGGAATACCAGTAACTCCGCTTCTCTTCCACCCATGAGGACGATGAGATCGGCTAAAATCTGTCTGCGGGTCAGGATGTATTTATTCTTGCGTTCCTTTTGCTTCAAATAACCCAGGGCATCCGCAAAATCCGAATCCACGGAGACTCTCTCCACCGGGCTGGCATCCTTCAATGCCAGGGCAGTCACGGTGTGTCCTGCTTCGTGTATGGCAATGACACGACGTTCTTCCCCGGTGAGTGAAACCTTACTTTCCCCACCCCGCAGGGAGAGATAGAGATCTTGCCTGGTAAATTGAGAGCGCTTCTCCCGAATCTGTATGCGCTTGAGATAGCGCATCGCGCTATAGAGATGGTCTCCACTCATGGAGGAGCCAGTCACTGGATCGGTCATTTCACCTGACTTGGTGACCAGGTAGGAAAGTTCTTCAGGGGAGAGTTTTAGAGAAAGTTTTTGATTATAAATCTCCAGGATGCTAGCCCTGTCCTTTTCGTCAGGATAGGGAATTTCCATCTTGAGTTCGAAACGGCCCGGGCGTAGAAGGGCCGGGTCCAGGGATGAGAGGAAATTGGTTGTACCGATGACGAATACCAATTCCTCCTTGCGGAATCCATCCATTTCCGTGAGGAGTTGATTCACCATGGAATGATGGACCTGGGCACCGCTCATCTGGGCCCTGGATCCGGCAAAGGAATCAATTTCATCAAAGACGATTAGAGAGGGAGCGGATTGGCGTGCCCGGTAAAAAACTTTTCTCAAATTCTCCTCGGACTGTCCCACCCACATGGATTTCAGTTCGGGACCGGAGACGATCTGAATCGTGGCGTTCAGGGAACATGCCATTGCTTTGGCAAAAAAGGTCTTTCCGGTTCCCGGGGGACCGTGGAAAATAATTCCCCTGGGAATCATGGTATCGATACTGGAGAGTTCATCCTCATCACTCAATTCATCGCGGTGCCGAATCAACTCCAGGATTTCCTTTTGAATCCGCTCCTTTACCCCGTCGTAACCCCCCAGGTCTTTCTCGAAATCGACCCTCGGTATCTCGACGTCTGATTCCACCGTGACCTCTCTTAACTGCGCGATGACCCTGCTGGAGTCCTGGGGTAAATCAACTCCTTCCACCCTGCTCATGACTTGTCTGAGTCTTACCGGGTTGAGACCGGACACATATTGATACAGCTTCTGAAACGCGAAACCTGCGGGGAACTTTCGAGCCTCCCTTTCTAAAATCAGGTTGGGGAGCCTTGAGCGATCAATCCCCAAGAGCTTTCGTCTGGCTGGAAAAAGGCGTTCAATCACGGCGGAGAAGCGAAACGCCGGATCCTGAAAGGCCAGGTAAGTCAGCTTGGGATTTTCATATAGGAGCGGGATCACTTCTCGAGCTTCTGTGGTGATTCCGCCCTGTTCGGTCTGGGAAACCAGGAGATCAAGATGGGGTATTACAAGGATCTTTCGATCGGTAGCGTTTCGAACCCAATAGGTGATTTGATCAATCATGGTGCGTAACAGCCCATGGGAAGTTCCCTCACCGCTCGGGGGTTTACGACCATCAAGGTACTCGGTGGAGATTCCGCTATCCTTCAGTGCATCGCGAAGGTGCATATAGACAAAGGGGATAAGCTGCTTCTCACATTCGATCAGAACGGAACTCTGGGCTTGAAGCTTGGATCTGCACCAGTAGAGGTCCCTGCCGTAGGCAACTTCAAGCGCTTGACGCTCACTAAGCTCAGTAGGAAACTGATTCAATCGGTCACTCATACTGATTCGTTCTTAAACTTCCATTGTTTCCAAATGACTACACCTTCACCCTGATGACAATCTCTCCAGAGTTCTCTTCAATAGCCTCTATTTCACCCAATGCGGCCGCTTTGAGTTTTAAGGCATTCATATGGGTTTGCTCTACCGCGGCTTGAAGCTCATTTTCCAAGGTGTTGAGAATTTCATCACGGGACTGGTTCAGTTCCTTGAGAAGTTCAGTTTCCTTACGATTTCGCGCCGTATTCATTCTACGATCAAGATTCTCCTTTGCCTGGTCCTGAGCGTTTTGTCTGGCCTTATCCTCAAGATCTGTAACTTCGTAAACCTCAACCTCTTCATCAAAGGATGCCTCTACCTCTTCTTCGCGATCATAGATAATGGAAAGGAGAAGCGTGATGGGATCGAGTTCAAGTCTCCAATGCCCCTCTTCTTTAGAACTCTTATGTTCTGAGCCCTTCCATCCAAGCTCAGCCAATTCAGCGCAAAGCAGGTCTCCCATCTCACTCTCCGGGAGGATTTTCAAAAGGTTAACCTTCCGCTTCCATTCCCGATTCAAGGAGATGGTCTCACTCACTGATTCTTTGACCCGGATACGGTATGTCTGGCTCATACTTCAAGAGTATAGGACTGGATCATCATATTTTACCAATTTTGCTTTCATTACCGACTCTATTGGACTCCAGCGATTTTCAAATACTCTTAATCCCCATTGAGCGAGTTCAAATTCCTCATCAACATAGGAATAGGACTGTAATTTGGTTCGAATTTTATCCACCCGGCCCAGGTATCCTCCAAAAACCTGGTAAACCTGAAGATCAAGGTTCAGCGTCTCTTCCCCTTTGGGGCTCGAGCCCTGCTTTTTTCTTTGTGAATCAGTTAGGAGTCGATCAAAGACCCTCTCTTGCAGTAGGATCTGTCCAATCCCCAGATAGTGCTCAAGGTATCTAAAGCCACCACTATCCATGTTCTCGCCATACAGAGAGTTGAGTTTAAGCTCCAGCCCTTTAAGAGTTCGAATCAACTCCTGTTCTGAGGTAAATTCAAGGTCTTTGCACCACAGACGGAAGGACTCCGGAACCACTTCATAGAGAGCTTCAGAATAAAGTTTTTCCTCCGGTTCCAGTGTTTTGACCGGGGTAAGCGAACCCAGGAATTCCGGCGCCAGGAAAAGGGAGCACAAACCCATTTCCTCGTACCCTCTCGGAAGGCACTTCAAGAGAAGTGATTGTCGGAAAAGAAGAAAGTCCTTAAGAAAGCAAAAAATCAGAATGCGGTCCGCGGCCCCGCAGGTGATGGGTTGATCGTGGATAGAATCCGTGGGATCGGAATAATAGACTTCGATGAGTCGAAACCAAAATGCCAGAATGAACCTGCTAAAGCATTTTGGAAAAGAGTTCATTTCCCATACTCTCCCCAATTTGAATTGAACCCCTTGCTGGTAGGGTCGGATTTGCCAGCCTCCTGATTCCATCAGGTTTTTGAACAGATAATTTCTCAGGATGTCTTCCACTCCATCCACAAAGGTTGGGCTAAAGGTGAGAGATTCCTTTATTTTTCCCCCGGGCATTCCCTGAAGAATCTCCGTAGAGGTATAGGGAAGCAGTTCAGGATTGATCTCCGAGAACCCGAGGCGGTATTCCCGGTGAGTGACTCGGATGAGAAACCTGAGTAAATCAGATTCTCGGGAATGCGGGGAATCCATGGATGTGAACCTCAGAGGAGCGGTAGCGAATCTCCAGGCGATTCGATTCAGAAAAGGAAGGATCCTCCCTATGATAGGCTGAACTCAGAAAATGCAGAGTCTGGTTGGTGGAACCGATGAATCTTCTCTTAGTACTGCGCTTTTCCTGCAGGTAGGGTCCGTCAACCAAAAGATCCACCTGGCTTAAAATTTGAGAACCATGGGGATGGGTACGTATTTGCTCAATTTCAAAGCCTGTATAGACCATGTTGGTAAGACCCAGTGCACGGGTATTCAAAACCAGGTATTCCAAAATTTCTGGCTGCTCGAACGGCTCTCCACCCAGGTAACTCACTCCCTCGATTCCCTTGTTGAGCTGGGCTTTCTCGATCATTGCTATGATGTCGCGTCCCGAAGTGGGGGAACCCGCACTCTTAGAAAAAAGATGCGGATTGCAGCATCCGGGGCAGCGCAGAGAGCAGCCGCTGAACCACAGGGCAAACCTCAGGCCGGGGCCTTCAAGCTCCGTGGCTTCGATGGAGTCACCCAAAAACAGGTTCAGTGAGGTCTGTCTCACTCCTTGGCGGGATTGATCGTGTCGAAAATCCATTGGGACAGGTCTGAATAGAGATAAACAATCGCGCAGAGAATAGCAAAAAAAACCAGGAGACCTACGCAAAAACCAAGGATTTTATCTACACGATCAATATCATCAAGGTTATCTGAATTCTGCATATCAGGACTCCATCCCCTCTAGTATAACGCGAATGAGTTCAGCTGGCTCAAAACCGCTATCTTCCATCAGGTAAGGGAACATGGAAATGCCGGTAAATCCCGGCAGGGTATTGATTTCATTGAGCCAGAGCTTTTCATTGGCATCTAGAAAGAAATCAATCCTCGCGAACCCTCTAAGGTCTAGAAGAGCGGCCGCTTCCAGAGCTTGCTCCTGTAATTCCATTTCCAGGGGCGCTGAAAGCTCAGCAATCGAGGTTTTCGCATCACTCTGGGTTTCATACTTGGCTTCAAAGCTATAAAAACCGGATTTTCCGGAGTCGATCTCTCCTGCCTGGGATACAACCCAGCCGTCCGGGGTTTCCAGCAGGGCGACCTCTAACTCCCTTCCTGGTATTTCCGGTTCCACCAATACTTTGGTATCGAACTCAAAGGCGTATTCCAGAGCGCTTTTATAATCGTCCTCGCCCGTGGCTCTTTTCACACCCAGCGAGGAACCCTGCCGGGCTGGTTTCACGAACACCGGCTGTGGGCTAAAGGGATGGCCGAGGAGCATCTCGGGCGAGATCCCCCAAATGAAGGGTACGACATCTACTCCTGAGGAAAGAAGGGATAGCTTGGTGAGAACCTTATCGAAGCAGTGCATGGAGGTGACCGAACTACAGCCGGCGAAAGGAATTCCTAAAACCTCCAGGTAAGCGAGGAACTTCCCATCTTCACAAAAGGTGCCATGAATGAGTGGGAAAATCCCCCTTAGCTGGTCCAGGGGAATTCCAAAGTTCTCTAACTGGCCGGGAAGAGCCCCGCCAGGAAATGAGCTCAAGCCTTTCTTTGCCTGTAAGAGATTTCCTTCTCCTTCCATGAAGGAGTCATCTCTATGCAGGGAAATCTTGTGATCAGCTCCCATATAGATGAAGAATGCATTGGCAAATTCTTTGGGGAAGAAACTGTGTACAAATCTTCCAGAGCAAAGAGATACACCGGCCTCCCCACCTGGGCCTCCCACCAGTATACCCACATATTTATCACTGGATTCTGTGTTCATTTTTGTAGTTTCAGAAGCTCGCGAGCATGATGATACCCTGTGTCCTCCCGGTTGTACATACAAAAACATGCGAAAATCAAGACTTTATGATAGTGTTTCCCACTATCTTCTCCTAATCATATGGTCTGAACAAATTTCCTTCTTCTAGGACTTGGCAGAATGGTAAAAGATCAGAATAATCTGTGCGTGGGATTTCTAAACCTCGCTCATAGGGGTCTTTCGCTGGAGGCTCCCGAGAATACGATTCCCAGCTTCCGTCGTGCTCTGCAGCAGGGAGCAGCGGGGATCGAACTCGATGTCCGTATGACTTCTGATGAAGAGGTCGTAGTCATACACGATCACAAGATCAATCGTACCTCAACCGGTCGTGGACAGATTAAACGCTCTACCTTCCAATACCTTCGCAAATATGATTTTGGCTCCTGGTTTCATCAGGAATTTCGTAAGGAGAGGATTCCCACACTCACGGAGGTTCTGGAAGCGTTTCCAGAAGCCCATGTAGTGGTCGAGGTCAAGGCGCGCAGAATGGAAAAGCGCCTAGCACAAATCCTCAAGCCCCATACAGACAGGGTAATTGTGACCTCCTTTTTCTTCAGTATCTTAAGAAACATTCAAAACGAGATTCCCGAGGTCAACCTTGGAGTGAATGTGGGCCATACCTTCGAATTTAAGCGCAAACTCAAGAAGGCAAGGCAAATGGGTTTGTTTTCCCTGCATATAGAGCAAAGATTCTTGAACCAGGCAATCTGTGACGCTGTCAAAGAGCAGGGAATGGTTCTTGTGCCCTGGTGGAAGGGAACCTTCTACGAAGAGCGTCTGAGGGAGCTACTGGCTATGGGAATCAACGGAGTAATCTCCGACTTCCCGGCAAGAGTACAGGCCGTAGTAAGCACGCCAATCTTTGCCTTTGAAGGAACTGCGCCGATCTTCAAGGGAATTCCCTGATTAACTACATTTCTTCTATGGAGGATAGTCCTGAGGGACTCGCTAAACCTGGTTCCTAAGCTCGCTTTCCTCGCATCTTATATGCCTTGGCGAGAATTGTTGCTACCGCTTTGAAGAGGTTATCAGGGATTTCCTGTTCCAGTTCCACATTGAAAAACAGTGCCTGGGCTGTGGGCTTGTCCTCGATGATCGGGACATTGCTTTCCCTGGCAATTTCCTTAATTTTTTGGGCGATGAGGTTTCGACCTTTGGCTACTACCTTTGGAGCGCTGGTTTCCCCTTTGACATATTTCAAGGCTACGGCGAAGTGAGTTGGGTTGGTGACCACTACATCAGCTTCAGGGACATCTCCCATCATCGAGCGCTGCGCAAGTTCGCGCTGCTTCTGACGAATGCGCTGTTTGACCTGCATATCCCCTTCTGACTGTTTCCGCTCTTCCTTGACTTCCTGCTTGGTCATCTTGTTCTGCTCAATGTGTCTGTGAACAGACCAGATATAATCCATGATCCCGTAGATGACCATTACCAGACCGATCTGCAGAATCAGTTTTACGATGAGCCAGGAAATGTATTCCAACGCAGCACCCAGGGTGAAGTGGAAGAGGTGGGTGATTGTGGGCCATTCCTCCAGGAATAGGCTGTAGGGAAAATAGGAGAGGATTACTAGCTTGGCGAGGGATCGGGCTAATTCCACAAAAGCCTCTTTCCCTACAATCTTTTTCAATCCATTAATGGGATTGAACTTAGTGAAGTCCGGGATCATCGATTCGGTAGAAAACTGAAGCCCGACTTGTAAGATCTGAACCGTGAGTGTCACTACCAGAACCACAAAGAACAAAGGCAGCATCATCACGTACCAGTAACCGGCCAGGGTGGTGTAAAAGTGCCAGAAGTCCTTAGGGGTCATTTCAGGTACTGAATACATCATGCTGGCTTTAAGAAACATGTCATGCACAACCGAATAAAAGTTATTGAGCATGAAGTAGATGAAAAGGGTAATGATTACGACGGATACCGCGGTGGTCAAATCCTGACTCTTAGGGACATTTCCGCGGTTTCTGGCGTCTTGGAGCCTCTTTGAGGTCGGCTCCTCCGTCTTCTCAGCAGAGTCATCAAACTGAAGCGGTTGGACAGGAACCAGGGACTTGGATTGCTCCAGTTCCAGGTACCAGGATAGAAATTCAGTTCTTGATTTCAACGCCATGGTTCAGGGGTTCATAAATAGCCTGAGATTGGGAAGTAAATTGCTGAAAGCCTCGAAGTACAGTACTTTGACGGTCTTTACAAGAAAGGGAAGACAAATGACATAAGTGATCATTCCCATGCAAATCTGGATGGGAATTCCGATCATGAAAATATTGAGTTTGGGCATGGTTCTCACAATGACCCCCAGTGAGAATTGAATAAGAATCATGGCGCAAAGAATCGGCATACCAATGCGTAGGGAAATCAGAAATAGTTCATAAAAAAGATCGATAAAGAAACTGATTCTATTCGCGGTAAAGACAAGCTCTCCCAGGGGGACAACCTCAAATGACTTCTGCAGTGCCTCAAAGGCATAGTGATGTCCGTTGATTACAAAGAATAGGAAGCTGCCGAGGGTGGTATTGAACTGACCGAGGGTCGAAGAGTGCTCGCCACTGGCTGGATCTATGGCTGTGGCAATGGATAATCCCATCGGTGTCGAATCAATCTGCCCGGCGAACATCAAGGTCTCGGTTACGACTTTAACCCCCATTCCCATGATCATCCCGACTACGAATTCCTTAACGACGATAATGAGCATCTCAACATCATGGGAAGCCTGTACATACGCGCTAGGAGGAAGGCTTAAGAAACAGACCAATCCAACCAAGTAAGCAAGGAAAGCCTTTGTTTTGGTAGGAAGACTGTTGGAGCCGATATAGGGCATGATCATAACCAGCCCGACAAATCTTACAAAGCAATAGAAAAAATTCTCAATGAGAAGAATCGGATCGGCCATCAGGCAATAAAGATTCCGATATTATTGATCAGGTTGATGGCCCATGTAGTTACCTTATTGATCATCCAGGGTCCAAGGAAGATGACTGTTGCCATGGTGGCCACAACTTTGGGAATGAAGGTTAGCGTTTGCTCCTGCAGGGAGGTTGTTGTCTGAAATATGGTCACACATAGTCCCACTACCAGGCCGACCAATAGCGGGGGTAAGCCCACAGTCATAGCCATCGTCATAGTGTCTTTTACGAGATTCATTGCAATGATTTCATTCATACGATCACAATCGATTTCATAAGGGCGTTGATGATTAATCCCCACCCGTCAATGAGTACAAATAACAATATTTTAAAGGGTGTAGAAACCATCGCTGGAGGGAGCATCATCATCCCCATGGACATCAGGGTTGTGGCGATGACCATATCGAGCATCAAAAACGGGAGAAAGAGGACGACCCCAAATTGAAATCCGGTTTTAAACTCGGAGATGATAAATGCCGGGATCAGGGTAAGCGTATCCACTTCATCGAAATTCTTTGGTTTGGCACCCTGGGCAAGTTTTACGAAGACTCTGAGATCCTCTTCCCGGGTTGCTTTGCGCATGTAGTTGCGGAAAGGTTCCACGCCCAATTTAAAGGCTTCGGTATAGTCAATTCTATTGGCTAAAAAAGGCTCAAGAGCGTTTTCATTGACTTGATTCCAGATCGGAGCCATCTGAAAAAGCGTTAAGAAAATGGCCAAAGAGACCAGCATTTTATCTGAGGGCATGGACTGGGTTCCAATTGCCCTTCTTGTGAACGAAAGCACGATGACTATCCTGGTGAAGGGAGTCATCATGATCATAATCGACGGAGCAAGGGTCAGCACGGTCAAGAGTGCTAAAAGCTTGAGACCGAGGCTGAGCTGCCTGGGGCTCATCTCATCATCCATTTCCAGCTGAATTTTGGGAAGCGGGAAGGCCATACGCGTATCTGCCGGGTCCTGTCTTCCGTGGACATCGTGATCGGGCCTGTAATCGAAGACCTGGACGCCTTCAATGGGTGGCTGCTCGTCTGCGGCCGTAGAGGTTGGGGTAAAGATAAATAGGAGCCCAACCGTGATCAGAAGTAGCTTTAGAGCATTATGCATACAAAACATGACCAAATATTAAATTTTTTGTCATGTTTTAGAGTACACATTCCGATAAGAGAGTGCAAGGACCCTCAGGGGAATTTATTGATATTGAGCAAGAAAAACTCTTAGTGCTCGAACAGGCTCTTAAGGGCGTAGTTTTTCCAGAGTCTGGTCCAGGTCTGACTCCAGGGGAAACAAGCGGTCTAATTTGGTGAGGAAAAAAACTTCCCGAATCGCTTCACTTTTGGTACAGATCGAGATGGAAGCATTGAGTTTTCTAAATTGGCGCTGCAGGGTGACGAGACTTGCGATTCCAGCGCTATCCACATAACCCTCTTCAGCAAAATGGATGATCACTTCCCTGGGCTTAAGCTTCTCTGTTGTGGATAGCACGGTTTGCTTAAACTCCGAAGAGACCGTAGCGGTAAGATGCTCCCCAAGGATCCATTCCAGTATTCCGTCCCCATGTTCTTGGTATCTTAAGTCCATATTTCACTCCAGAAATCTGAGCATTACGCAGGTTCGATCATCCTTTGAAGCTTCTTCCTTACCGCAGAATTCTTCCAGGTTCTCATAAAGATGGTCCAGTGTCTCCTGAACTGTGGAAGAGCTGGATTCTTTAAGAAGCTGTGTAAAACGGGCCATGCCGTATTGGATTCCGTGAGAATCATGCGGTTCGATCATTCCATCGGTATACAGTACCAGAAAGTCGCCTGGCTGGATAAGACAAGTTTTGGCTTCGTATTCGGAGTCTTCCAGGATTCCGATGACCATCCCATCCGTATCAAGCTCTTCAATCGAACCGTCAGAGCGCAGTAGAAGCGGTCTGTTATGACCTGCATTGGCGTATTCCAATACCCTGGTCTCCAGATCATAGGAACACAAGAACATGGATATGAAGGATTCCGCCTTTTCAAGATCCGGATGTAAGATTCGGTTAATGGCGCAGAGTAAAGAAGACGCGTCTTTTGTGATCTCTGCCTGGGAAAGCAGGGTGGTTCTGGCCATCGCCATCAGTAGACCTGACCCCACTCCGTGACCGGCTACATCAGCAATGGCGATTCCCAAATTATTTTCCCTCCACTGGGGAAATCCAAAATAATCGCCGCCGATATGATTGGAAGGAACAATACGCGCGCACAGGGAGATGCCCTTGATTTCAGGCATCTGTGAAGGAAGCATCGATCTCTGAATTCCGGCCGACAGTTCCAGGTCTTTGCGCAGGGCTTCGGTCTCAATCAACTCATCGCGCTGGGTTACCAGGGACTGACGCATTTCCTCGAAAGATTTCTCCAGAACTCCTAATTCGTCATGGGAAGTGGCTTCAAGCGGTTGTTCCCAATTCCCTTCACTGACACTCAAGACTGCTCCCTTGAGACTTTGTATGGGTCGTGTCAGACTTCTTGAGAATACCTGTGAGACACCATAGGCGATTAGAAGAACAAATAAGTAAAGGCTGAGCAGCTGCATGGTAACTCGATCCAATCCCTGCAGCACCTCTGAGTAATCAACCAGGAGCCAAATTTCAAAGGAAGAGTTCCCCACAAACACCTGGTAAGTTCGACCCAAAAACGGGCCGGTCCTGCTGCCGCGGTCTGGCTGCGTGACCTTCTGACCATGGAAAAGAAAGGTGACGATGGTGCCGGTTCTTTCACCAAGTGTTCTAGCAAACTGCTGGTCAAGGCGCAGTGAACAGGAAACAGTGCCTTCGATGACTTCATGAAAACTAATCGCCTGGGAGGCTGAAAGGTATAGGGTGGATTGGTCAAACCATAAGTCACTTGCTGTGGAGCCCATCAGGGAATCTGAGATCCCATCCAGACCTTCCGTGGCTACGGGGACCGTTCTGGCCGGCAATTGGGACAAGTTTTTCCCTTCGGAATCTGTTACTACGAAAAGGTGTGATTGAATCATTTCCTGCAGCTGTGTTGAAGTGTCCCGAATCGTATCTCTATCACCGGTCTGAAGGCTCATTTTTATGGTGGGTTCTTCGGAGAGCAGAACAACCTGCTTCTTCAGGGAAGATTCTTCCGATTTGATCAGGATGGAAATCAGCTCAAAGCGTGCGTCAAGGTCTTTATAAATCCTTTTCTTGGCCTGCTCCTCCACCGTCATGCGAACGACTACAAGGGCGACACCAAGAGCGAAGGCCAGCACAAGCATTACTAGTAAGAGTACTTTATGGTGGATTTTTTTCAGGTGCATCTAGCTATACCTTCTTACCAGGGTTCGAATCATTCCCAGTCCAAGTCGGGGATGTTCGAGCATGAGTTCATGGAGGATGAGCCCCGAGAGTATGAGTAATACCGAGGACTCTTTTGCACGCAGAGTCGCGGTTCTGGGGGCGTCAGCGAAGAGGGCAAGTTCTCCAACACACTGACCTTCTTTGATTTCAGCAACCATGCAAGGCTCTTTTTTATCCTCGGATTTTAATACCTCCAGAACCCCTGATGCCAGGACGAAAAGTTCATCTCCCTGCTCTCCCTGCTCAAAAAGGATCTCTTGTGCACTGAATTCTTCCTCGGAGGTTACCAGGGAGATCAAGAGCAAATCCCTTGTTTCCAAACCGGCAAACAGGGGAACCATCTTAAGAATTTCTACTTTGTCTACAGTACTTAGCACACAATCCCCCCATCCTCACCACTATCCCAGAGCTGAAGGCAGTAGACAGCCATTTCCTGGGAGTATAGGTCCCGGGTTTCCTTAGAGTACTTCTCGATGAGATCGCGAAATTCAAACATCTTATCTTTGCCAGCCTCCCTTAGGGCGCAGGCTCGAATCCAGGAGTCGTCTCCCACAAGGCTGTCTTCAAAGATTTCCCGAACGGTAATACTGTTTTGATTACCGTCTGAAATCTGCTCTAAAATTTGGGCATAATTCTGAGTTTCTAGAAAGGGTGCCAGCAGTCTACTCATTTCAACGTTTCTACTGCCCTGGAGGAGTTCCATCGCTTCATATTTTCTCTCTGAGGCGGGATTAGTCAGTGCTCTCTCTAGAATCGCCAGGGATTTGGAGTCATATTCATCCGAGAAAAAGGTCAACAGCAGTTTCACCCTCGATCGTAAATCTTCTTCTATGGCTGTATACAGCATAGTAGCTTCTCTTCGGGAATTTTTGAGTACACTCAATGATGCACAGCGTAGAACCAGAATTTCAACCTGTGACTGCTTCATCTCCGAAACAACCTTTTTCCAGCGGTGTCCCAGGGAGTCAAAAATTCCATACCAACACTCAACCGCCGTGGGCGTCCATTTACGAGAGGAATAGATCTTGAGCAGGGATTCCTTGTTTTCACCTTCTTCAATGAGCTTTACAGCGGCCTTCATCGCCTGTGCCCTCAACGCCTGGGAACGCGATTCAAAAAGAGAGCTGATCTTGGAAAGAAACTGTCTTTGGGAGCTGTAACCCACCAACTCCAGGAAGTGCTTCTGAGCACCTTGTGACATTTGACCAATCCTGTCAAAAAAGTACTCAATGTTTTGAGCGTCCATTCGATGGCGGAAGAAGAGAAAGACTCTCAAGATTGCTTCCTGGCAGGAGCGTGAGGATTTCTGCAGGACTCCTTCAAGATCTCCGAGAAGATCAGACCGTCTTTGCAAAACAAGAAATTCTAAGAGCGGCTGAAATTCCTCCGTTTTTTTAGATCTTGTCACCAGCAGCTCCCGCCAGTCATCGCTGTTTAATTGAGAGGGGTCCTCGATCTCAGGAATTGAGTTTACCGAGTCGAATTCATGAGCACTAAACAAAAAATCCCAGGCTTCGATGGGTCGGCTTAGAATGACATCAAGACGGCTTTTGCGATCCATGTTGGTAAAGAGTTGATGGTAGAGAGCACGATCCCCCGGGGGTAGCCAATCCGCTATCTCAATGGGCTTGACTCCGGCCTCTAAGAATTTTGAAACTTCCTGGTCTTTGAGTGTGAAGCGGGAAATGAGCTGTTGTAGATCTTTTTGGGCAACCAGACTGAGCAGGGTCTTGCGGTATTGGATCTGGAGTTTTCTGGCCACAAAAAGTGATGAACAGGCGATCAATACTCCTACAAGGGAAAATACCTGGGCGAATTTTCCGCCTGAAGCAGGCCAAAGTGTTGGTCCCCATTCCACAACCAGTACAAGAAGAATTCCAACGCAGAAGTGCGCGAGATAAGTCCAAACACCATCTAGAAAGCCCACAAAAAGAGGCCGCTTTTCCGGCTCGATCCCGTTGTAGAACAGGGACCTGTTTGGCTGGTGCAGCACTGAAAAGAAATAGTCCTTATGAAACATCAAGATGGCTACAAGCGGCAGGTTCCAGCTAAAGACACACAAGAGCAGCAGGGGGATGGTCAGGGCCGGGTATATGTAATGACAGAAGGTCACTCCAAATCTTCGAATCAAAACTGGAGCGGCGAATATCTGAAGCAATAAGGCTATCCCGTTTCCGATGGCTGTAAATCTCCCCAGAAAGGTAGATAATTCCGCTGATTTTCCACCAAATGAAAAATCTTCTATCAATCCTTCATTGAACTGGTAGACCATTAGTGATCCGCCGAAGACATCCAGAAATATAGCTATGGCAAACCAGAAAACAAAGGGGTTGCGAACCAGTTCGAGGAAACCGTCATTGAGGGTTGAAAGCAAGCTCTGAGTTGTTTTCTGGCCCCCCCTTTTTTCCCTTGAGATCTGCTTCGTACCAGATTCGTAAAACCGGAGGATGAGGGCAGCCGCAGGATAGACCAGGGCCCAGACGAGGAGCAGATTATTGGTTCCAAATCCCTCGATCAGGGGGGCTATGGAAAGCCCACCCAGGATTCCGCCAAACTTGGTGGCCGACAAGATAAGAGGGTAAAGGCGACGCCTCTGCAGGGGATTTAGATAGCCCTGGCAGTAGGTTGAGAAATGCATGATGTCCAGCCCTAAAAAAACGAAAAAGGCAAGGTATTGTAAAAAGACACCCGGGTTGACTGAGGCAATGGTTAGATCGGTGCGCACCACCATGTTGCACAGCAGGAGGAAGCCGCAGGCACTCAGTAGGAAGCGGCTATAAAAACGACAGGATCCCAGTCGTTGGACCCAGCGTGTATAGAAGGCGGAAACAAGGATGGAAACCAGCGATATTCCTACGAAAATGAAGGGGAGCTTGGTAGCTCCTACCTGGTTGAGAAGTAGAGAAGTACTGAGGGCAATTCCAATCGAGGTGCCAAAGCAGATTACCGTGAGGTAACCCATCAAAAATAGGATCGTTCTTCCTTCACCTGGCTGAAGCCGGAGCATCCCGATGATTCTCTTCACCTTCTCTTTGCTCCTTTTACATTCAATTCTTCCTGCGTGCAATTTCCAACGTAATCGCACAGAGCCAGGGTGATTTTGGGACAGGGTATCCTTTGCCATCGCACCCATTTGCGATCTATATCCCATTCTCCCTCTAAGGAATTTTGTCCGCAGGAAGAATGAACAGATCCAGGGTCGATACCAGAGCCCGTGTCCGTGGCGGAGATGTAATAAAAAGTCTTCCTTTTGGCTTTGAGGGTCTGGATTTCCTTTTCAATCCTGGGAGGTTTGAAATCACGAGCAACGAGATATTTTCCCGGTTGAGAAATCCTGGCACTCAAAAGGTTTGATTTTTTCTCCCTTCTGGTGGGTTCAAAGCGCGACTCTACAGCATTCCAGAACAAGAAGTACTCCTTACCCCCTGTCTCCCCTGTGTATTCGACCTTAGCCCTTTCCGTCCAGAACAGATAAGAAGGTGAGAGGATAAAGCCTTCCACCGCGCCAGGAACCCTGAGGGAGGCAGGATTGATGGGCTCAATACGAGGGCTTGCCGCTGAGGAAAGTTTGCCTTTTGGGAAATGAAGCGAGAAATTCCCCTTTCTTAAGAAATGACTGCCGCTATAAGCCTCCAGGTTTGGAACTTCCCCCCTTTCAACCTCTAACTCAAATTCAAAGCTGCTGATATTTCCATGGAAGTCCTCGGCTTCGAGCCTGAGCTGGTGGGATCCTGCCCCGAGAGCCGCTGTAGTGCTGGGAGTGAGAATAAAGGGTGACTTTTGCACATAATCACGATAGAGCTTATAGGTAAAAACCGTGGGTCCAAGATTGGTTGAGTCGCGCAGGTAGTGCATAGCGGAGGCATAGTCTCTCAGATGGCTTAGTTCAGCCATCTTCACATGGTAGATGAGCTTGCGGGAGCGATAGAGTCTGAATTCGGGTATGTGACAGGGAGCATCGCTTTCATCGAACAAGTCAAATGCCTCGACGGCGACTCCCACGGGATGGGAAACCTTGATTTTATGTGGCTTCTTATCGACCCTTAGACGTACTCTCTGAGTATCGCGCATGAAGGGAACGAGAAGGATTGAGGAAATAGTGGGAGCTACTTGATCCTTCACCCCATCGATGTACATAGAATGGGATTTGGCTCTTGTCATGGAAGAGCGAACTTCCAGGTGTAGATGGGGGAGACCTCGTCCCGATTCCCCGGAATAGCCGATTACTTCCCCTTCCTTAAAGGGAATCCTTGAATCGGGAAACATATCAAAGATCCTGGTGTTGGGAAGGATGGCCTGAATTCTTGAAGAGAAATCCTCAAGGTGCGCGTAAACGCTGATTCGTGAATTTCGATGACGGAGGTAGATGGTCCTTCCTTCTCCGGACGGTTTCTGCTTGACCCTGTAGAGCCATCCTTCTTCAATGGCCAGAACCTCGTGACCCGTACTTGCGTAGGTACTCAAGTCCAAACCGGCATGAAGATGCTCATCACGATACTCGCCGAAGGAACCGGTCACTTTCAGGGGGATACGCATCGGTGGAGAGGGCCAAACGGTACCGCAAGTCAGCAAAACCAGGAAACAGAATCTAGGAATCACGTAGCCGTACTCACACGATTACGTCCCGTTTGCTTTGAATGGTAGAGAGCGGCGTCCGCAGTTTCGATGAGCTTCTCAGAACAATCACCATCATCTGGGAAACTAGAGACTCCAAAACTCATGGTAATTTGAGTATCCAGCCCGGAAGAGGAAGCCAATTCAAGCTCTACGCTCTTTCTCACCCTCTCTGCGAATGCGGCGGCACCCTCTTTATCCGTCTCAGGCAGAATGATCGCGAACTCCTCTCCGCCTATACGAGCCACCAGATCAATATTGTCCCTGGCCTGATGGCACAGCAGTGCAGCAGCCGTTTTAATGACCTTGTCACCCATCACATGTCCAAAGGTATCATTCACTTTTTTGAAGAAATCGATATCGGCGTAGATCAAAGAGAAAACCAGGTGGTATCTCAAAGCCTGCTGGGTACTGTCATTGAGGCGGTCTTGAAAATAGCGTTTGATATAAAGACCTGAAAGTCCATCTGTGATAGCGAGGTTATAGAGTTGTGAATTCTCAATGGAACGGGCCATAAGGGAGCCCAGCGAATTGAGCAGCCTGGCGTCGTTTTCGTTGAAGTCCCCGGTACGCTTGTTCAACACATTAATGACTCCCTCTGCTTTTCCATCCACGATCAGGGGTACACAAACCATGTTTTTAATTCTCTTTTCCTTTTGGGGTTCAAGGGAGAGAAAATTTGGATCCTCGGATCCCTGGTTCGCGATATAAGGCTCCTGGTCTTCGAAAACCTTTCCCGCTACTCCTTCTCCATGACGAATCTTAATCGGACCCTTGGGAGGGCCATAACCTCCACATACGATTCTGGGAATTAGAACATTTTCAGTGGAGTCGGAGAGAAGCAGGGAACCCCAGCTAGCTTCAAGACCGTCGATCGCTCTTTTTAGAATATGTTCCAAAATCTCATTAGAAGTACAACGCACATTCATTTTTGTAGACGCGTTCATGAGAATTTCAAGCTCGTAGACTTTTCGATCCAGTTTTTGATTAGAAATCCTAAGTTCACCCAATTGAGACTTGATGGTATTGGCCATCTGGGTGAGACTATCGCGCAGGGTTTTCTCTTCCCTGAATCGAGAATCGATAGGTAGGACTTCATAGTCTCCTCTTGTGATAGCCTCAGCGACCTCTACAATTTGGACGACGGGGCGGGTAGCCTGGATAGCGATGACCGACGCGCAGATAAATCCAAGCAGCATCGCTCCCAAAAAGATCCAGAAAAGGATGGCCTTCAGGTTTGAAACCGAGCGGGTGATGAAATCGCGTTTTAATCCCACGTTCACGACTCCGTAAAATTCCCGAATGGGATCAATTCGAATGGGATAGATCACCGATAAAACTGTCTTTGAATACTCTGTACCGGGTTCAATAAATTCAGGGATATCAGCCAGGGTGATCTTTGGATTCGTGTATGTTTCTTTCCAATTCTCAATGGAGGGAACTACAAATTTGGTACCTACCCTTGTAGTATCGGAATGAGCCAGGCAAATGCCGTTTCTATCAAGAATATAGGCATATTCTATCTCTATTCCCTCGACTCCCTTTTGAAGAATCCGGGGTAAAGTTATGAAGCTATTAGTAAGAATTTCGTTTCTTGAGGAAACCGCGATGGACTTGGTGACAACCTTGGCATTGCGAAGCAGAAGGCCCGTGAGAGCCTCTTCTTGATTTAGCGATACCAGGGTAGCCGTAACGAAAAAAAGAATCCCGAATGGGATACAGATGGAGAGAGTGATTTTCTGGAAAAGGCCCAGATTATTCAGCATTCTCAACTAAGTCCCGAACAGGAAGGTAGGTGGACTCAGATACCTCGTAAAAACCTTCCAAATTTGAAACACTTTCAAGGACCCCGGCCTTCTTTGCATCCAGAAAGGCTTTACGAATCCTCGACACCATTGCCCCGGAAATCCGATTAGACACCAGAATGGGTTCGTTTGGAATATCCAGGGTTTTGGCCAGGATTCGAAAACGATTCTTTTGTTTTCGAAACCGACTAAGTTCAAGAATTCCTTCGTAGGTGGCACCGGCATCGAATTGCTTGGTCAACACAGCATATACAACGGCATCATGCTTTTCAAGAAACGCGTATTCATGTAAATCGTTTAGCTGGATCTGATTTTCGCGCAGAAGGAGCCTGGGGAAAAAGAATCCGGATGAGGAGGATTTGGCAACGAAGGCTACCTTTTTACCGATCAGTTCCTCCAGGGTTTTAATTTCTGAGTCGGAACGGACTAAAAACTGTCCCCTATAGTTCTTTTTTCCGTACCAGAGCGGGGCCACAATTGGAGTCGAGAAAGCCTGGTCTATTCCACCATAGAATGCGGTTCCAACCCATGCCAGTTCAAGTTTTCCACTTTGAATCTGACGAAAAATCTCTTCATAGGATCGAAAAAGTTTCATCTCCGCGGGTACCTCTAGCAGCTTTGAGAGATATTGGACCATGGAATGATGGTTGATTAATATCGAGTCTGGAGAAGTGTACGCGATTCGACCGATGCGAAGTTGTTTCAAATTTGGTGTTTCTGAAACAAGAGAAATCGGCGCGAGAAAGAAAATCAGGACAGGGAGAAAAGAGATGACCCTGGTGAGACGCGAGAGCTCCATAGGGCAAGCATACCGCAAAATTACTTTACTTATCGATGGGGATTAGCTCTAAATTGAGCCGTGACTGGCATCACGAATCGCATCCAAGGCAGTTCTGGCCGCGGTTCTGACTTCCTTATTGGGATCATGCAGGGCGTCACGCAGCGAAAGTGTCGCGCCGAGGTCCCTGATTTCTCCAAGGGCCAGTGCCGATTTCTCACGAACTTCATAATCTCGATCTTCCAGCAGTTGGATGAGCGGGACAACCGAATTCTTGTCACCCAGTCTTCCCAATACGGTGGCTCCGTTAGCCCGCATCAATTTAAACCGGCTGGCGAGTACTTTTCCGACTCGCTGTAGGAGTCTTCGGTCCTGGATTTGTGAGAGGACTTCAATGGCATTTTCCTGGACCATATCTTCTTCGTTATTTAAGGCTTGCAGCAAAGGGTCCCAGGCGTCTATTCCAAAATCCTTGAGGATTTCGATGGCATCATTGCGTACCCATTCGTTCTGATCATCCATGACCCGCAGAAGTGGTACTACACAGCTCATGTCCTTGAGTTTTCCCAGGACCCGGATCGAGGCCTGGCGAACGCGGCTGTCTGTATCGGAGAGCATCTCAATTACCGCCGGAACTGCTCTTCTATTACCCACTTCACCGAGAGCCTCCAAGACCATTTGACGAACTTCAAGACTGGTGTCATGAATGGCTTCCACGAGCAGTTCAACTACCTTCGGATCAGGAAATCTGGAGAGAGCTCTTGCTGCTGCGATTCTCACCGACTCCGCCCTGTCATGGAGAGCTTTGCGCAAGGTATGAAGAGTCTCTTCGCTAATGAAGCGGCCAAGTACTTCCACCGCACGACGACGATTCCATTCAGACACATCCTTCAAGCATTGACTCAGGGCGTGAATCCCTTGATTGGATCCAATTTTATCCAAGGCGTTGATGCTCTCAAAGCGAACATGTTCATCCATATCAGAGACAAGCTGGGAAAGCTTGCCAATAGCCCTGGAATCCTTCAGGTATCCAAGAATTACCACGATTCTCATTCGTACCAGGGGATTGGCGGTATTTACGGACTGGAGGAGCTGGTCTAATAGTTCTGGATCGGTTCCATGACTCAGGGCCTCAGCGATAACCAGCGGGTCAAGTTTTAAATCCGGTTTTTTGATTAGTTCTACCAGCGCGTTTACCGCACTCTTATTACGAATAGATCCCAGGGCTCGAATATACCATGCAGTATTTTCGGGGGCCGCGTTAACCATCGCTTCGAGAACTGAGGTTACTCTGTTGGGAAACTCCAGAGATCCCATGATTTCAGACGCGGATCTCTGAATAGCGCTGAGAGCCTCCATAGAAACCTCTCGAATCATTGGATCGGGAAAATATTCCAGGTATTCCCGGTCTTCCTGCTGAAAGGTATTTTCAATCATATCAAGTAGGATGTGGACGGATCTTTCGTCTCCTGCCTGTCCCAGGGCTTGTATGAGAGTGAAACGCAGCCAGGCGTAACCGGTCTTCAATAGCGTTCCCACGGGATTTTCTTTCATCATGCGATGATCAATCTCCACAAGAGCGTTACAGACTACATCCTTCAGGGTGCCGTCGGAATGTTCAAGCATCTGCAAAAGCGAATGGATGGATTTCACTTCACCGGTTTGTCCCAGGACATAAACAAGTCTTTCCCGGTGGGATTCGGGTACCTGGTCAAGAACCTCTATAACATGAGGAACCACCGGTGAACCGATCTGCAGCAATCCCCAGACAGCCTTTTCCGAAACGATTTCCTCAGGATCTTTTACAAAATGAATGAGCGGAATGATCGCGTCTTTCGTACCGATTTTTCCAAGGCTTTCAGCCACATTGGTTCGCAAGATCTTGTCGGGATCATTCTGAAGTTTGAGTAGATGGGATACTGAGGCTGGATCCGAAATTTCACCAAGCGCTATCACCGCGCGTTGGCGAACCTCTAGATCTCCGTCCAGGATCAGTTGAAAGAGGGACATCTGGCCTTTGGGACTGCCAATTTTACCCAGTGCCTCGGTTATGGGAAATCGCAGGGATCGATCACCGGCATCCAGGAGGACGGCCAGGGTATCCAGAGATTCCTCTGATCCGATTTCTCCAAGGGCTCTCACCCCTTCTTGCTGGATTTCCTGGGAAGCATCCAGGATGAGATGCTTAATGTCTCCAATAGCTCTTTCGTCGCGAATCTTACCTAGTGCGACAATAATTTCCTTTTGAAGCCTGTGATCAGAAGTCTTGAGATGATCTAGTAATGTCAAGACTGATTGGACACTGCCAAGACTGCCCAGGGCTCTTACTATCGCGGTCTTGGTTTCCGCGTCTGATTCGATCATTTTTTCAATCAGGGGGCTAACGGCGGTTTCATCCCCCAGTTTTCCCAGCGCGGCAGCGGCTTCACGAACAACCTCGGAATCTTCATCAGAGAGGAAGCGAATGAGCACGGGCTGGGTACGCGGATCGGCAATTCTGCCGAATGATTTGGCTATGGCGTAACGCAAATCCCGATCGGCGGTGGGTACGAGCTGGAGAAGAGGGTCAACTGATTCGGTCGCGGCGATTTCACCCAGTGCCTCAACAGTCATGTAGCGTATATTTTCATCACTTTCATGAAGTAGGGTTACGAGAGGCTTTAAAGCACGGGCTGAACCAATCATCCCCAGGGCGCTCACCGAAATATATTTCATATTGGTCGAGTCGGTTGCCAGGGTTCTGACCAGGGGGTCTACCGCTTCTTCTCCGCCTATTTCCCCCAGGGCCTTAGCAGCGCATTCGCGAATTTCAAGATTTGGGTCCTGTAGCAGCTCCATGAGCATGGGAATGCATTCGGGATCATAGGAATTTGCCAGTGTCAGGGCAGCCTGGTACCTGGTATCTTCATCTTCAGAGGTCTTCAGGATATCCATGAGATCTTCAGTGACGGCACGCTCCTCTTCGAGCGATTCCAGTGCGAATTCTTCCGGTTCATCTTCCTTGTCGCCAAGTTTGGAAATTAGCGCAGAAATTTCTTCTTCACTATCTTCGAATTCCTCAATCTCCTCCTCAGTATCAAGACTTTTTTCAATGCTTTGCAGTCCGGAATCAAAGGCGTCATCTTCAGCGGAGTCTGAACTCGTTGAAGTTACGGAAGAAATTTCATCAAAATCATCGCTACTCTCATCTTCATCAAGCTTTGATCCAAAGCTGTCATCTTCCTTGTCATCAGATCCAAAGAAGTCATCCTCTTCCTCATCTTGTCCGCTGCTTGAGGATGTGAAGGAGTCCTCTTCTTTTTCTGAAAAGAGATCCTCTTCCTCGGTATCGAGGAAGTCATCATCTTCACCCGGGGAATCTGAGGAGAGTTCAAAATCTGAGCTCCCATCTTCTGAAATGCTGCTCATGGCGGAATCTGACGGGGAACTTTCCGTGATCAAATCTTCGCCGCCAAAGAATTCATCAAAGTCGTCTTCCGTAGAGGCAGGTTCCTTTTTTACAGCGGCAATTGGGACCTCGGAATCGGAGCCCATAAAGTCGTCAAAACCATCCTCACCGGCGGAAAGAGTATCCCCTGGGGATGCTGGATCATCAAAAAGCGAATCTGAGTCGGAGGTCTCAATGCTGGCGGGAGAGGGCTTTTCACCAAACAAATCATCGAGATCAGACACAACCTCATCCAGGGATTCCACTTCTCCCTCTGGAGAGGAAGTTTCCAGCGCGTTTGTCCGTTCCGTTTTATCTTCAATATTTTCCAGTCCTGAAAAGAGATCTGAACTGCTCTCCTCAAAGAGAACGGCCGATTCCTCTTCAACAGCGGAGATGGTTTCCAGCTTCTCCTCCTTTAGGTCCTCGACAGCGTCTAGATCGAAAAGATCCTGGGAAGCATCAGTCCCACTCTCCATACCCGTGTTTAAATTCTCATTCAGGGGCTTTGAGCCGGAGTCCATCTGAAACAGATCATCTAAATTATTCTCTGCACTTACGCTTTGAGGCTCTTCAAGGGAAAATAAATCATCCAGGGAGTCAGCAGAACCAGGGGTAGTGGATTCCTGGGGCGAATCATCGAGGAAGCCCAGATCTACCGAATCCTCCTTTGGATTTGGCCCATCGGAAAAGGAGGGAAAATCCTCACTGATCAGCTTTTTATCCTCAAGCCCTAGTGAATCTGCATCTAGATCAAAGATATCCTCTCCACCATTGGATTCTTCATGGTGCAGGGGAGTACCGCACTGATTACAGAATTTATCTATATCATTGTTTTGGTATCCACAGGTGGGACAGGACATGATCAACCTCTAAGTGGGTCCAATTCCCTATGGAAATCGGAGGTCTAGAAGGACATTTTAACAAATTTACTCGATTTATCTGTGTTTTTGTCTATTTATTGGTGTGTACGATCACTACTCCCTACTGTGCAAGACGTTGAGTCAAAATACCGCAAGCCGCGTCCAATTGCTGGGGATCATTGACTCCGAGGAATTCATTTTCCTCACCAAGTGACCTTGCCATCACTGAAAAACCTCTCTCTCTTGCGATTCCAATCATATCTGTCAGGTAATATTCGCCCTGGGTGTTGTCATTTCCAACCTGTTGAAGAAGGTCAAAGACTAATTCGCAGGAACCAAGATAGATCCCTGTATTAATCTCCTGTATGGAGCGTTGCTGATCTGAGCAATCCTTATCCTCGATAATCTTCAGCAAATTCCCCTGGGGATCTCTCAGAATTCTGCCATAACCCTTGGGATCGTCTACTACCGTGGATAGCACCAGTAGATCACTGCCAGTGGAGTCGTAAACTTCAAGAAATTGTTGAAGAGTCTGCTGCTTAAGACAGGGTGTATCTCCACACAAAATCAAGCAATGAGTCGCCCCGATTTCTCTGATAACTTCGTAAGCGCTGAGCACGGCGTGGCCCGTTCCCAGGGGTTGAGTCTGAACCGCAAACCATCTTCCTTCCCCGGATAATGCTACTTGTACCTTTTCCTTTTCATGTCCCACAACGATGCAGTGTTTTTGAATACCAGCCTGGGAGGTACTTTGAATTACATATTCCGCCAGCGGGATACCTTCAATCTCATGTAAGACTTTGGGCAGGGAGGAAAGCATTCGTTTGCCCTGTCCGGCAGCCAGAATAATCGAAGCGAAATTCTGTAGATTCATGAGAGTGGGTTCACTTCCTGGCTTTGAGCTACGGCGATGAGGGTATCAGCGGTTCCCCTTCCTTCCATGTACTGTCGATACCCCTTTTCCATGAGGGAGTCTTCAAACTGCTTATAAAGATCATGACCACCGGGTTGGCGGTCTAGAAACCATCTCAGGTGATTGGTAAAACCGTATCTTTGGAAACCCCGAATGTTCACCTTTGTAAATCCAGCCTCCTGGAGTATGACCCTGAGTGATTCTTCTGTGTGCAAAACCAGGTGTTCACTCCAAAAGACAAAGTCCCGGAATTCTGGTAAATCCAGGGATTGAATCAAGAAATCCCGTGCATTGGGAACCTCAACGACTATGCTCCCACCCGGGACAAGCTTGGAGCGGATGGCAGACAGAATTTCGACCTGCTTTGGAAGGTGCTCCAATACATGAAAAATTGTAATCAGATCGAAATTTTCTGGGTGATCCTCAAGACTGGGCAGTACGTTGATTTCGGGCTCTTTTAGCCGCAGGCTCTGGCGACAGTATTCCCTGAGTTCTACTCCGCTCAGGCGACTGGAAACAGCCTTAGCGTGGCGTAAGAATCCACCGTAGCCGCATCCGAAATCACAAATGCTTTTGGAATTGGCGAGGTCCTTGAACTGGTTGAACCTGCGTAGGTCATCCTCGAGCATTGAGGATTCAATAATGGTTCCGTCCGATAACTCATCGATCGGTTTATTTTCTTCCCTGTCTTCCTTCTTTCCCGATGCATAATAATCTTCAAACCGCTCGTATCTCTGCAGGAAAATGACCCCTGAATCCTCGTCTAAGTACACGGGAATATCTTTATCACGAGTCTTATCACTGATCTTTCGGACCGTCTTCTCATGGATGACGCCTAGCTTGATCAGTTCATGATAAATAGGATTGGTGATCATTGGAGTTCGCGAGGGTAATTCCCAATTACTCCACGGTGACCGACTTGGCAAGATTTCTGGGCTGATCTACATCGGCCCCCTTTAGATCGGCTACGTAATAGGCGAATAACTGCAAAGGTACCACGTTGATTAACGGGGAGACAAAGGGATGTACCGGCGGCACCCATAAGATATCATCTACAATCTTCTCCAGGGATTCGTCCCCTTTGGTCCCTATCGCTAACACACGGCAATCTCTTGATCTGGCTTCGATGACATTGCTGACAACTTTTTGGTATATGGGGCCGCGGGTTAAAATGGCAACCACAGGACAGTTTCTATCCAGTAGGGCTATGGGTCCGTGCTTCATTTCTCCGGCCGCGTACCCTTCGGCGTGAATATAAGATATCTCTTTGAGCTTGAGAGCGCCTTCCAGGGCTGTTGGATAATCCAGATCACGCCCCAGGTATAAAAAGTCCGTGAAGTTCAAATACTCATAAGCATGCTTTTCAATGGCAGATTTCTCTTGAAGAACGGTTTCAATTTTCTGCGGGATCACCTTCAGTTCATGGATTAATTCACGGACTTCTTCCTTACTTAAGGACTCGCTACTCCTGGCCAGGAAAAGAGAAAAGAGCTCGAAGGCAACAACCATCGCCATATAGGCTTTGGTGGAAGCTACACCGATTTCCGGGCCTGCAAAAATAAAGAAATTTCCATCGACTTCCCTGCTGAGCGTGGAGCCCTTAACATTTAGGAATCCTATTGTTCGAGCCCCCTTTTCCTTCGCCAATCGCGTTGCCGCAATGGTATCCGCGGTTTCTCCCGACTGGGAAACGGCGATAACCAGGGTAGAATCATCGCAATAGGGGTCACGATAGCGATATTCGGAAGCCAGTTCGGCTTCAGCTGGAATTCCGCTAAGCCGCTCAATGAGATACTTCCCCACCATTCCAGAATAATATGCGGTGCCGCATCCCAGGATGTGAATTCTCTTGATTCCCCGGATTATTTCAGGGGACAGATTCAGTTCATCTAAGAGAATCTCCCCTCTTTCCTCGTCGGTCCTCCCATCAAGGGTATTTCGAATCACCGAAGGCTGCTCATGGATCTCTTTGAGCATAAAATGCTTGTATCCGCCCTTTTCGGCCGCGACCGGGTTCCACTCGATCTGCTCAAATTCGTGGGACATGGCCGTGCCGCTATCTATTTCAAATAGCTCAAGCTGCCCAGGGCTGACAATGCCGGCCTGCCCGTCTTCAAGAAATACAACCTTTCGGGTGTGACGAATCATGGCCACAACATCGGACGCGATGAAAGAACCCACATGGTCTTCGCAGTGTCCTACGATCAGGGGACAATTCTTGCGCGCGATGAAAATTTTCTCCGGATGGTCCACATTACAGACCGCCAGGGCATAGGCTCCTTCCAGTTTTCGCAGAGCCTTAAGAAACGCCGTCATGGGGTCACCATTTTCATAGTGAGCGATTAGATGAGCGATAATCTCAGTGTCGGTGTCCGAGTGAAACTGGTGTCCGTTTTCCATCAAATGCTCTTTGATCTGAAGGTAGTTCTCAATGATTCCGTTATGAACCACGACCCATCGTGAGGCGTTGTCAATATGAGGATGGGCGTTGCTCTGCGAAGGCTTTCCATGGGTGGCCCACCTTGTGTGCCCAATCGCCAGGTGATTATCTCCGAGTTCCTTCTCAAGAAGCGGTCTGATTTGGTGAAGTTTTCCCGACTCTCTCTGGACCTTGAGGATGCCGTCCGTGATGACAGCGATACCAGCCGAATCATATCCTCGGTATTCAAGCTGTTCAAGACCGTCTAGAACCACCTTTGAGGCTATGAAATGATTACCGGTATACCCGACTATTCCGCACATGCTTCCCCAGTCCGCTCCAGGAATTGATTCATCCGGCTTAGAATGTCAGATCTTGAGGAATTGGCCAAAATTGAAGTTCCGATTCCTTCCACATTCATAGAGCCCAGGATATTGCCATAGATCATAGCCTGTTTGAGAGTTTCCGGAGTGATTTCAGCCTGCTCGGAGAGATAACCTATGAATCCGCCCGCAAAAGAGTCACCGGCACCGGTAGGGTCTTGAACCTGGTCTACTTCGTAGGCGGGAACCTGGTAGCTGAATTCTCGCGTAACAAGGCACGCGCCTTTAGAGCCCATCTTTATCACCACATGAGAAGGTCCGCATTCCAAAACAGCCAATCCCGCTTTCATCAGGTCAGTCTCTCCCGTGAGTGCTCGGGCCTCTCCTTCATTAAAAATCAGGACATCTACCAGTTTTAAAGTTTCCAAAAGCTCTTGCTTAGTGGATTCAATCCATAAGTTCATGGTGTCTAAGACCTTGAGTTCGGCCACTGTTCTGGCGGCCACATCTCTTTGTAGAGCAGGATGTATGTTTCCAAGGAAAAGAATTCGAGTTTCATGCCCCTCTCCCTTGAATTGAGGACTAAAGGACTCGAATACATTGAGTTGTGTATCGAGGGTAATAGCTTCCTCCATTTCCCCCAGATTGTACTGACCTTTCCAGCGAAAGGTTAGACCTTCCGAAACCTGTACAAGATCAAGGTTTATGCCCCTGGACCGGAAGTAGTCCAAATGCTCTTGAGGAAAGTCCTTTCCGATTACCGCGACCATCGAGATAGAGGCATCAAATAAGGAGCAGGCTGAGCAGAAGTGAGATAGAGATCCGCCTAAAATATCATTATATTCCCCACTGGGGAGCACCAGGGAGTCTAGAGCTAGGGATCCAACCGCAGTAACCGTCATATCAGTGTACCTCCTGGACTGTAGAATCAGGCTTGGGGACAGGGTCCTTCGTGATTTAACCCTGAACAAAACGCGGGAGATCTTAGCATAGTGGATTTTGTAGCGCACTTCAATTCTGAGAGGGACCGGGATAGGGTCCAATAGGTTGGACTCCTGGTTCTCTATGAGGACAAAAAACGAACAAAATCCGCCTTTTTTGACAAGTTATCCCGACGAGAATATAATTCTGACGCGCATTACCCTAAGGGAACTCCAACATGCAAAAAACTCTTCCAGGCCTTCTTACCGTACTGGTCTTGGCCCTCGTAATTCTTCAGATTGGTCAGATTTTTCAAATTCCAATTCTCAATCCAACAGTTCAGAGCGGAGCCCAGGTCAAGGAAGAGGTTTTAAAGAGCATTCGTGCAGAGCTCCCAGGATTAGTAATTGAAGAAATTGGTTCTCAAATCCATGAGTTGGTGATGGATAAAATCAAATTGTCCGGTTTGGTTTCAGACGCCGCTCTCGCCCGTCCTGAGAATATCCAATATGTTTTGCGGGTAGGCTCTCAAATGATTAACCGCGAAGATTTCACTACGAAATTTCAGGAATTCTTAAAAAAGGGTGAAGTTCAAAACCTTCCAAAAGTGGACCAGAAAAAGGAGTTTGTGAAGCAGCTTAAGAAGCATTACGCAGTTCTTGAGGATTGCTACAATACAGGTGTCGATCAGAAGGAGTCCTATAAGACCCAGTTTCGAAAATATAGAAACGGCCTCTTCCTCACAGAACTGCTTAAATCTCAAATTCAGCCCATCACTGTTGAAGATGTGAAGACTTATTATGATGAAAACCTCAGTCTCTATGAAGTTGGGGATAGTTATAGTTTCCAACTGGTGGAAGGAAAGGACCAAAACTCCCTGGTAAGCATCACGACACCTCAGAGTTTTCGGGAAAATAAGGGATCCAAACAAAACTTTCAGGAGCAGCCTGAATCCCAGGTTCCCTATTCTTTTCGAAAAGCGCTTGAAGCAGTAGCGGTAGATCAGCTGACACCGGTATTGAGATACCTGGATAAGTTTTATGTGCTTCTAAAAACCGCCCTGCCAAAAAAGATTTATACCCCCATTCAGCAGGCTGCCCCGTTTATCCAGGAGAGGCTCACCTATATGCGTATTCGTGAACTTCTCGCCAAACTGGCAAATCCGCTAAAGTTTCAGTTTCCTGTTTCTAAGGATGGAGAAGCGTTTATGGTGAGTGGTAAGCCCCTACCCGAAAACGTGCTGGCTCCGGCCCGAGAGGTTTTCCCAAAAGGTTTTTTTACCCAGGCTGAACAGAGTCCCCAGGAAATCGAGAACATCAAGCTGGAACTTCATCTCATTCAACTGAAATATCACCTCAATCCGCTCTATTTCCCAGAAGAACTGCATAAAGTAGTGGAGAAGAAAGGCACTGCTTATTCAGAGGCTTTACTCATACAGGAGAAACAGCAGGAACTTCGAGGAAGGGTGGGAGTCGAAGAGAGAGAGCTCAAAACCTACTATGAATCCAATAAAAAGCAGTTTGTACAATCAGAGGGGCAATTGGTTTCTCATATCTTTCAGAAGGAAAAAAGCACAGCTCTAGAAGTCTTGAATATGGTTTTGATGGACCCCAGAGCCTTTGAGCAAATTGCCCGTGAACGCTCTGAAGAACCACGGACCGCTTCCCGTGGCGGAGACATGCGCTATCTTGCCAAGGAAGACATCTCAGCTCAGATGAATCATATAGCTGGTACTTTGAAAGAAGGTGAAATCTATTCACAACTGGTTCCTTCGGCGAAAAAGGATGGATTCCACATCATTCGTTTCGTTCGGAAGGTTCCAGCCCGGGTAGCTTCCTTTAAGGAAGTGAGAGAGCGTCTGTCCAAAGTCATTCTCACTGAAAAGCGAAATCGATTTCTCTCATCCTATATGACCGAGGTTTCGACCAAGTATCCCATCCAGGTTGACGAGACCCTGCTTTCAAAACTTTGAAGACCCTTCTTCTACACAAATACCATTCCCTGGAAAATGATTTTCTAATCCTGGAAAACGGTACAGTAAGTCCTGAGCTGGCCAGGGAGACTTGCGACCGCAGCAGCGGCCTGGGAGCCGATGGTCTCATTAATTTTGAGGTTCAACAGGATGTTTTTCAGCTGGAGCTAATCAATTCAGATGGCAGTACCGCGGGATTCAGCGGTAATGGTTTTGCCTGTACAGCAGCGTATCTGATGAGAACCTACGCTCTTTCAACCCTGGAACTAATTTCGAAGACCAAAAGGGTTCCCGTAACCCTTCAGAAGGATGGAGTACTACTCACAATTGGAGACTATAGCTTTGATTTGAACTCAAGATATCCTTTCGAGCACCAGGTTGGCGGGAAATCCTACCATACCGTAGATGTTGGCAATGAACATGCCGTGTTCTTTGACACTGTAGATTCGAGAACTGTAGAATCCTATTTCGCCCAGGAGACTCTCTTTCCTGATTCCATCAACATCAATTTGGCCAGAATACTGTCAGAGAGCCTGATTGATCTTGAAGTAATTGAACGAGGCTGCGGAAGGACACGAGCCTGTACATCCGGGGCTTTGGCAACCGCCATCGCCGCGATTACATGTGGACTGTGTAGTCCACCAATAAGGATCAGGCAGGCAGGAGGAGAGATTTTGGTTCACCGAGACCCGGGGCAGGATCGGTATAGCGTGAAACTGTCTCCCGTATACATAGGGACATTCGAGTATGGGACGAAAAGATAATCTCAGTGCGTATCTTTTTCTTTCTCCCTTCCTTTTTGTTTTCTCTCTTTTTCTGCTCATCCCGGTAGTTTATTCCCTTTACCTATCCTTCTTTAGGGTGGGCCCCTATACGGATTTGACCAATGTGTTCGGGGACATGCAATTCGCCGGATTTTCCAATTACATCTTGCTCTTCCAAGATCAGGAATTCTTATGGTCACTAGTACTGACGCTAATCTATGCGGCAATGACTATACCTGGGACCATTGTAGTCTCCCTTACTCTGGCACTCTTGCTCAATCGAGAACTCAAGGGCCGTGCTCTTTTTCGCTCTGCCTTTTTTCTTCCCAATGTCCTGGATATGCTCGTGATCGGATTTGCCTGGCAGCTCATCTATAGCCCCAGGTTTGGCATCCTGACGATCCTTTTGGATCGATTTTTTGAAATCAAGGCATTCCACGAAACCGGATTTCTGGGAAATCCCTATTACGCCCTTCCAGCAATTGCCTTCGCGATGATTTTAAAAGGTTCAGGATTTGGGATGATTCTGTTTTTGGCAAGTCTCGGAAACATCTCAAAAAGTCTCTATGAAGCGGCTGAAATAGATGGTGCGAACCGCTTTGAGATCCTGATCAATATCACTCTTCCCCTGTTGAAGCCAACCATCCTGTTTTTGGTGGTTACTGGAATTATGGCTGCTCTCAATGGATTCACCGAAATCTACGCTATGACAGATGCCACTGGCGGACCCCACTTTTCGGATCCAACAGGGTTGTTTTCCCATGAGACCCTTGGGGCGACTAAGATCTCTGGTTTTTACTTGTGGAAGGTCTTTAGCTTTGGAAAGTACGGCTACGCGGCTGCCATGAGTTATATTCTCCTTTTGGTGGCTCTTAGCATTTCTTATCTGAATGCTCGCTGGCTGAGCCCAAAGGAGCTGGCTTGACCAAACTCCGTTCGCTGATTTTTTACTTCATCCTTCTCATTCTTGCTCTTGTCTTTCTATTCCCTTTGCTGTGGATGGTTGTCACCTCCTTTAAGGTACCTGGAACCGGCGATAAATTCCTTTATGTTCCCGAGCAGAAAGTCGCATTTCGTTTCGCCACAGAAAAGGAATTTGAAAAAGCAGATATTCCCCTGAATTCTGCCCAGATGGCAAAACTTGAAACTCTGCGCACCCAGCTTTATTCAGGCTCAAAAATACCACTTGAGAATGAATTATTTTCAGCGCTGGAAGAGGTAACTGAAAGAAGGCTTAGCCAAGATGAAAAACGGGTCCTTTTACAGGTCCTATCTGTGCGTTTTGATATCAATAGTGTTGATATTCCTCAACTAAAGAAGATTTTGGGAGCCTCCCATGAGGAAGCTGAGGCAATTTTTGCGTATCGATTGACGAAGGGTGACTTTGATTCACCCACTGATCTTGAGGCCATTCCCCTCTTTTCAGAGGTGCAGTTCAGTTATTTTCTAAGTTTTTTTTCAAAAGACACAGCCTGTATCCATCGTCTGGATCAGAGACCTTACCGCCGTTCCTTGGAATTGACTGGAGAACGAGAGGAAGTTTATGTCCAATACCGCGATAATAACGGGTTTTCAGTTCATGACCCTGATGAAATTCAAAGGATTCCGCGCTTTTCGAGGGAGAAGGTCGAGCGATGGAAGCAAAAGTTCTACTCTAACCGCCTCTACACCCTGAGTAATTATCAAAAAATCCTTTCGGCCAGTCCCAGGGGAGATAGTTTCACGCTTTCAAGAGCCTTTGTGAACTCCACCCTGGTTTCCGTGGGAACCGCCCTCGTGACACTATTTGTCTGCCTGCTGGCGGGGTACGTGTTCGCAAAAAAGGACTTTACTGGAAAGAAGCTGATCTATTCCGCGCTTTGGGCAAGTATGCTCATACCTGGAATGATGTTCCTGGTACCCCAATATGCCATTGTTACCTGGCTTGACGGTATCAATACCTACTGGGCCATGATTGTTCCCCATTGCGCCAATATTTTTGGACTCTACCTGGTGAAGCAATACATCGAACAGATTCCTCATTCCCTATTTGAAGCGGCAACGATGGATGGAGCTTCTGAACTCCAGATTTTCAGAATACTCATCATCCCCCTGACACTACCGATCTTAACCACCTTGTTTTTGCTAACTTTCCTGGGGCAATGGTCAAATTTTCTATGGCAGTTAATCACGAATACCCCTGACTCCATGCGCATGACTCTTCCCGTTACCCTGGCTTATTTCAAGGGACAGTATGCTAGTGATTGGACAGCCTTAATGGCAGGCGCGACCTTTATGCTCATTCCCATCGTCTTTCTCTTTTTGATTGCCCAGAGAACCCTGATTCGGGGGATGACAGAAGGAGCGGTAAAAGAGTGAATCAACCAGAATCCGATGTTTCACCAATCGTCTTCTTATTGGTGTTCATTCTCATAGTGGGGATGTTCTTAATGGGCTATTCTTTACTGGAGGGTTCAAATCGTGGGTCATCACAATCCACTGTTATAAAACTCAGTCCCACCAAACTGACGCTCCCCATTGGAATCCAAAAACTTAGTCCTGCCAATCTTTCGCTTCCTCTTCATAATCAAAATAGGAAACCAGACCTTCAACGGCCGGTCTTACGGGTCTGGGTTACCTATAACGAGGAGCAGTTTCGCGTATATAGGAAAGTCGCGCGGAAATTTGAAGAATCGGAAAATGTAATTCTCAAGATTTCTAAAATTCCCTGGTCAGGTCAGGCTGAATTCCTCCAATATGCCTGCAACTCTCACAGGGCTCCGGATATCGCTCGCATGGACCTGGGATTGATTCCAAAATTCGCTGCCGGAGGAGCTCTACTTGAACTGGATAAATACAATCTCTCGAGCCTTCAGAAAAAGTTGCTTCCAGCCGCGTTTGACGCATGTCAGGTACGCAGCAGAGAGGGGCAGTTTAAAACCTATGCCCTACCTGATGAGTTCACCACCCTTGCCCTGTATTACAACCGAGATCATTTTCAAAGGGCTGGATTGGATCCATCCAGACCGCCAGAGACCTGGGATGAGTTTATTCGAGTAGGTCAACGTCTCACGCGCGATATCGATCAAGATGGTTCCCTGGATCAATTTGGTTTCGCCATGAATGTGACTCCCTGGTTTTCCATGCCGTTTTTATATTCCTTCGGGGGGAAAATCCTTGATGACAATAAGCTTCTCTGCCTATTAGAAAGACCCGAAGCGGTGGAAGCCTTGAAATTCCAGATTTCCCTGACTTCCAGCAATGTAGAAGCGGGGGCCTGGAGACAAGGGGCCATTGGACCTGATGCAGGATTTAAAAGCGGACGATATTCAATGATCTTCTCGGGTCCCTGGAATTTGGAGAATTTTAGACGATCGGGGGTCAATTTTTCGGTGTCCCTGATTCCGGGAAATCCAAAGCTAAAGATAAAATCAAGCACCAATGTGGGTGGGAACGCTAATGTCATCTTTCGGACCTCAAAGCATCCTGATTTGGCGGTCAAGTTTTTGACCTACCTCCTTTCCAAGGAAGTTCAGGAGCTCTTTTGCAAAGAACTTGGGGCCATTCCCCTACACGTGGATGTAAGGCCTCCAGAAACTGAACTTCAGGATAGGGAACTTCTGGTATTCATGGAGCAGTCCTTATATGCTGGAAGTCGACCCAAAATTCCTGGCTATGATAGAATTGAGGACATTGTAAACAAAGAAGTAGAGACAGCATTTGAAGGTCATCGAACTGCTGAAGGAGCCTATCAGCAGGCCTGTCGCAAAATTACCGAATTGATCCTAAAAGAATTAGAATAAGCGGACCTCGTGGTAACTCCCTCCCATACTCTTTTCCGACTCACCCTTTTTTTCCTGGTAATCGGATCCATTCTGAAAGCGGATCCTTTTGAGATTCTCGATCTCAAACCTCAACTATTCCAATATCAGAAGACTGCGTTTGATAAGAGCCAATCCACGGGAATACTCCAGGAGTATCTTTTCAAGGAGATGGACAATTTTAAGGGGCAGTATGGTTTGCATATCTCCAATCTGATTCATTATCAGGAAGTTGAGAGTGAAATGAAGGATTTGGCGCAGACTCAAACTTTGCGTTCAAGAATCTTCAATGACAAGAGTATTCGAATTCATGATGAAGATCTTCTGATCGTGAAGGGCTTCTATCTCATCAACAATATCAAGGAGTATTTAGATAAAAAAGAGATCTTGTCCAGCTTTGTTTCACAGGTTAAAGGAGATTCCACATCACCCTGGCTTAAACTCTTTTTGGCATTGATTCAAAGAGAAGCCAAGGCCAATGGACTTGAAATAGGGCTCGCAGAGAAAGAATTAGCCACCCTGCTTTCAAGGACTTCCGCAGGCAAATTTACAGATGCCATGTTCCACTATTCACTGGGACACTTTTATCTTGAAACGCTGAAGGACTCCAATCCTTATCGTAGACTCCGTCTGGTTACCCTTGAATTTGAACGTGCCAGAACCAAGGACCCCAGGAATCGAAGTCTTTTTACCTTTTTAACCTCCCTTTATATTGAGATTCATGAAGACATGCAGGCCAGGGGCATCCCCGAACCTTTCGAGTTTGAAGAGCTGGTTTATCGCCGAATCATCCTCATAGACCCTAAAAATCCCTGGGCTCACAATAACCTGTCCTATCTCTACTGCCAAAACCATGTAGAACTCAAGGAAGCACTTCGGGAGGCCAGAATCGCCAATCACCTTGAGAAAGACAACCCTTACCTGCTCGATACTCTTGGTTGGGCTTTATATAAAAACAAGATGTTTGAGGAGGCTGCCAGAGTATTGAAAAAGGTTTTGACCCTGGACAATTCCCTGCCCGATGCTCATTTCCATGTGGCTACTGTTTACTACGATCTGAAGGAATTTGAAAAATCCATCAAGCACTTCAAGCGGTGTATCCAGCTTGATCCCTCAAGTACGCTGGCCATGAATAACCTGGCATATCTTTACTCTGAGATGAACCGCAACCTCGATGAAGGGATTGATCTTGTAAACCGGGCCCTGGAAGGCAATTCCAAGAACTCAGCTTACCTGGATACCCTCGGCTGGCTTTATTATCGAAAAGAAGACTATCCCAAAGCGCTGGAGTATTTAAAAAAGGCAGTCGCTTTAGCGCCGGACTCTGCGGAGTCTCAGTACCATTTGGGACAGGTGTACCTGAAGATGAACCAGCCGACGACTTCCGCGGAGCATATTCAGAAATCCATGGGGTTGAAGACAGAATTGGGTTCGGATGAGCAAAACCTCTCCTACGCCATCCTCTTACAGACCATACAGGAAGCTAAAAACAAGTATCTCAAGATGCCGGGAGTAGCTAAAACCAGGGAATCGATGAAGATGTTTTACAATCAGCTCATCTTTCTGGCTCAAAGCATGGGGGATACATCCCTGATTCAAAAATTCGCCCAGGAATTGGAGGCTTTTCCAGCCCAGGATGATGCGCCCAAAGAGACCTTGGGTCCGTCAGTCCCCAAACCCAAGAAAGGAAAAAGGGAGATTCCATCTCTCTCGGCCTTCTTTCCCAAAGATGCGGATTTTTACCTGAATTTGAAAAGGGAGTCTCTAAAATTTCTCATCAAGCGGGTCCTTTCTTCTCGTCAATTCGAAATTCAGCTGCAGGGGAAAAATCTTCTTTCTGTGGTCCAAGAGCACCTGCCTCAACAGGTTGGATTCTTTGTGGGATCCTCAGACCCTAAAGCACGGACCCAGGTTTACGCGGTAATAGAACTGGATGCCCAGCGGGCTGGCACCATACGGGAGAATCTGGAAAAGTTTTCCCAGGAGAGCCTGGTACTCCCCTGGCTTAACCAGGGATTCATCCTGGAGCCCCTTCATAGTGGAATTTTTCAGCTGGTGGGAGGACAGATTAATGCGTTTCTCACCGTAAAAGACAGGTTCCTGGTTGTTTCCAATTCCCTATTGCCGGTTAAGAACATGCCCTATTCCAAAGAGACCTCACTTTTATCTAATAAGTCACTCAATAGTACCCTGGCCTCTACTCCGGTTTCCAGTTCTGACGCGGTTCTTTATAGCGGTAATTTGCCAGGTATTGAAAAACTGATCGATCCTAAATATATAAACCTCCTTCTCAAGGACTGGGTAGAATCAAAGGATTTATTCCAGAAGGTTCAGGACTATATTTCCGTACTCCACCTGGGAAAGAACAGCTTCGAGGAATATGAGGTCATTTCTTTGAAAACACCCTCTGATCTCGAATTGATCCGTGATTTGCTCGAAAGGAAGACAACCGCCATCCGCGAAGCTCTAAAGAAGGATGAGGGCATTGAATTGAATTCAATCGTTACGGTTCGTGATGGAGCCGTGGCTGTACATACCAAGGTTATGGATATTGATCGCTTTATCGATCACTTTCTGCACTATCTTGATGAGCATAAGGATCAGATCATGAACATGAATAATAATAAGAAGAAAGGTGAGCCTGATGACAAATAAGGCCAGAGTTAATATTCAGGACCAGCTCCTGTATCAGGCGAGAAAAGATAAACTAGCCCTGAAGATTTATTTAATTCGAGGGCTTCAGCTTCAGGGAAAAGTTGTCAGCTATGATCAATATTCCCTTTTGATCTATGGAATGGGCAGATATCAGCTGATTTTCAAACACGCCATCTCCACCATAGATTTCCCTGAAGGAATGCAGCTAAAAGGCAATGCTCCCCAGGCTGGTCAAGAAGAAGCCTCTTAGCATCAAGATCGCTCTTGAGCGGCTATGAGATTGAGAGCGCTTCCTGCTTGAAACCATTCAATCTGGCCTTGATTATAGGTGTGCAGAACCGTACAGTTTTCCACCTTTCCATCAGCTTGTTTGATCTCCAATCTAAGCGGCTGGCCAGGAGAAATTTCTTCGAGGCCTCGGATACTGATACGGGAATCTTCCTTGATGCGGTCATAATCAGCGGTGTCTTCAAATGTTAGAGCCAAAATCCCCTGCTTTTTCAGGTTCGTTTCATGAATTCTGGCAAAACTCTTGACCAGCACAACTCTTCCACCCAGGTGCCTGGGCTCCATGGCCGCATGTTCGCGACTCGACCCTTCACCGTAGTTTTCATCCCCGATTACAATCCAGCCTTGTTTTCGACTTTTGTAGTCCCGGGCAACCTCTGGAATTGCACCGGTGCTTCTCGTGAAGGTATTCACAACTTTATTCACTTCACCGTTGAAGTCATTGGTAGCACCGATGAATAGATTGTTGGAAATGTTGTCCAGATGACCCCGATACCTGAGCCAGGGACCAGCCATGGAGATATGGTCTGTAGTACATTTTCCCCTGGCTTTCAAGAGAACTACAAGATCTTCCAAATCCTTCCCGTTCCAGGCCTCAAACGGCTCAAGCAATTGCAGTCTTTCACTCTTTGAATCTACTTCAATATTGATAGATTGGTCTTTCTTGTCTGGCGAGACACAGCCCTCCTGGTCGAGAATGAAGCCTCCCTTTGGTAATTCATCGCCCACGGGAGGATCAAGCAGTACCTCTTCACCATCCTGATTCTTGACTCGATCGGTCAGTGGATTGAAGCTAAGTTGACCTCCCACCGCCAGGGCGGTGACCAATTCTGGACTGGCGACGAAAGCACAGGTCTTAGGATTTCCATCATTTCGTTTGGCGAAATTTCGATTAAATGAGGTCACGATGCTGTTAGGCTGTCCTTCTTCCATATCCATGCGCTTCCACATCCCAATACAGGGGCCACAAGCATTGGATAGAACCTTGCCGCCAAACTCCTCCAACACCTGGAGTAAGCCATCGCGCTCTATGGTTGCTCGAACCTGCTCTGACCCGGGGGTAATCGTGAATTTGCTCTTGGCCTTTAATCCCCGGGAAAGCGCTTGTTTTGCGATACTCGCCGAGCGGGAGATGTCCTCATAGCTGGAGTTGGTACAACTTCCGATTAAACAAACACTCAATTCATCGGGAAAACCGTTCTCCTTAACGGCGTTTTTCATCTCTGAAACCGGCCATGCTCTATCCGGGGTAAAAGGGCCGTTAAGATGGGGTTGAAGGCTGCTGAGATCAACCTCTATCACCTGGTCGTAATACCTGGAGGGATCCGCGCCAACTTCTGGGTCAATAGTTAGCTGATCTATCTGCTGGAGCGCCAGAGCGGCAATTTCAGGCCGACTGGTAGATTGAAGATATGCGGCCATTTTCTCATCAAAAGGAAAGATTGAGGTCGTGGCTCCAATTTCAGCCCCCATATTGCATATGGTTCCCTTTCCCGTGCAGGAGAGAGTTGAGGTTCCTTCACCAAAATACTCAACGATCGCACCGGTTCCCCCTTTTACAGTGAGGATTCCGGCCAATTTCAAAATTACATCCTTGGCGGAAGCCCAGCCATTCAGTCTACCGGTCAGCTTTACCCCGATTACTTTGGGCCATTTGAGCTCCCATGCCATTCCGGTCATGACATCAACCGCATCAGCGCCGCCGACGCCTATGGCCACCATGCCCAAACCCCCGGCATTGGGAGTATGGGAGTCGGTACCAATCATCATACCGCCTGGAAAAGCGTAATTCTCCAGGACACACTGGTGAATAATCCCCGCTCCGGGCTTCCAGAATTCAATACCATATTTGCTGGAGACTGACCTGAGAAATGAATAAACTTCGGAATTCTCATCCAAAGCCCGATTCAGGTCTTCCTCTGCACCGTCTTGTGCCCGAATGAGGTGATCGCAGTGAACTGAGGAAGGTACAGCCGCGGATTTTCGTCCTGAACGCATGAACTGTAAAAGAGCCATCTGAGCCGTGGCGTCTTGCATGGCTACTCGGTCAGGAGCCAGGTCGGCATAATTTTTTCCTCGAGTCAGCACTTGTGTTGGCTCTTCCCAGAGATGGGAATATAGAATCTTGTCCGTTAAGGTTAGCGGGTGACCGAGTAAGTTGCGGATCTTCTCATGCTTCGACTTCAGATTGGAATAAAACTCCTGGAACACGGTAAACTCTCCTCACTTGTTCATGGGTCCTAAAGATATTGTAATGCCGACCCGGGGGCGCTATTGTACCCCAGGATTGAAAAGTCTCAAAGTGGCGAACCTCTCTTGGACATTTAGAAAGGGCTACCAAAAAGCAAAAACTATACTGGTTTGCAGACTCATGACCAAAATTAGCTTATCGCAGATAAGTAAATGCGTTTGGGCATAATAAGGGAGGGAATTCAAAGATCATGTCATCTTCATCTTTAGTACCTGAACACCAACTCGCTATTCCCGTCTATCGTCCCGCCGCGATTCCAGAAAGGATTCTTCAGAAGTTCAAATCCCAGGGACTTGTTCATTTGGAATCCAATGAAAATCCATTTGGAGCGTCACCAAGAGTCCTTGAAGCCATAAATTGGAGTGCTAAACGGGTCCACAGGTATCCGGACTCCTCTTTGCAAAGACTCAGGGCAGCCCTGAGTAATGAAACGGGAATGGAGCCTGACTGGATTCATCTAGGCTCAGGAATAGAGGAGATACTTGGTCATATTTCCAAGGCTTTTGTGGCTCCGGGCGACGAAATTGTACTTAGTTCGGGAACCTTTCCAATCTATACGAACAATAACCAGTTTCAGCAGGCAAAGGAAGTCTTTGTGGATCTTCGTGACTACCACTATGACCTGCCTGCGATCAAAGATAGAATCACAGCAAAGACCAAGCTTGTCTTTTTGTGTAATCCAAATAATCCCACGGGAACCGCCTTTGATACCGAAGAGTTTGAGAGCTTTCTTCAGGGGTTATCCCCTGATCTGGTCCTGATCATGGACGAGGCCTATTTTGAGTTTACCGATCAGAGCCGCATTCCAAACTCAGTGGAATACTTTGCCAAAGTTTCAAATCTAATTGTGCTGCGGACTTTTTCCAAGGCCTATTCCCTCGCCAGTCTTAGGATTGGTTACTCCATTCAACGACCTGAGCTGACCCACCATCTTTTAAGGGCACAGCCGCTCTATTCAGTAAATGGGTTTGTGGAAGAGGCGGCGCTTGCTGCCCTGGAAGATCAGCAGCATTTACGAACCTGTGTTCAGACGATTCTCCAGCAGCGAACCCAGATGGAAGGAGAGCTAAAGAACAGGGGCTTAAGCGTATGTCCGTCGGAGGCGAATTTTCTGTGTTTTTTAACCCATATGGATGCCAGGGAGCTTTGTGCGCAACTCCAGGAGCATGGAGTACTGGTATGCCCCCTCGGGGCTTTTGGTATTCCCAATGGAATCAGGGTTACTATTGGAACTCCTGAAGAAAATAGAAGATTTCTGGAGGCAATGGATGCCGTCCTTCACTGAAGGTTAAGAAGACAGTGAACTAAGAACTTCACTGGTTCAAGAAGGCGTGAAGTGCTGGAATTTGAGCTCCCAAATGGGGTAGCGGAACCATTAATGTTGTTGTTCTTTTGGCCTGGTAGCCCTGGGGGTATTCTCCTTTGAGAATTTTAGCCTCCAGCAGTTCTACTGAGGCTCCCGTAAGTTCTGGTCCTACGGAGCCAGCCAGGCTGGGATTTTGGTTATGACAGGCGATACAGGTCGAGTAATATGCTGCGCGGCCTTGTTTGATCAACTTTTGGGTCGCTGGGTCCACTTGCTTTTCAGGCTGTTTTACCGTGTTGCCCGAATCAGTACAGCCAAAAAGAAGTAGTGTAATCAGGAAAATCAGGACTCCAGGTGAAACTGGAGTCCTGTTCTCTGTACGAGTATTTCTTAGATGAAGCATTCCATTACCGCATAGAGTACTACCGTGAGAGCGAATCCTGAGGTAATCACCCCTGAAACGCTTTTCATTGTCCCCATTTTTCCAACGATTCCATTGAGCTCAAGAGCTCCGATGATAACGCCGAGGGTTATGGCCAGTCCGGAAAGATTTGTAGCTCCGGTTACATTCATGGGAAGGTGGCTGGCGGCACCCATCATGAAAAGCATGGGAATGGAAAACAGGGTATTTGTTCGAGAGGCCAGACCGGCTTTAGCGCCACATGCGGCTGCCTCAGGGATTGGCTGCCCTCCGTCAGCAACCTGGTTGGTGGAGGCTATGACAACTTTCTGGGCGGGCCAGATGATGAGCCATACATTGAGAAACATAAAGGTACCCATCAGAGCCCCGGATAGAATCATAACGCCATAAGAAGTCATAAAGATTTCTTTACCACCATGACCCTTCATGGCCAGGATCGCGAGTCCGGTCAGAAAAGTTCCCATGGCACCCCAGCGGAACCACCACAAAGCACGGGGAACAAGTTTTTGTACAGCCGCGCTTTTATGCTGACCTTCAGTCTCGTTGAACCACGAGCCTTGAATGAAGTTAAAGTAGTAAAGTACCCCTATCCAGGTGATTCCAAAGAGGAAATGACCCCAGCGAAGGAGAAATTCGATCCCGGGTGCTTTGAGTAGTGCTATATCCATGGTTCATCCTTTTCATTTCATTTCTGAACTATAAATGACAAAATGTCACGACAGTTTACCGTTGGAAATTCTTAAAAGTAAACCGATTTCCATAGATGTTCAGACCTGAAATGAAACCAATGGCATACGAGGTAAGAGAAGAATTGGAACCACGCTCAATTGGAGTATTATCGAAAGAGCTCCAAGACGATCATTTTCGTATCTACAAGTCCTTTGTCCAGCACACCAACAGTCTCCAGGCTGAATTACAAGCGATGCGCTTCAGTGGCCAGGGAGGATCTCTTTTATACCTGGAAAGGGCTAAAAGAATAAGCTTTGAAGCGAATGGTCTGATGCTCCATGAACTGTTTTTTGAAAATCTAAGTCCGCAGAAAAGCGAGTTTCAGGGTGAACTTGCAGAACTTCTGGAAAAAACTTTTGGTTCTTTGGACTCCTGGAGAGACGACTTTCTTGAAATCTCAAAATGTAGAGGAAATGGTTGGGCAATTCTCTTTTACAATCCCGAGATGGAACAAATACTCCAGACTTTTGTGGAATCCAATCATCTTGGCGTGCCCCTGGGCTGGGTCCCCCTCTTGGTTTTAGATCTCTGGGAACATGCTTATCTCAGAGATTTTGGTGCCCATGGCAGAGATTCCTATGTCAGCAGAATCTTCGAATTCCTCGACTTGAATATGGCAAGTAAGCGACTTCTCGCAAACCATTCCCAACCTTAATTCTTAGTTTTTACAAAACATCTTGCAGTGAAATGGAAGAGACAGACCAAAATAGCCCCGCACACTCAAAATTCGTATGTCGCTGCTTACCAGCACTTTTGCAGCGGTGATACAAATGCTAGAATCGAGAAACTATTGGGCAACTCCAGTAGTTTCGAGCAAAGAAACTTGATCCATTCAACCCCGGGACTGCCCATTGACACAAGACAGTGAAACAGAAGAACAGTTAGATGCGGTCACCGGCCTCCCAATTCTGAACGAAGCGACCATGGAGAAGATCCTCTCGATCTTCGAAACCCAGCGTTCCCTGGGAGTCATCTACCTGGATGTTTATAACCTCACCAAGATCGAAAATGATTATGGCGCCGCAATCTACGATACGGTTCAGCAGGATCTCACCAAGACTCTCATTTCGCTGAAAGGAAAGTATCTTCGAAAGGGAGACTTAATTGTTAAGTGCCATGAATATGATGATTCCTTTTTGATTATTCTATCCAAAAAAAGAAACATTGGCGGACCGCGAAAAAATGACCTGGAGACCATCACTCGTCGACTTCACGCCCACGTTAATTCGGGTATTTTCTTTACGATCTACAAGTGGCTAAAGAGAAAGCCTAAGCTAAAAATTGGCTATTCTTTTCTGGTGTGCAACTCTCTTCTCAATTCACGCAGAATGATCTACAGGGCAATCTCGGAAGCGCGCATGATGTCTAACTTCCATGTCTACAATACCGAGGTTCGTTATAAGGAGAATCTGCAGCAGATCATCCTTGATGAACAGATTCGAACTGTCTATCAGCCTATCGTGTATTCCAAAAGCGGAGAGATCTTTTCCTATGAAGCGCTGAGCAGGGGGCCGCAAGATACTGAATTTTTCAATCCTTTGTTTCTATTTGAAGTGGCCAAGGATAGTGAACTGCTTTTCGAGCTTGATAATGTCTGCCGCAAGAAGGCAATCGATAATGCTGTAGAAATTGATCCTAATCTAAAACTCTTTATCAACGCCCTTCCTTCGACTATTCATGAACCCACTTTCAGAGATGAATATCTTCAGGAATTCCTAAAGAAGTATCACCTCAAAGCGGAGAACCTTGTCTTCGAGATCACCGAGAGCCTGGCAATTCAAAACTACGAAACCTTTATGGAAGACATTCGATCCTATACGGATTTGGGATACCAGATAGCCCTGGATGATACGGGCACGGGGTATTCAAGTTTTGAGACTATTTTGAGAGTTAAGCCTCACTACATCAAGATTGACATCACTATGATTCGAAACGTGGATACTGATCCCTTGAAGCAGACCATGATTCGAGCCCTGGTTAATATTGCGAAGTCCATCAATGCCCGCTCCATTGCCGAGGGAGTGGAAACCGTATCCGAGTACCGTCAGGTTCAAGAGCTCGGAGTCGATTTTTGCCAGGGTTATTTGTTCGCCAAACCAGGTCCCCCCTTCCCTTCAGTTCAGAAGTTCGTCTAAACTAGCCCACCAGGAATTTTTTTAATTGGAGGGAATCCATGCCAAAGGCAGTCAAAAAAGTAGCCAATTCCAGTTCCTTTTCTACCCAGTCCTTCACGGAAGCATATGGTCGATACCTCAAGTATTCGCGGGTCAAGGATCAGTACAATCTTTCGGTCCACGATCAATATTATTCTCTGGCTCTGTCTGTTCGAGACGAGATCATCAATCGTTGGATGGAGACCCAGACCAGGTATTACAAGCAGGATCCCAAGCGGATGTATTACCTGTCTCTTGAGTTTCTCATGGGTCGTCTCATCGAGAATAATGTCCTTAATCTCGGAGTCGAAAGCGAAGTACGGGAATCATGCTCAAACCTGGGCCTCGACTATGATGAACTTCGCCAGACTGGAGAGGATGCTGCTCTTGGAAATGGAGGTCTTGGAAGGCTCGCGGCATGTTTCCTGGATTCACTGGCCACACTTTCCTATCCCTCCATTGGATATGGAATTAGATACGAATACGGAATTTTTCGTCAGGAGATCGTGGATGGTTTCCAGCATGAAGAACCAGATTCCTGGCTAAAGCATGGAAATCCCTGGGAAATCCCGAAACCCGGAAGAGCAGTCAAGGTTCAATTCGGGGGAAGAGTGCTAAAGCCCCATGGCCAAAAATCTTCGGAATACGAGTGGGTTGATGGAGAAGAAATTCTGGCCGTTCCTTACGACTTACCCATCGTCGGATTTCATAATAAAACCGTGAATACATTGCGGTTGTGGTCTGCCCATGCCACAGAGGATTTCAATCTCAAGGAATTTAACGAAGGTGACTATTTCAGTGCCGTCGGGGCCAAGAATGAGGCGGAGAGAATTTCTAAGGTACTGTATCCCAATGACAATAACTATGAGGGAAAGGCTCTGCGCTTTAAGCAGCAGTACTTTTTTGTTGCGGCCTCGGTTCAAGACATCATTCGCCGTTATAAAAAGACACATTCCCGCTTCGATAAATTTCCTGAAAAAGTAGCCATTCAGCTTAACGATACCCATCCAGCGTTGACGATTCTTGAAGTAATGCGTCTTCTGCTAGACGTGGAGCACCTTAATTTTGAGGATGCCTGGGAAATCACTCAAAAGACTTGTGCCTATACCAATCATACCTTGCTCCCCGAGGCTCTGGAGACATGGAATGTAGGATTTTTTGAGGAATTCCTTCCCCGCCATTTGATGATTCTCTATGAAGTGAACCGAGTGTTTTTACGGGACGTCTCGCTAAAGTTTAGAGGAGAGGAAGATAAAATCCGGGAAATGTCTCTCTTTGCGGAAGGTGCCGAAAAAAAGGTGCGCATGGCATACCTGTCCATAGTTGGAAGTCATTCCGTCAATGGAGTCGCCAGACTTCATTCCGAGTTATTACAGAAGAATCTCCTTAGAAACTTTGCTCAGCTCTATCCTGAAAAATTTAATAACAAGACCAATGGAGTCACGCCCAGGCGCTGGCTCTACCAGTGTAATCCAAAATTATCTGAGCTGATCAGCTCCAAGATTGGACCAAACTGGGTTACTGAGCTTCACCGCCTGGAAGAACTTGAGTCTTTCTCCAAAAATCGTGCCTTCCTGGAGAAATTCGAAGCTGTCAAATCCCAGAATAAGAAGGTTTTAGCGGAGTTGATCGAAAGAAAGAACGGAGTCAGTATTGATCCTGATTCTCTTTTTGATGTCCATATCAAGCGCATGCACGAATACAAACGGCAGCTCCTTAATATCTTACACCTGGTGATTCTCTACCAGAGGCTCAAGAATGACCCTGATGCCCTGCCCGTGCCAGTTACCGCCATTTTTGGCGGAAAAGCGGCTCCTGGTTATTTCATGGCAAAACTGATCATTAAGCTGATCAACTCTGTTGGTGAATTCGTCAACCATGATCGAGAAACCAGCGACAAGCTTAAGGTAGTCTTTTTGGAGGACTATAAGATTTCCCTGGCTGAAATGATTTTTCCAGCTAGCGATTTATCCGAGCAAATTTCCACAGCCGGGATGGAGGCGTCAGGAACCGGAAACATGAAATTCGCCCTGAACGGAGCTCTGACCATAGGGACGATGGACGGAGCTAATGTGGAGATGGCTGAAGAGATAGGTGAAGACCACATGTTTATCTTCGGGTTAAGGGCCGAGGAGGTACAAGAGATCAGAACCTCCTCAACCTATTCTCCATGGGATGTTTACAACGAGAATCCGGAAATCAGTAACGCTCTGGATCTCATAGGATCAGGGTTTTTCTCTCCAGAAGATCCAGACCTATTCGAGCCGATCCTCTATTCTCTTTTACAAAAGGGTGACTTTTACCTGGTCCTTGCGGACCTGGAAGACTACGATCGGGCCAGGATGGAAGCCTTTAAGCTCTACAAGGACAAAAAAGCCTGGTATCGCAATGCGGTGATCAATGTGGCTCATATGGGGAAATTTTCCTCAGATAGAACCATTAAAGAGTACGCAAATGAAATCTGGAACCTGAAACCCGTCCCGGAGGATTAATCAATATCCCTGGGGGATCTTTACACCAAGCTGAGCTAAGGATTCGGGTAGTTTTCCCCAGAGTTCTTCTCGGTAGGTAAGGATTTCCGCACCCGTTTCTGTGACCAGGATCGTGTGTTCGAATTGGGCCGAGCGTTTGCGATCTTTGGTGTATACGGTCCAGCCGTCTACGGGATCGAGATCGGTCTGCCAGGTACCGATGTTTACCATGGGTTCAATGGTAAAAACCATGCCCGGCATGAGTTTGATGCCTTTGTTTGGCTTTCCGTAATGGAGAACCGTAGGCTGCTCGTGAAATTCAAGTCCCACTCCATGACCTGTATATTCGCGTACTACGGAGTAGCCACGTTTCTCAACGAGCTTTTGGATCTTAAATCCTATATTGGAGAGTTGATTTCCAGGTCGGACCTGTTCAATGCCACGGTAAATTGCCTGGCGTGTTGTATCCACTAAAGCGCTATCTTCGTCGGACACCTCGCCACAATAAAAGGTGTAGTTCGTATCTCCATAATAGCCATTCAATATGGGAGTTACATCTATATTGACCAGGTCCCCCTCTTTGAGCATGAGTTCTCCTGGAACCCCGTGACAAACTACCTCGTTCACAGACACACATACCGATCTAGGAAATCCGCGGTAACCAAGCGGCGCGGGAATGGCCCCATTTTCAAGGGTCATTTCGTGGCAGGCTTCGTCAATTTCCTCGGTTCGTACTCCGGGTCGAACCATAGTGCCCAGAGTATGGAGGATTTTTGCTGCTAATTGGGAGCAGGTCCGAATCCCTTCAATCTGCTCGGGAGACTTGATGTATACACCTTGAATCACCCGTGCTGGCTTATGTTTTTGCATCTTTGAACCCATCTTTTAGAGAAAGTAATGAACACGTGAGACTATCCTAAGAGTCATCTAACTGCCAATCCATGTTCAATTGGGATATCGACTAAATTAAAACAAGGGCGTAAGAGGAATAGAGAACATAGGATCTTCGTAACATTGGTGAGTTACCCCGGGGGCCCTCGATAGAGTAAATCACCACACTGTATCCCGTTAACCATTCTTTCCTTAATTTCCAAGTATTTTGTCCTTTTCGGCAACCTTTTTAGTCCTGAATATGTATGCATACATAGCTGCGGTGCTAAACTCTTTATCTCTTTTTAGGAGGGTAATCTGCCATGATCCAAAATCAATTGAATCGATTCCTGGCCATAATGCTGCTTCTGGTGGGTTCAAGCTTTGCTGAACTTACTACGGAGCAACGTGTGGAAGACTTTGAGCATTTTTGGAATGCTTATAAAAATGCATATGTTTTCTTTGAACTGAAAAAGAAAGATCACGGTGTTGATTGGGACGCCATCAAGGGTGACTTCATGGATCGCATGAAGAACTCGGAGTCTGATCTCGACCTATACGCGGCTGTCACTGAGGCTCAGACCCTTTTGAGAGACGGACACTGTTATAACGGCAGCTTCAGTAAAATCCGTGAAACAGAGAAGGTTTATTTTCAGCGAATTGGGATAACCATGGTAGAGGGCCGAAAGGTTGTGGTCTTCAAAGTACCCGCTGACACAGAATTTGAGAAGGCTGGTATTAAGCCCGGTTATGAACTCGTAAAGTTTGAGGGACGCACCATTCGCCAGATGGCAAGGGCCGCTCGAAAGCAAATCGGAGCTTCATCGGAAAGCCAGTTCTGGGCAATCTTTTCAGGTCAGCTCTATATTCACAGCCCACTTCTTGGGAAGCCTCGCTCTCGCAAGGCCGAAATGATTTTTCGTGATCCTGATGGTGAGTTAGTTACTGTGTACTCCCCGTGGCAAAGTGCCCCCCCGACCGGAGTTGCAGCAGCTGAAACAGCCTGGATTAACGATGAGAGTGGTGTGAAACTGGACGAAGCGGTAAAGCAAAAGGTAAGTGGACCTCTGCCCATCGAGGTAAGGATCTTTGAAGAAGCTAATCTTGGCTACGTCAAAATTGATTCCTGGATGAAGACAGAAGACCCAATCGAGCAGTTCGAGCAGGTTTTTGACACCATCAAGGATACTGAGGGAATGATCCTTGACCTGCGCGGCAATGGCGGTGGAGTAGGACCATGGGGAATCCTGTTCGCTAACTACATGATTGAGAAATCCTCCGACTCCAAAGTCACCAAGAGCTGGATTTCCAAGGTTGCGGACTGGTTTAAAGGTAAGCACAAGAAAGATGTGGAAGTTGCAGAAGCTGATCCTTCTGAGAAAGTTCCTAATGATTCCTGGTTTGAGCGTAAGCTCTCCAAGATCTTCTTTCAGGCCGCGTTTCCCCAGTTAACCGATGAAATGCTTACAGAGATCTTCACCAAGCCAGAGGCAATGCAAGTTGTGCTCAAAAAGGCTTTTGGAATGGATGTAAGCATGGAGGAAATCAATTCCCATTATAAGGATGGAGAGTTGGAGCCATTTTACGTGAATCTGGCTTTGAATGATCGGGTTAATAAGATCAAGCCTTACCTCAAGCCTGTGTATGTTCTCACTGACGGTGGGTGCTATTCCACCACTGATATCTGCTTGAGTATCCTCAAGGAGTTTGAGCGCATCAAGATTGTGGGAACTCCTAACGGTGCGGGTTCTGGTTCACCCATCCCCTTCGTGCTTCCTCATTCGAAATTGCAGGTCTATGTACCTCATGCCAGGGCGTTTCCTCCCTTCGGTACCATGATCGAGGGGCGACCCCTTCAGCCAGACACGGTTATTACCCAAACCAAGGAAGACCTTCTGGTAGGGAAAGATACCGTATTGACCGAAGCTGTTCGTCAGCTCATTGAAGAGGTTGTAGGAACTATCAGCACTTTTGTGGATACGAGTGAGGTAATGCCTCTCACCCATAAGGACATCGATTGGGGAAATATTCCCATGCCCGACTGGGCCATTCAGGCCACACTCGAGCACATCGATCGCAACAATATAAATCTGAATAAGTAAATTTAGTTAGAATCGATTCAAGAAAACGGACTCCCTTAACCGGGGGTCCGTTTTTCTTTTCCTGAGTCTCGATATCGAAGAAGAAATATGATGAAATGCAAGCCTCATGAAAAGTTTCCTGAAATCGAAGGTTCCTTCCCGACTTACTGAACATCTGCTGCTGGCATTCACCTTTTTAAGTTATTCCTTTGCGCAGCAAATTCCGTCGGGTGAATCTCTTTTGCACTTTCAAACTTTGACCTCCACTGGCATTGTGGATGTACTGGGTGCGTCGGCTTCTTCCGTTAATCGAATCTTCAGTATTGATCCCGTCAAGCAGCGCTGGAAAGTCTATGAGCCTACTTCAAGTGAGGCCTTTTCGCACTATGCAACTCTTGCCGAGGTTGAACCGAGTATGGGAGTTTATATTGATCTTGAAGTCGGTGCTGATTTACAACTTGGAGACTTAGACTCCCAGGCATCTTACCCAGTTCGTACCGGTTGGGTCCTGAGCCCGGTTTTCAGTTCTGAGACACTACAGAGCCTGACTTCTACTCCGGGCATGGATCGCCTCTTCGCCATTTTTGGACTGGAGGGAGGAGTCTGGAGAGGTCGACTTCTTCAAAATATTGGCAAAAGCTCTGAAGTTTATTTAGAGTTTCTTTCTTCAAGCTCTGTTTCCCCATTGGATGAGGTCAGCTCAGGAAGAGCGTATTGGATGGGATTTTTACCCCTCGGGAGGCGAGTGAGTGTCGCATCGGTGGCAACCGATCCTCAAGGGATTCAAAGCGGGGCTCTAAACTTTGGAACCTCTTTGAATGAATTATTTTACCCGGCACCTACCATCTCTTTTCCAGGAAGTCGTCATACCGATTCAAATGGATCCTGGAAAGGAGATCTCTATGTACCTGTGGATACCAACAGGATTTATGCAAGGCTGGATTCGGTGGAAAAGACTAATTCCTCATCAGGCATTTTTGTTGGTTCCCTGCTCTCTGCCATAGATTTACCTGCGGGAACCCAAAGTGTGGAATTGGCCATACTCCCCTTTTCGAGGTTTTCATCCCTGGTAGCATTGGAGGCTTCTTTTAAGGCTGATCTGAGTCTAAGGGACCTGAGCATGGGTATTCTCGGGCCATTGCTTGGAACTGATACCGGTACGGGAGCCACACCTCTATCGCAGAGTAATTTGCCAATCCTCAGTACCGCACTTGAGGACCCGCTCTATAGCGGGGTGTTCTACCCTGATGTGGAGACTTCACCCGGTGGGTTGTTACACCAGATTGGAAATCAATTGTTCTCGGAGGCTGACCAGAACTCAAGAGAATTTATCGTGGAGCAGGGAAACCGACTCTCAGATTCCTTAATTCAGGAGACAATCTCGTTGAGGAATCGACTCTATACAAGTCTTCAAAATGATGCGGTGCTGCCAGACCTGTTCAATGAAATGAGTTCCCTGACCTCTTTAAGTTGGGTAGTTACACCAAATCTACAGGATTCAATTCAATCGGAATGGCTTCTTCTCCACAAGATATTCCTTGGCCCCCTTGAAGCCAGGATCTCTAGTATTGACCAGGAAACAGCCGTTCTTGTGCCGGTCTTTGGTAGTAGTTTCGAGTTCTCCGGGGTGCCGGATGCCTTGAAGATGAGAATGACCCCATTTCATACCACGCGAATTGCCCAGGTAGCTCTGACAGTTCGCATAGAAAATGCGTCAGATCCCGAAAATCATTTTGCCTGGGTAAAGCTCCATGGATTTAGCCTGGAAACTCGAGAGGATTATTCCATTCACGCTGAATTTCCAGAAGGTCAGAATTTCGATTTTTCCTTTAAGGTTCCCGAGAACAATGTTATTTCCGCCAATGGAAGTTCTACTAACCAGACGCTTGATTCGAATGATTTTCGGACCGGTCAAAGCGATACTCTTGAGATTCCCGTAGAAGCATATTTAAAAAAGGCGGATGGGAAATTTGGTTTGAGCATCGAAGAGGATTTTGGAATGGTAATAAGCATGGAAGTGGAGTTTGAGGGCATGGAGTTTCTCCTGCACGGAAGTTCAGCTCACAAGTTTTCAAAGCTTAGAATCCCGGCCCTTCAGATTAACCAATGAGAATCATTAGCCTTTAGCGGCCTTGAGCTTTTCAATGGTTTGCTTCACCATCTCGATAGGAGCCTTGCCGCCTCGCACGGCCTTAGCGAGTGTCTCAATCTTATTCTTGGCCATACCAAGTTCTTCCAATTGGGCAATGCAGGTATCGAGTTCATCCACACTTTCTTCAGCTTCGTCCTCTCCAGCCCCTGCGGCATCGGCCAAAAGCTGCTCAGCGACATTATCAGCGGACTCTTCAGAAGCCCCTTCCGCATCGGCTAATAGCTGCTCCGCGACATCATCAGCGGACTCTTCAGAAGCCCCTTCCGCATCGGCTAATAGCTGTTCAGCGACATCATCAGCGGACTCTTCAGAAGCCCCTTCCGCATCGGCTAATAGCTGCTCCGCGACATCGTCAGCGGACTCTTCAGAAGCCCCTTCCGCATCAGCCAAGAGCTGCTCAGCGAGATCATCAGCTGATTCTTCTCCGGCCGCCCCTTCAGCTTCAGCCAGAAGTCTGTCAGCCATGTCTTGCGCGGATTCAACTTCCGCAGATTCTTCTGCTTCAGCGATGAGTTGATCCGCTAACTCTTCAGCGGATTTCTCATCTTCTTCGGAATCCATTGCCGCCAGGTTTGAGAATTCATCAACATCTTCATGGTCATTCGTATCGCTGAGGGTGTTTTCATCGAGTTCTCCGACTTTGGACAGGAGTGCTTCAGCATCATCGTCATCTTCAGAATCATCAATAGCGCTTAGATTCGAAAACTCATCGGCTTCGATTTCTTGGGATGAATTGAGGGTATTCTCATCGAGCTCCCCTACCTTCGAAAGGAGGGCTTCCGCGTCATCTTCATCATCATCAGCGGCTTCTTCTTGCTGGGTATCTTCTCCATCAAAGGATGCCAGGTTAGAAAACTCGTCTGCCTCGGTATTATCAATTGAATCACTACTCAGTGTATTCTGGTCTAATTCACCTACTTTGGACAGCAGACATTCTTCCTCTTCTTCGTCTGAACTATTAGCCACTGGTTCTTCAGCCTCGTCTGGACTGTCAATCTCAGGCTCCTCAACCTCGTCTAGAGTATCAGCCTCAGGCTCCTCAACCTCGTCTAGAGTATCAGCCTCGGGTTCCTCAACCTCGTCTAGAGTATCAGCCTCGGGTTCCTCATCCTCGTCTGGTGTATCAGCCTCAGGCTCTTGCACCTCTACTGGACTTTCCTCTATGGGTTCCAGCTCCACCTCGACTTGAGCGGAGTCTTGTACCTCTGAACCATCTTCCTCTCCGGATCCAAGGTTTAGCAGAGTCTCCTCATCTACGAAGTTTTCGAAAAATATTTTTCGTACCGCCTTATAGGCACGTCCCACTGCAGCAGGATCCCGAAAGAAATCCTCACTAAGGATTAGTTCAAAACCCTGTCCCGATTCCCAGCTGATTTTCTCAACCCCCTCCTCGAAGGCGATGAGAAGCTCATCCTGGGACACCATGTCCAGAAACTGATCTAATAAAGCGTTCTCCCTTAAGGACTCTAGCTGCTCTCTGCGATTTTTTGAGAGGAGAGATCCAAGGTATTGTTCTTCCTTTATACTAAGAATAGAAATGCGAGGCTGTTTCGACATGTCACCTTCCTCTACCAGGGTAGAACTTCACTTCCAAAAAGAAACTTTCCATGTAAGGAATCGGCATCTTCTGACAAGGTGAAAAGGATTCGAGGTACCGAATCTTCAATTTCATTTGGTGCCATCATTCCCCCCATCCGGGTTTTTATCCATCCCGGATGCACTGCAAAAACCTTGATTGCCGTGTCACTCATCTTATGAGCGAGATTCACGGTATACATATTGAGAGCTACTTTACTAATTCGATAGGGAGTGGAGCCACCGGATTTGTTGTCATCGAGTGATGCCATTTTTGAAGAGATGTTTATGATCCTTCCCCAGGGCAGCTCCGCCATCTTGGAGGCGAAAAATTCACAAATCCTCATCGGTGCGAGGACATTTACTCTCATGGATCTCTCGATACCGTTCTGATCTTTATGAAAATCACCGGTATCTCGAATAGCGATCGCGGCATTGTTGATGATTACATCTGGTACCAGCCCTTTGGAGACAATTTCTTCCAGGGTGGAAGTAAAATCCTGTTCAAAATCAGAGGCAAAGAGATCGAAGTTATCACTTACTTTGGAAAATTCAGCATGTAGGAGGGAAAAGTACTCGGGCTTTCTGCACCACGAAATCACATGGTAACCCTTTTTGAGCAGGGCTAGACTCAGGGCAAATCCTATGCCTGTATTGGAGCCGGTGATCAATGCTTTCTTTATCATTTCCTTACTCCTCTTTAAGTTCCTCTACGATGTGCCGCAAAAGATTTTCACAGCCCTCTTGTACCAGGTCTAGAACGGTTTCAAAGCCTCCGGGTCCTCCGTAATAGGGATCGGGAATCCCGCTGATAGACTTGGAATGTATAAATTCATTCATAGGATGCAGGCGGGTCTTCGCGTCAGCGGGTTGCCTGGACTGACAAGTTCGATAGTTATCATCATCCATGGCGATCACAAAATCAAATTCATGAAAATCGTCCCTGGTTATCTGTCTACCGAGTGATTTGAGTTCAATTCCCCGTTGCCTGGCTGCCTGGGTCATCCGGGAGTCAGGATATTCTCCCACATGCCAGGCCCCTGTTCCGGCGGAATCGATATGAAATTTTGTACTCAAACCGGCCTTTTCAACTATTTGCCGCATGACTCCTTCACCTGCAGGTGATCGACATATATTTCCAAGGCACACAAATAAAATCCTAACAGTCATAAATCGGCTCAATGTTTCCTTTTTAAGTTAGGGTCTACCGACTCGGCAGCAAGCTCTGATGGGCTGAAACGCTCCGTGACTCTCGCGACGATCTCAGAACTCATTTCTAAATCTGCGGGCCATTCCCGCTCATACCCTTCTTCGGCTATCTTATAGGTAGCGTCCACCAGAACCCTATCTCCCTCTCGAAAGACATCCCTCAGGGCGTCAGTGTTATTAAACACTCTCCACAAAATCCTATGATAGTCCTTCAAATCGTTATTTTTCTCATCCACTATGACAAAAACTTTAAACGGTCGTAGATTGATGCGATCGAAAATTCTAGTTGAAAGATCCCTACCGATATGAGGCTTGTTCTTCTTATACACCTTAAGGATCAATACAGGATTCTTGAGATCAAGCCCATAGGACTCGCAACCAATGATGGAAGGATCTAACATGGCGAGTTCCTTGTCAACCCAGTCCACCCGCTTGGGGTGCTGTTCTTTGAGTGTTGGTTCTCCAAATCCCGGTTCTCCTTCAATCGGGTGGGAAATGTCGATTCCAATCTTGCCGCCATGAAACTTATGGATAGCGGAATGATCCAGCGCGTCCACGATCCCTTCCGTGATGAAAAGACCCCTGGAGAAATCAGCATGATCCAGGAAATAATCCATAAATTCAGCGTCATTGTGTATCGGTGCCTCCTCTGAGGCAGTAACAATGCATTTACAAAAGCTTGCCTGCGTAAATCCCCAGATGTGACTCATCAGTCTTCGACCCTGGTAGGGATAGTGTTTTTGGATTGTGAATACCTGGCAATTATGAAAATTTCCATCCCAGGGTAGATGTTGATCGAGTACTTCAGGAGCAATGTGCCGAAGTAACGGTAAAAAAAGTCTTTCAGTGGCATGGGCCAGGTAACAATCTTCCATGGGCGATCGACCTACCACTGTACTGAGATAAATGGGATTTTTTTTCATGGTGATGGCGGTTACATGAAAAACTGGATAGGGTTCCTTGAGTGTATAGTAGCCGGTATGATCTCCGAAGGGACCTTCATCGAGAAGTTCATCAGGTTCCACATATCCCTCAAGGATGATTTCAGCATTAGCGGGAACTTCAAGATCCACAGTTTTGCAGGGAACCATTGGGATTCCTTTCCCTCTTAAAAAGCCAGCGAAGAGCAATTCGTAGACCCCGTTGGGAAGCGGAGCGGTCCCAGAATAGACGGTTGCTGGATCAGCCCCGATCGCCACCGCTACCTCCATTCGTTTTCCTGCTTTGCGATATTCTCCATGAAAATGTGATCCATCTTTGTGAATCTGCCAGTGCATTCCGGTTGTGTTGCGGTCATAAATCTGCATTCTATAAACGCCCATGTTCTTTTTTTTCCCATCGATTGATTTGGTGAAAACCAGGGGCAGGGTGACAAATGGCCCCCCATCCCCGGGCCAACTGGTCATAACGGGCAATAGAGAAAGATCCACTTCATCACCTTTCAGAACCACTTCCTGGCAAGCAGCGGAGGTGAGAATTCGACGGGGCGGATATTTTAGGAGTGGGAGGAGTTCCAAACCCTTGCTTAGTTTTCCCAGGATTCCCTCGGGAACAGATAGATCCAATAGAGACAGCATCTCTGATTCGTAGTCCTCGTAGGTATGAGAACCAAAGCTCAAACCCATTCTCCTATAGGATCCGAAGGTATTGATCAGAACAGGAATTCTCGAATTCTTAACATTTTCAAAGAGCAGTGCCTTACCCCCTCCAGGACTCTTTGCATGGCGTAAATAGATTTCGGAGATTTCCAGCCTCGGGTCGACTTGCTCCTGAATTCTTAATAATTCTTTGTTTTCCTCTAGGATATGGATAAATTCCTGGAGATCTTTATATGCTTTTTTCATGGGTGCTCTGATCAGAAAAGAATTCATTATATACCAGTCTGAACATCTTCCCGGTAGGCAATCTAAGCTAACTCGTCGTAAAATTAGAATTATGTTGAAATTCTTGTTGGTGCCCGCTCTTTTAGTTTGTTTCACAGGCTGTGAGAATCCCGCCGATAAAAACCCGGTTCTGGGTATTGTGAAAAATTTTAGCGGAGAAGCGTACTACCATCCCGCAGACTCCGTGGAAAGAGTCAGACTGCAGTCAGCGGATATTGATAAGAGGCCCCTATTTCCCTTAGATAAAATTGTCCTTGGCAAGGATTCCTTCCTGCACATGTATCTCTATGAGCATGGAGATTTTTTCCTGGAATCCAATACAACTATTCTGCTGCAAAGACCAGATCCCTCTCAGAGATTTCGTATTTATACAAAGATTCTGGAGGGTACTCTTGATTGTTTCATCGAGAAGCGATCCAAGAGTTTTGGGATTCAGACACCGGTAGCGGTAGCAGGAGTTCTGGGAACCACCTTTCGGATTAAGGTCACTCCAGACGCATCTCGAATTACATTACTGGAGTCAAGTAGAGGTCTGGAAGTTCAGAATCTTTCTCAGAGTCTTGAGAACCCTGTGAAACTTTCAACTCACCAGGATAAGAGCGGCCGCATATTTGGAGAGGAAATTCTGATTTCCAGTCCCACGGAAGTCTCCGCTCAAGCAGCGGATACAGAAGAGCAGAAGGCTGCGAAGTTTTACAAAATTCAGCGTGATATTGATCCCGTTAAATATAGCTACCCTATTGGTTCTGAAGCAGGGCGAATCTTGTATCGACCCATGACGGAGCCTCCCGGTACCCGCATTCATACCTATGAACGATAGGTATCCCCTTCAGCAAAGACCGCATCAAAGACGTGGAGTCACCATGATGGAAATTGTGGTTGTGACCAGTATTTTATTGGTATGCGCCATCCCTATGGTCCATCTGTTGACCCGGACTGGCAGACTTCAGGAGAGAAGCTCTCGCAGTACCTATGCCCACCTGATAGCCCGGAGGGTGTTTGAAACCGCTTTAGGGCTTTCCAGGCAAGGTTTACAGGCAATTCCAACCCACGATGGATTTCTTTGTGCCGTAGATAACAAAGAAAGAGGAACATCTCCCTATTTCCAGTCATTTGGACCTTCATTAAGTGGGGTCTCCAGCGCTGAATTTCCCTTGCTTGTTAAGGCTTTATCGCACTATCGATTTCGATTTGTACTAAAACCGGTGACAGGTCAGGAAACTAATTTATCTTTACGCAACGCTGTACTTGAAATTCATTGGGATCCAGTAGAAGGCAAGGGTCCACGAAAAATGGTTCTACAGACCATTCTGTCAAGCGTACCGATCATTTAAAAAAGGCATTTCGTCTATCAAGAGCATGACTAAGACAAGGGGCAATATTCAAACTGGATTGATCGGGACCTCCAAAAGAGGATTCTCACTATTGGAGGTTCTGATTGGTCTTTCTTTTCTGGCTGTTTTGATCAGCATGGCCTATGCCTTGATGTCTCAGTCAGGGAAAACCAGTCGGGGAAAGATGGATCGAGTCTCTTCTCTTGGTGCTGCCCGGCGAGTTACAGGTTTTCTCAATCAATATCTAAAGGTGTCATCCAAAGTTCTTCATCCTTCGGAGGGTCAGCCCCGGGGCTCCTCTTACTGTTTGCTAAAGGGTGAGGACGGCACCTTGTCACAGCTTTACTTTTCTGAAGCAGGAGACTTCATGATTCGGGGCTTCAGTGAAGGGAATAAGTCTCCAAAAATGTTGGTTCGAAGCCCCAATAAGCGTATTGGGGTGAGAAATCCACTCTGGTTTCTGCGTCCAGGCGGTGTCCTGGAGTTTTACATTGCCTATAAGGAAAACACAGGAAATGAGGAGAACATCGTTGAAATCTTTGATTCCTATGCGCTTAGTCGCTAGCCAACGCGGAATTCTGATTCCGATTATTGCGCTGGGAATCCTATCCGCCCTGTCTGTGGTGGTCCTCTACAATTCCTCTCTTAGATCCCAACGAGGACTGGACATCCTGTTTGAGGAAGATCTACGTTCCTACTATATCTCCGAAGCGGGCTTCCAGTATGCCACGGGCCGATTGGATTCGATTGGCCGCTACGATAAGAGATGGTATGCACCCCAGACTGATTTTGCTCAATCAGTTCCCTATGGATATGAGGAAAGAGGCGGCAAGGGAGTCTTTGAGTATTTTCTGCGGGAAGTACTCGACTCAGGTGGGAAGTTTTCTCATCTTTTCATTCTGGCAAGAGGGATTTACTACACCGGAAAGAAAGATAGATTCGGAAACAAAGAGAAAAACATCACTCTTCTAAAGGGGGAATTGAAGTTTCAACCGGCAAATCCCGCTTCTGATGACCAGCCTCAAAAGCTCTTCGTGGTAGCTAAGGTGCCAGTACAACGGGAGAGTATTTTGAAGTATATTCTGGACCCTCGATATAGTTCCTTCTTCTTCCGCTCCGATCGCACTTCCGCAGATTTGTTTGAAGAACTTTTGAAAGCCTTGCGCAGTACATCCCTTGAAGAGATTGACTGGATGAATGAACCCCGTCTGGTGACCGCCCTGGCACGCCTGGAGTCCTTTAATCAATCCTTAGGCTGCTTAAGTCGTATTAGTCTTAAGGCAATGAAACTGGACCAGGGGCTGAGCCTTGCGGTTCAGCCGCAAACATTGGAATATAGTTTCCCCGATGAACCAGAAGAACTTGCCATCGCTCTTCAGCACCCCGAAGATCCTCTACAGCGTGTTCCCGAAGGTTCTACAGATGTGATCAAAGACTTAAGGCATCAGCTCCCGCCCCTCTCCTCCACAACTGTGGAGCGATTGATCGTAGAGGAGTATATCGAGATACTAGAAGAGCTTGAACCGGGCAGCCTGGTGAGGGTGGTGGGTGCAGAAACTGGCGCTACTCCGATACATACAACAGTTCGGGAAGAAGTTAGAAATCTGAAGTCTCAACTTAACGACTCGCTCGCTCCTGTTAAAATGCTGGAGAATTTGAGGGCCAAAAGCCCGAGTATCCAGCTCCCTTCAGGGGATTTTATCAGCCTGGACCAATTCGAAGATCTCAAAAATTTTGAAAGTCAGAATAATATCATCAAGGATATTATTGGCCAGGGAGGATCTGGTCCAAATGGTAACGGAGCAGATGAGGATGGTTCTGCCTCCCCTCCTGCAGAAGATGATCGCTACAGCATTTTACCCTATCCCGGTCCGGGGGATGATACGGAAGAAGAAATAGAAGTGGAGGTCATCGATTATTATGAAGACCCGTTTGATCCAGATAATCAGAACACCATCATAGGAGAACATACGGGTGATCTGTTTGAAGGGGTAGATACCGAAGGACCTACCGTCACAGATGAACTTGAAGATGGATTCATGAAAATTTTTCATACTCGTCTCAAGGATGATGTAGACGAATTCGCTGCTTATAAAGTTGCTACCACAGGAAGAAATCCCACCAAGGAGGAATGGGATGTCTTTTTCGCATCCAAACCTATTCCAGATCGTGAATTCGTAAAGGGTATTGGAAAAGTCCTTGATGAGTTACATTCCTCAAGCCAGTACAGCTACCACTATGGTGCCCATGTACGGGATCATTTGTCCTATGGAAAGGAAGCCATCTATACCGAAGTAGAATGGTCGCCGGAGACATTTAAAGAGGAACTCCAATTGAAGCTGCTCTACTACCAGAATCCGGTAAGTAGTAATGGGGAGTTCTTAGAGATGTTTCGAAAGTCATCCTGGGGAGACAGCCTTGGTGTCAGCAGTATGGGTAAAGATCGCTCCACAGAGGACAATACCAACTACTTCCTGGTCGATCAGAAAACCGGGGAACGAATCGACCTCGTCGATTACCTCAAAACCAGGCTGTAAACTGATACAAAAAGCCCTAAAAAACTCCCATTTTTGTAAGAATTTCACCCAAATATACCGATATTTCCAGTAAGGGAGTTTCTCCATCAATTTTCTCTTAACTGAAGTGAGGGAATGAATGAAGCCGTGTAATAAGTGTAAGACACCAAATGAACCAACTGCTCGATTCTGCTTTCAATGTGGAACAAAACTTAGTGTTGTTACCACAGGGTTCCAGGTTCCGGCTCCCTCAAAGAGGTCTACACAGAGTTGGATCTCCGCCGTAGACCCCGTTGAGTTTATTACTCATCCACTCCAGAGATCCGAGGATGTAATCACCTCTCAGAACCAGGGAAAGTATATTGCCCCTGAACTTGAAGCCCGACTGGGTCTGGTAAAGAATTCCCAGGATTCCGCGGTGGTAGAGAAAAAATCTGAGAAGTCGGTATCGCTTGAAATTCAGCCCATTCAGGTAAAAAGTCCTCCTGTGAGGAGAGCGAATCTCACAAATCTAAAAGCATCTGTGCCCACTCCCAAGGCTGGTGGGCAAAGGAGAACTCCTTCTCAACCAGTTCATAATCCCGGTCCCAGGCAGGCTCCAAAAAATGCTCCCGTGAAAAATCAAAAGGTATCGGATTCTGTGCCCTCTAAGAGAACTCCCCTGCTCGATTCTACCGACAGACTTCTTTTGCTAGAGAAAATGCCATCTCGTACGGTACAGGGTGTCAAACCAAAAGACGGGTCTTTTTCTATGCAGGATGTGAAGCGTATCCAAGAGAAGAAGGAAGAACATAAGAAGAGTAGGGAAAGAAAAATCAGGGTTCAAGAGGACCTTGCCTACCTTGATAAGATTCTGCCAGTTGATGAAGAAGTGGCATTTCAGCCTCCACGTGGAGAGGTCGTTATAAATCATGAGCCGCTCATGAAGACGAATGTCACTCAGTCAGTAGAAAGCCCAGAGGAAGTCAAAGTAAAACCTCCAAAACCTGAATCTATCGGAATCCGGATGAGTCAGGACTTTGCTATGGAGCAGGGAGGAGAAGCCGTTCTTGATCCCACTCGCGTCCTTCAATCCCATTCATGGCTACAGATGGTCAGAGGTGCCCGGCAAAGAATGCCGTCAGAACAGCTCAAGGGATACGAACACGGGGATAGCTCTGAGTTCATCACCCCGTTTCTAATCCTGGCAGCCTTCGCATATTTCTGTTACGTCCTCTATGTGTGAGGCGAAATAGAGAAAAATTGGAGTTCCTGGACTGCTGCAAAGCTCGATACTCTGCTCATCCTCCTAGGTATTAGCTCTGCTAGTACCGTCGTCGTCTTCACAGGTCTCGAACTTTTCGCTAGCCCAGGAGCTCCGATTTTTCTCTATCTCGCCTCACGTTGTGTTCTCGAAGAGAAGTGAATAATTACCCAATCCATCCACCACGCACCGGCTTTCGTCTTACGTGTCTTTTTGGCCTTCTTAGGCTTGATCAGTATGGATTCTGTGATTGAGCCACGGAATCACAAAAATTAATCAGTAGTGAGTTAAACTCAAAAAACTTAGAATGGGTGAGTCGAAGTCGAGAGATTTTGGCGCTCCTGGGCTAGCGAAAAGCGCGAGACCTGTGAAGACAACGAATGGCGTGGCATCGTCACGTCAGAGGCGGATGAGCAGAGTATCGAGTTTTGCAGCAGCCCAGGGGCTTCAAAATCACTCGCCTTCGGCTCACTCTCCCAAACGGGCAAACATCGCTTCCACATCAGTGGAAGTCAACGGAACCTCCGGTGGCCTCTCCTCAGCTTCCACTATGATAGCTGACCATTCCAGGGGCGTTATGAGATGAAGTGGTCTGGAGAGCTCTTTATAGGCTATGCTCTCCAGTTCCTGGAATCCATCAAAAACCCCGGCACTGCTCAGGGTGTCATGGGCGTGATCTGAGTCGTCATGATCCATTCGATAGATGTAATCAAACCAGGTCTGAACAACATAGACCATTAAAGCCCCGCCAAGAATCCCGGTCCACTGCCCGGAGACCAGATTTCTCAGGGCTTCCAAAAACTCTGGTGCCTCTTTGGGCGCATTATAGGGTGGTAGCGGGATAGCCATACTGCTATGATCCAGAGATTCTACCAGGGCGAATTCCCCATTACTTGAATACTGAAGAAAACCCTTCTCAACAAGTTCTTCAATGACTTTTTTTTCTTCCTTAGAATCTAAACCTGTGGTTTCGCGGAAGCTATCGTACTCCAGGGTTCCTCGACCACCCTGGCTTCTCGCGAGTATGGCCAGGAAGATACGCTGGGTCAAAGGCGAGATCGTATCCCAAGTTCTGTCTTCAATCAGCTTATTCAGATATTCTATAACGGTCATCAATCTACTTCCTTCTGCGGGCAAGGCACCCAATCTTCTAATCTGTCCATCTCTGAGATTTTGATCAGGCATAGCCTTTCATCTGATTTACTGAGCTCAAATGCACAGTTCTCATCAGGTGCTTTCTCAGGACATCCCATCCATTCACCGATGATAGCCAGCCGCCTCCATTCCCTTAATATACCTCTTGAGACCTTTCCATTGCGATTTGAATAGTAAAATGTATCAATTGGCCCCAATTCAGGATGTTCTAAAACCAGGGCACCATCGCCGAGCCTACTAAAGAATTCAGGTACGCGAATATATCGGTTTCCCTCCTTCCAGACAATTTCATGAAAGGATTTTCTACCCAGTGACAGGAATAGACTGTTGTCTATGGGATGCATGGAACTGAGAAGATCCTCGCCTTCACGCAGTAGCCTGTTCATGGTGGAGGGTAGTTGAAGTACAGGGAGTGCCTCTTTTGCTTGCGGGACCTTCCCATAATAATTTGCAAATTTACCCTGAAAGATCTTAGCCATTTCTGGACTATGAATGATCAAGACATTTTCATCATTCTTTTTCGCAGCGCCCATTGTCCAATTAAAGGAGCCTGTGATGACCATCGGGTCTGGCCCAATCCCTGCATCAATTACAGCAAACTTATGATGAAAGAGATGATTCGTACCCTCTGTTCTATAGTCTAGTTCTTCAGAATCCAGAAATTCACTTAGTTTTCTATTTCTACCCTCTTTGCTGTGAATCATGGCCCCCAGGGTAAGATCATCTAACATCAGGCTAACAGGCACTCCTCTCCGATTTTGAAAAGACAAGGCCTTGAGAAGATCGGCGTTGGTCAGATAAAACATCCCTACCTGGATGGAAGAGCGTGCCTGCAGGAGTCTCTTCCTGACTCTTTGTGCAATAAAGTCCTGTGGTGAGAAGAGGACTTCTACCCGAGTCCTTTCAACCCAGATCTCAGATGGCATGGGGCTGTCCCATTTCTTAGATTGGTAGCGGCCATTCCACATTTGCTGGAATTCCTTCGCATAGAGTTGATTGAGCTCTGGGGAATTAATTTCGATTCCATGATTAAAGTTTTCGTGAATACCGCTACGGGTAATATTCAGAGATCCGGTCCATATCCAGTCGTCGTTAATAACGAAAAACTTGTTATGGGATTGTCCGCTTCCTGAACTGCCTGCGTAAGTATCTGTACGTACCTGTATTCCTGCTTCAAGCAGCCTGAGAAAGACACTTCGATAATTATTTTTTGAACTGGATTTGGAATCCTCATGAACATAATGATCCTCGAGGATGATTTTGACGTGTTCCTCCCCTACCTCCTTTGAGATTTGAATCAGTTTATCCAATACAGGTCCATAATTTAGTTGATAGAGGTGTGCAAAAAGCCTTGGTCGGGGGTGAAATCGAACTCTATCGAGGGCTCTGAGTAGATACTCATCGATCCGGTTGGCCCCAGGCGGATCATTGAAATGAGGCTGAATTTTTTCGATCAACCTGGACTTCTCAGGGGGAGATTCAGAGAGAACAAATAAGATTCTATTGAGATGGCTAAGAACGTACCCCAAATTGTCAGGGTATTTCCCTTCTGTGCTGGAAATCTCAGCGGGTTTGTTATCCCTTTCTTCTTCTAGGATAATTTGAGCCTTCTTTAGCAGTGTATCAAGTTGGAAAAGGTAGTCCCTGTAGGAATCGGAGAAGAAAAAGTCCCCAATGCTTTCTGTGGTCTGAACTCGACTTTTCCATGCGCTTAGAATTTCTAAGGAGTTTTCAAGTCCAGATGCGGAGGTAAACGCAGAAAGAGAGACTGAAGCTGTAGGTAGACCTGGCAGACGATAGAATTCTTGCCTGATCAGGTCAAACACACCTTTCTCTAAGAGAGTCCTTTCGAGTTCTGAAGATAAAGGAGTTTGACTGCTTTCATTCTTCTCTTTACCGATGAAATGTAGAAGTCTTTGCTCAGCAAGTAGACAATCTTGAAATTGGATTTCTCGGCAATTTTGAATTTCTTGGGGGGTCAGGGGAAAGGTGTTTTCAAGCATCCAACTCAGGATCTTTTCAGCTCCCTGTGTGTCAGGTTGAAAAAGAAAAAGGAGGAGAACCAGGATGCAGAATCGTATATTTGCCTTATTTTCCATTCCTGATTACCATATCAGATCTAGATATCCATAAGTGGAGCGAGCCATGGAAGAAACTATTAGTAATGAACTTCTTAAAATCCTTTGCTGTCCCGAGACCCACCAGGGGCTCAGTCTGGTGCAAGACAGTAATATCGAGAAGCTCAATGAGCTTCAGTCCTGTGGCAAACTAACCCATCGAAATGGAAAGGCAGTGAATTATCGGCTATCTGGAGCATTGCTCAGGGAGGATGGTAAGGTTTTATACCCTATCAGAGAAGGATTTCCGGTGATGCTCATAGAAGAATCCATCTCAGGTGAAATACTTGAAAATTGAGTAAAAAAAGCCCTGCCAGAGGGCAGGGCTTTTTTTTAACAATTATCTGGAATGTAGCAAATCCGTGTAATCTGGCATTCTCCAGGTCATGCAGTCGACGATCTGCTCAAGAAGGTCGGCTTCTGTACGAACAGAATCCATTGCACCCACAACCTTCTCCGAAATGAATTTGGCTTGTTCATAGGCATCCTCTTCTAATTCCGAAGACTTGGTGAGTGCATTCTTCAGAAATTCAAGATTCTTTACCAGACGGCCTGTAGAAGAAGAGATCTTCTCGAGAAGGGCTACCTGGGACTTTACCGCGGACCCCCCGACACCGACTTCTTTCACAGCCAAGATACTTCCAGAGACTGTAGCCTGGTAGTCAAAGGCTGCTGGAAGAACCATGCTTTCCACCATTTTAATCAAGGTATTGGCTTCGATATTGAGTTTTGTGGAGTACTTTTCCAACTCAACAGCATAGCGGGCACCCAGCTCCTCACTACTTAAGACATCATGTCTCGATAGCAGGTCTATATTGACCTGATCTGTCCAGACTTTTAATGCTTCAGGGGTCTTTCGTAGATTGCTTAAGCCACGCTTTTGAGCTTCAACAACCCAATCCTCAGAGTAATTGTTGCCCTCAAATCGAATAGGAGTTGAAGTGCGAGCGGACTCTTGCATTACTTTGAGTAGAGCATCTTTTGGGGAATCTCCCTGGGAGATAAATGACTTCACCTTGCCGGTGAGTTCCTTGATAGCATCCCCGATGACCACATTAATGAAGGTTAAAGGAATAGCTACCGACTGTTCTCCGCCGACAGCCCTGAACTCAAACTTATCACCGGTGAAGGCAAAGGGTGAGGTTCGGTTTCGATCGGTGTTGTCCTGTGCAAGGTCAAAGATCGACTCTACACCGGAATCCAGGGTACGAGGGCTAGCCATAGATCCAAGGTTTCCTTCAATCCCTTCTTCAATAATCTTCGTCAACTCTTCTCCGAGAAACACGGAAATAATCGCTGGCGGGGCTTCATTCGCTCCCAGGCGATGATCATTTCCAGGTGTGGCGATAGAAGACCGGATCAGACGTTCATAGCGATGAACTCCCTGTAGGACTGAAGTAACGAGGAAGAGAAACGGAAGGTTTTCCCGTGGGTTTTCACCCGGGTTTAAAAGATTTTTGCCCGAGGAGTCCTGTAGAGACCAATTACAGTGTTTGCCGTTCCCATTGATACCAGCAAAAGGCTTTTCGTGAAATACGGCTTCAAAGTCATGATCTCTGGCTACTTCTCGAATCACCTGCATAGTTAGTTGATTATGATCAGTAGCTACGTTAGCAAACTGATAAACAACGGCAAGTTCAAATTGACTCGGGGCAACTTCGTTATGCCTGGTTTTTACAGGCACGCCGAGATTTCGCAATTGCTCCTCCACATCATGCATAAAATCCAATACTTTATAGCGTATCTGCGCAAAATAATGATCATCAAGCTGCTGATCTTTAGGACTTGCGGCACCGATGACGGTGCGACTTGCCAATTTCAGATCCATCCTCTGATCGTACAGGTCCTTGGGAATTAAAAAGTACTCTTGTTCGGGACCAAGAGTGGGTCGTACCCAATCGACATCCTTGCCAAACATTGCTAATGCTTCCTGTGCTGCTTCTGAAATGACTCTCATACTACGAAGCAAAGGCGTCTTTTTATCCAGTGCTTGACCGTGATAACTAATGAAGATAGACGGAATGGTAAGGATTCGTGCGTTCTTCGCCTTAACAATGAAGACAGGAGAGGAAGGATCCCAGGCTGTATACCCGCGTGCCTCGAATGTGGATCTCATTCCACCGCTGGGAAAGCTGGATGCGTCGGGTTCTCCCTGGACTAACTGATCACCGGAAAATCGCTCTATAGCCCTTCCATCCTTCAGGTCCAGAAGGCTGTCATGCTTTTCAGCGGTAGACCCTGTTAGCGGTTGAAACCAGTGACAGTAATGGGTGACTCCATGTTCAAGAGCCCATTCCTTAATTCCATGCGCGATGGGATCGGCAAGTTCTCTATCCAGGGGTGTAAATTGCTCCATGCAGGCAATGAGCTTGGTATAAACCTCTTCCGGGAGTTTTTCGCGCATAACATCCTGGTTAAAGGTTAAACTTCCGAATTGTTCAGACATTGATAACTGAGTCATTTTCCTACCTTTCAAGAAAGAGTGAATGGAATCTTAATTTTCAATGGATTGTTGCCAAAGGCGGATATCAAGACTCTCAGGGTCTAGCACTTGTGCCTTTTGAATAAAGACATCTCGATCTTCAAAGCGCTGTAGAGAGTGCATGATTTTAGCGAGCAGGAAAAATGCTTCAGAATTATTTGGATCTACTTGGACGGTCTTTGTCAGATAGAGTACTGCTTCTACACCGTTACCAAGGGCCCAGGTAAGGCGGGCCATTTCGTAATACATCCAGTCGCTGGGATTAGTAATGAGATCCTTTCCAAGATAATAAGCATCTTGATAATTCTTGACCCGAATGAGCCAGAGAAGGCTACCCGAATCTGGTCTTTCGAACCGTGGATCAAGAGAAGCGGCATTTTCTAGAGCTTTACGAGCCTCCTCTTCCCTCCCAAGACCATTGAAGGCAAGAGACCTGAGAAATTGGGCATAAGGGGAAGGGTGTTTTTCAGGAATACCGTCCAGAACTGTATTGAATTTATTTAGGGAAAGACGGAAAAAATTCTTTTCCAGGCCAAAATCGACATAGCCGGGTAGGACTTTTTGAAGTCGCTCATATTCATTGATGATTTCATTATAATTCTTGAGTCTTTGCAGGGCTTGTAAATAGGTTTCGCTCAACTTGAGAGCGTGTGGATTCTTCCTCACTTCAAGACGAAGAAGATCTACCGCCTCATGATATTTGCGGTCTTTAAAGGCTTGAGTTCCCGCAGATACCACCGCGGTGGCTGGTCGACCTGCTGAAGTCCGCAAGGAATCAGGCAGTTTTTTCGCCATTCTTACATCAATAGGGTGCGTAATGACGACTGGGGGCTTTCTGGGTGGTGTAGGTTTAGCCTTAACAGGAGTGGGTTCGGGTACGGGCTTGATTTGCTCCGCTAGCTTTCTTGCGTGAGCGGTATCCACTTTTGGGATTTTGGTGAGAATTCCGGTTGGCGGCGGGAGCGATGGAGGAGTAGTCTGCTTAGCCGCACGTTCCTTTGAGTCTGTATACAACTTCTTAACCCACGGAATGGAGAGTTGTCCCGAAGCTTCCAGATCTCTGGCGGCATCATCATATCGCTTGAGTCGATAAAGGACATTGCCTCGATTTCGAATTCCCAGCTTGTGCCTTCTGTCTATCTTCAGAAGTTTGTTATAGATTTCCAGGGCTTCCGGCCACTTCTTAGTCTTCTCCATTAAATTTCCTAGCTCCAATAGAGCGAGTGGTTCATCGGGATCTAAGGAGAGGTACTCTTTGAAAAGTGGAAGGGCTCTATCGAATTTCTTTTCTTTCTTATAGAGAATCGCGAGAGTCAGTCTTATGCGTGCGAAATCTGAATATCTTCCGTGCAGCCTTTCTCCCAGGCTGATTGCCTTGGAAATTTGACCGGATTTAGAATAGGCGCGTACAAGCTCCATTCCAACAGTTGGTGGCTGCTCCATCATATCGAGATTTTCGAAATCGCGTACGGCTTCGCTAAAATTTTCCAGGTTCTTATGGGATCGGGCCCTATACAAATAGAACTGCTCCTCTGGACCCATGCGAATCAAGTCCGAATAGATGGAAACCGCCCTCTGGTAATCCTTGGATCTATAGGCAGACCTCGCTTCTTTCTCCAGGGCTCCATAGGCGACACTTCGAACTGGATTGTCTTTCCTTGTTTTCTGGGTAGTGTGAGAACTAACTCTTACTGGAGACTGAACCGGAGTTTTGTATATCTGCCTTTTAATTGCAGGCTTTTTTGCATTGGAACTCGTGGGCTCTGCCGCGACATCAAGGCCACCCAATTCACCCTTAACCCAACCTCGCAATGACATAAGCTCGTCATATAGGCTTTCTTTATCATGGGGTTTTTGTTCCTTTAAGAACCTGTACCGAATGAGGGATTTTTCAGGTTCGAAGGATCGTGAAGAGTCGGCGTTTAAGACTGCAAGGGTGGCAGACAAAAAAACAAGAATCGACGGACAAATTGTCGAGCTTCTCATGGCTATTGCAATGTATTCCATTTGAACCGTACTTGGCAAAGGTTTTCTGGGCTGAAGCCCCAAAAATTGTTGAATTTACTCCTGAAAGTCTCGTGAATCCAGAGGATGGGCGGGCGTAGACACGAACGTGGACCTGAGATAAATATACTGCAAGGGAAAGATATTAGGCGAATTAATGCCCTTTCTGGAATGGATGGCAGCAGGAGCGGATGTTCTTCAATGGGGAAATGGTTCCCATTTTGTTAAACTGGGTTCACCTTTGATGAAGATTTGTATTCGTGTAATTGTACTAATCCTAAGTCTGCACAGCAGCGCGGGGCTTTCCCAGCTCTTTTGCGCACGTGTAGGTCTATTCTTTGGCAATTTTGATCCACCCCATGCAGCCCACATCAAGATTATTTCGGGCTCGCTGAAATTGCTTTCCCTGGATCGCATTTATGTAATTCCTTATGCGGTCTCCGATAGCGAAATCAAAATCTCGCTGCAAACACGCTGCGAGATGCTTCAAGCCAGTTTTGAGGAAGAGATTTCAAAATACAGAGTTCCCTGTGATCAACTTTCACTTTGGAATAAAAAGGAACCCTTCTCAGCCAGGCCCAATGCCTTTGTAAAGCGTGTACTCAAGGAACTTTTCTACCTGGAGGGTTGGGACAATCAGTTCTTTCAGATCATGGGAACCGATGAATTTCACCAGATTGTTGAAAGCGGTGGATTCCCGAAACCGGATCAGCCTTTGTCAATCGTGGTCATCAAAAGACCCGGATATAATCAGACGGTTCCCAGGTTTCTAATTCCAGAACTAGGTGAACGACTATTTCTAATTGATTTGGAAACCCCAAGAGTAAGCTCAAAGAAAATTAGAGATCTTTTAAAAAAGGGAATCCTAAGCCCCCACTTACCAAAGAAAGCCGCCAACTTCATAAAAGAAAAGGGTCTATACGGCTACAAAAAAACCCCAAAAAAGCCAGATAAGCTACCAGAATACCTGGAAGAATAGGATTCCAAGAAGCAAGCCACGCCAAGGTAAGAGCAAAGCGAAAACCAGGGGAAAATCAGAATCCAAATTCAAGAAGCAAGCCCCAGCAAGGTAAGAGCAAAGCGAAAACCGAGAAGAAAAAAAAGAAAAAGAGGTTGAGTCGAGATCGGGGAATTTCGGAGCTCCTGGGCGAGCGAAAAGCTCGAGACCTGTGAAGATGAAGAAGTACGTGGCATCGTCACGTTCAAGGAGGATGAGCAGAGTATCGAGTTTTGCAGCCGCCCAGGAGCTCCGAAATTTCCCGATCTCGGCTCAAAAAGAATAAGAGAGGTTTGTTGAGAGTAAAGTATCGAGTTTCTTTACGCCCGGCAGCACCGTTTGCTGAAATCGATGACTAAGCGAAAACTTCAGGTTGGAAGATTCAGTCACAGGTGTCACATAAGACAATACCGAATCGGCCTTCAAATTCTTGGAATAGTCTTTGATGTCTGGATAGAGGTTAATGGTGCCTTCTATAGAGTTTCCCCTGAAAGCCGGTATCTTGAATTCACTGGAAAACAGTGCAGATACCAGGGATTTGCGGGTACCGTCCTCGCGGTTTTCCTTGTCAGAAGTGAGACCAGCGCTAATTTGAAGTTTTAAGTCATGTTTATCAAGGATCGTGCGTCCATATCCCACACCCAGTACTGATCTCTGATCAATCTTCTTGATCTTGTCATACTCAAAGCTGGAGAGAAGAAATACAAATCGGTCCTTACGCCGCTTGAGATCATAGCGCGTAAGAATTTTAGCGCTATTGGAATTCTCAGTTCCATTAGTTTCTCCCTGGGCAGCGTATAAATTGATGTTAAACACATCAAATTCAGAGGCTCTCTTAGACTTGATTGAAAAATTCAATTTGGTATCTTCCGTATTTCCCTGCTGGAGAAGAATTCCAAGGTCAGCGGTCCCTACCCAGGCGGCCTCACTCTTTGTCTGGGCCGCCTCCCGAGCCCTTCTCTCCTCAACCTGAAACTGCTTTAGACTCAGTACACGCAGAATCTTGGATTTTTCAAGATCCATGTGTACCCCGTCCTTGAGCTGTAGGTTCAGAAAGCCGCTATCCTGACTCGACACCTCCTTGGAAATACCGACCAGTCTGGAGCCGTCATCAGTAAACACTACGTATTGTTCTCCAAATTTTATCCACAGAACCTCGGCCCAGGGAATCGAGACGGAACTCTCGAAATAATTCACTTTTAGCTTTTTTCCTGAGAATTCCATCGAACTCACACTGAGCCGATTTCTATTCTTCAAATAGACTTCCGAGATTGAGGTGAATACTGGAGCGCTAACTGCAAAAAATAGGAACAGTAATAACCTGGTTTTCATAGAGGATTCCTTTCAGTTTTTTCAAGTTGTTCTGCGACGAAGGAGATGATTTCACCAGCTTCTTGATGTTTCCCTCGCTTCTCACATCCTTTTGCGAATATCGAGGCCTTTTTCACCATCATTTCTTCAGTCAATTTTCGCTGGGTGGGTGTGAGAGGACAATCACGAAGGGCTCGGGCAAGGGCCTGGACCCTGAACCTGTCTAAGCCTGGAATGGATCTGGATAGCTGATCTTTATGTCCACCAGTCTTAAACACATAGGGCGTTTCCAGGAAAAGCACCTGAAATCTTGATGTGATGCGAAGCCACAGATCATAATCTTCACAGGCGGGTAAAGATTCATCGAAATCACCACAGGTTTGAAGGACAACTCGATCCATGAGGATGCTGGACGGAGAAATGGCGCAGAGAGGAAGCATTTGTTCAAAGATCCATCCCCCGGATTTCTGGTGATGGTTGCAAGGATTTACCCTCTTCCCGTTTCGAATCCAGATCTCGCCGGTATGAACCACCTTTTCCCCTGATTCTATGAGGGCTTCCACCTGGGAGCGAATTTTTCCCTGGACCCACCAATCATCAGAATCCAAAAACGCGATGAATTCTCCCCTTGAGAGCCTGATTCCTGCGTTTCTGGCGGCACTTACACCTGAATTTCCCTGGTAATGATAGTGGATCTTTGCCGAGTACTTTTGGAGGATCTCCCCGGTTTGATCTGTTGAACCATCATCCACGATAATGAGCTCAATGGGAGTGTAATCTTGAGATAGGACCGATTCGAGGGCTCTTGCAATCAGCGTAGCTCGATTGAAGGTGGGGATTATGACGGATACCAGGGGAGACATTTTCAATCGGCAAAGTCAGCCGTGCGTTTTTGAAGAAAGGCATTCATTCCTTCCTGACCTTCTTCACTAGTTCTCTGGCGGGCGATCAGTCCTGCCACTCTCTCCCGCTCCTCAAGAATTCTTCCCGATGATTCAAGAATCATTTTCTTACATTCCCGCATGGCTGTGGGTCCATTTTTTACCAATCGAGACAGAAGCTTTTCTACTCCAAGGTCCAAATCCTGGTCGCTTTCGAAAAGCCCATTAATCAATCCAATTCTCATTGCTTCGGTCACAGAGAAAGTTTCTCCACTAAGAAAGTATCTTGATGCCGCGGACCTTCCGATTTTTTCCAGGACAAATGGGGAGATTATAGCTGGAAGAAGCCCAAGTCGGACCTCAGTGAATCCAAATCTTGCGTGCGGACCCGCTAGGGCTATATCACATGCGGATACCAGACCAGCTCCGCCTCCTATGGCCGGGCCATGAACCCTGGCAACCACAGGTACCGGACAGGTTCTGATGGCATGGATCATATCAAAGAGTTCAAGGGAGTCTCTGCGGTTCTCCTCAACGGAGTAATTCACCATATTTTTCATCCAGCGCAGGTCTGCTCCAGCGCAAAAAGAATCACCCTGTGAGCTCAGCAGTACAGCCCGAGCATTAATAGCAATCTGCTGAAATGCGGTCTTCAATTCGTCAATCAATCCCGGATCAAAAGCATTATGAATTTCCGGCTTCTGAATCTCCAATCGGATCACGCCCGAATCCTTCTTGATTTCCAGACTTCCCATTTTTTCCCCTTACCAATCTTGAGTCCAGTGAGTTTTATCATAAGAATCGAAGGAATCAAAAGAAAAATTGAGTAAAATGCTGTCCTATGAAAGAGCCCATTATCCATAGCTTTGAGGATTATCGCTTCCATCCTGCCAAAAAGGAATCCGAATATCTTATGATCATTCTCCACGGAAGGGGCGATTCGAGGGTTGGTCTAGAGTTTCTCAGGCATGAGTTAAAGCTTGATGAATTTCATGCCCTTGCTAAGGGTCACACGATCATCAATTCAGAATTTGAACTGATCCGCGAGTGGTTTTTTAGAGTTTCCCGCCAGCGCCGGATAGAACTCTCTAAAAGGTTAGATCTCTTGGATCCTGAAAAGAGCTAACTTTCTATGAACTCGCCCAGTCTTGATCAATCCCCAAGAGTATTACGGCTCTCGGATATGACCAAGCCCCATGATTTTTCAAGGCATTTCAAGGAGCCTGGGCCCATCTTGCTGGAATTGGGAGCGGGGAAGGGTGAATTCGCTCAAAGAGTAGCTATGGAGAGACCTGATTGGAATCTTCTGTGCGTAGAAATTCGGAGTCATCGAATTCGATCTTTGGCCAAGAAATGCAGAAAATCTTCGCTTCAAAACCTCGTGATTCTTCAAGCCCGCATCGAGCATTTGATTCCACATTGTTTTTTTTATGGCTGCATTGAGGAAATCTACATGAACTTTCCCGATCCCTGGATCAAACACAAGCAGAAGAACCGCCGCACGGTTACTTCGGAATTCATCCGCTCGCTTGCAGAACTGCTTAAGCCGGGAGGTAGGTTTCACTTCGCTACCGATATCGAGGCCTATGCCCAGCACACCCTGGAACTGGTGGAAAACAGTTCTCTGTTTGAGAACTTAGTGGGACCTGGGGAATTAACTTCTAACCCAGGAAAACACCAGCAGACACTATTCTACCAGCACGCCTTAAGAGCCGGTAGAATCCCGTTATTTCTCCACTTTCAAAAGAATTCTGAAGAATAATACTTTAGAGTTTTCTGGTGCTATTTTTCCTTACATAAAACTGGTACATGGCCGCAAAAAAATCCGGGTTTTCTAGTTCAAAGGTATGCCAGTTAGCGAGGTTTAAACCATAGGGATCCTGGGGATAGCACTGGGAATACTCAAGAAGGCTCCGCCTGGAAGGAAATTCAAATCCGCAAAAGATGAGACCGCCAGAGTCTAGCAGCTCTTTGAGCTCGGGAAGATCGAATTGATGCTCACAGGAATGAAATAGAAGATCTCTACAGCCCGAAACACTGTAAAAGTCAGAATAGTTGAGAACATATCGTCTAGGATTTTCGATCTCCAGATTTCGTAATTCATGGCGGGCCTGAATGATTGACTCGCGATCAGGGACAGAAGATTGATAATCTTGCCTCACCAGGGTGATATTTCTTCTGGCTATCCTACTGTAGAGAGCAAGTCTCATATAGGAGCCGCCCCTCAAGACCTCTACGAGGGTCTTAAGGCCTTCACGCGGGTACTCCAAATGATGTAAGACCCCGCAGCAGTCTATGAAGTCATAACTCTGGCCCAAATCCTTGAGACTTAATAGATCCGATCGCAGGAGTTCAACGTTTTGTAGATTCGCTTGCTCTAATCTGTATTTTGAGTATTGGAGGCTTTGGACACTCAGATCGATTCCTGTGGCGTTTTGGTATTGAACCTGGGACAAGAGTTCCACGAGCACTTTCCCGGTTCCACAGCCAGCGACCAGGATTTCTGGAAAGTTTGCGACCGAACTCACAGATTCCCTGTTTCCCAGCCTCTCCTTTAGAAATTGGCTAAAAGGGATTGGGTTAAATTTCTGAACGAAACACCATTTGGGATAGGGATCTTCTTCATAGTGACAGGCTACAATCTTTGATGTCGAATTGGAGAGATCAAAGCAGCTAATTGGCATTTCCTGGATTTCGAGCTCTTTTCTATAGGATTCATACAAATCCTGGTAGCTGGTCTGGGAAAGCTGCTCAATTTCAGCTCTCGATGGTTTTGTGTAGCATGCCCTGAGCAATAGCTCCAGAGTAGAAGTTCCCTCAAATTTTTTAAGCTCTTCTCGCTCCTCACTGCTAACGAAAGTTGAGAACTCCAGTCTAAATTCCTGAATTGCGATAGCCTCAAGTAATGCCAAGAGCTCCTCCTGGTTCTCCTGACAATCATTTTGAATCCCGAGGGTTACGAGTTTCCTTAGCTCCAATAGCCTGGTCTCTTCCAAATCTGAAGAAATAGGAGATGCCTTCAAATACCTGGGAATCATGGAAGGCAAATTCTTCAGGCTGAAGACCTCGCTCAAATCATCTAGAGAACAGACAAACATGGGTTTGAGGACTTGATTTAACTTATCGAGATTGATGAATTCACAACCGTATAGACTCTCTAGAAACTCTCTTTGATCCTGTGTACAAAGCTCGTAATCTAAACCATCGAGGATTGCGGACAGAGTAGTACAGTACTCCGAAGACAGGGAAAAAAAGGCAAATCTTTGCCTGAGTAGCTCGAATGCCTCTAACTTTCTCAAACTTAGATCCAATGCCAGCGATAGATTGCACAGGGCTTGAAGACTAGAGGGATCCAGCTCATAACTCTTGAGAAAGTATTTGACGGAGCTTTCTGGATTTAAGGGGAAATAGATAGAACCCAGGTTATTAAGCGAAGAAATATGATGAGGCTCGATCTCTAAAACCTGCTCATATGTCTGAATGGATTCCTCCAACAATCCCTGCTCAAAATAGATTGCGGCCAGATTGTAGAGAATTACACAGTTTCCCCTCGCAAAGGACAAAGCGAGTTCCAGTCTTTCAATCGCCTCGCGAGGCTCTCCCAATTGTTGGAGGAGAACTCCGCTAAGGTACAAAGCGTCCGGGTGCTCTGGTGCTCGACTTAAAACTCTTTCGTAGAGGTCTTTTGCCCTGTAAAAATCACCGCCTTGGTGGCATTTCAGTGCTTGTTCTAAAAGGGAATTGATCTCAGGCATTGATAACCGTAATTGCTCCAAGTGTTTTCTGAATCTCTCTGAGGTAGAGTTCGATCTCTCTATCCACCCAGTTTTCATCTGTTCCCAGCAACTTGCTCATCCTCAAGGCTATCTTTCTCAACAAGCTATCTGGAAGCAATGGCTGAATGAAGAATATCTCTGATCTTCGAATTAGTACATCGCTAAGACTTAGAGCTTGCTCCATATGAACGAAATAGTCAATTTCACCCCACAAGTACGGGATGTCATCGGAAATTCTCTCAGCTCCATCTTCAGCCGCGCAAATGTGCGCCCCTACAATTGAGACATTTGAGCCGTAGCGGCTTTGTATGATCTGCAAATGCTCTTGAGATAACTTTATCTCCTCTTGAATTCCGTATTTATCAGACATCATCTCTCCCCCGGAGATGGGAGAGATAGAGCTACAGGGCTTAAAAGCGAAGTCTGGAAAGAAATCGTGTACAAGCAGATCCACCACTTTTTGCGCCATGTGCCGATAGGTGGTGAGCTTTCCCCCGGTCACGGCGATATAGCCATTGTGGTTGGATCGAATTTCGTAATCCCGGGGCAGTTCTGATTCACTCTTCCCATCAGCGCTGCCTACCAGAGGTCGAACCCCTACAAATGCGGATTGTACATCGTCTGCACTCAATTTTGCTTCCGGGAAGTACCGATTCACCAGGTTGAGCAGATAGGAGACATCTCTTTTTGAGATAGAAATCTCATCAGGTTTTGGCTCGACGAAGCGATCGGTGGTCCCAATGAGTAAATAATGCTCGTGAGGTACCAGGTAGATGACCCTGTTATCCTCGCCAGATTCTACGGACATGGTGAAGGGTAGATTGAGCCGGTTTTTTTCCAGAATCAAGTGAATACCCGAAGTCATTTTTAGATTAAACAATTCTTCTTTTGCCATGGATTGGAGCTGATCTGCCCAGGCACCAGCGGCACTGACAACTGTCTTTGCCCGCAGAGACAGATCTTGCGAGTCTCCATCGAGACAATCCTTGAATTTCACCGTAAAGACACCATCCTGACGCTCAAGGTTCAAAACCTCACAATAGGAGTGCGTATGGGCTCCATGAGAGACAGCGGCCTTGAGTGTCTCGAGGGTTAGACGTGCGTCATTACAGCTGCAATCAAAATAGGAGACCCCTCCCACTAATCCAATGCGCTCAAGATTAGGAAATATTTCCAGCATTTTCTGCGGGCCAAGAACCTTAAAAGGACCTGGACTCTTAAAACCCGACAAAATTTCATAAGCCAGGAGTCCCACAGCAGCCATCCAACGCGGTACCAGGGAACCTCGGTAGAAGGGAATGAAGAACTGGACCGGCTTCACGATATGAGGTGCCAGGGTATCCAGAAGATGCCTTCGTTCAGTGCAGGATTCCCAGACCAGGGAGAGCTGCAGGTTTTTCAGGTAGCGCAATCCGCCATGAATGAGCTTTCCGGATTTGGAGCTTGTACCCGAGGAGAAGTCCCCCTTTTCTAAAAGGACACAACTTAAGCCGCGCTGAGCGCAGTCGCGCAGGATTCCGCTGCCGGTAATCCCTCCCCCGATGACCAGAACATCCAACTCCTCATTGGCCAACCTGCGAAGGTTTGTTCTCCTCGTCTTGAGGATCACAGCATCTTACCCGGGTTTAAGATCCCATCGGGATCAAGATAGGCTTTCACCTGTTGAAACAATCCCTTTTCAACTTCGCCGTAATGCAGTGAATTCTTATGATCCATTCCCACACCATGATGGTGACTGATGGCTGCCCCAAGGGAGGAAATTTTCTGGTTGGCGGCAGCCTTCATCTCTGACCACTGTGCCATGGGATCAGCAGGATCCTGCCTGGCGAGGATGCTGAAATAGAGTGAAGCACCATCGGGGTAAAGGTGAGAGATATGGGTATAGACCACGCAGGGGGAGGTTTTTGAGAGCACGCTAATGATAGCGTCTCTGACGCCGTGATAGAGTTCCTCAAGTCTCTCCCAGGTCGTCGATGTCTCCAGGGTATCCACCAATAATCCATTGTCCATAAAATCATCGCGGAGGTAGGGCAGAAAGAAGCGATCCTTCAACCATTTTTCTCCAGGAGATGTACCCAGGTAAACGCTGCCATGTTCTTGGAAAATCCTTCGAATCTTTTTTTTGCACCGTGAGTTGTTCCTGGCGGTTCCCTCTAGACCCACCATTACCGAAGCGAACCGGGATAAATCGAAGTTTTTCAACTCCAGGTATTTACGAGCGAACTTCTTCGCGGCACGCGACCAGAGTGTCTCCATTCCCCTCCCCATAGCCATCATCGCCCTGGTCTCCTCTTCATCAGATGCTCTCAGCATTGCGGCCGATAATCCTTTCTGGGTTACTTTTCTGCAGGCGAGGGCAGCGCTTTTGAAGTCAGGAAAGAGGGAAAGAAAATAGAGTTTTTCGTCTGGTACTGGCTGAATTCTGATCTTTGCGGAGGTAATCACACCAAGGCACCCTTCGGAACCCAAAAACAATTCTTTCCAGTCAGGTCCGCAGGCCATCCTGGGAGTGGCAAGAGTTTCTACCTCTCCGATGGGTGAAAGTACATCAATGGACTGAACAATTTTCTCAATTCCCCCGTATTGAAGGGAGTTTTGCCCACTGGATCGAGCGGCGATCCAGCCTCCCAGGGTTGAAAATTCAAAGGACTGGGGATAATGACCTACGGTGTAGCCCTGGGATTGGAGCTTTTCTTCCAACTCGGGTCCGAAGATTCCTGCTTCGACATGGGCTATAAGGGAAGCGGGATCCAGCGAAAGCACTTTCTTCAGTCTACGTAGATCTACTGTTGCCAGAAAGGGGAAATCAGCCTTATAAGGCTCTACTCCTCCAACCACACTGGTGCCGCCGCCGAAGGGAACGATAGCGATTCTGTATTTTCGGCAAACCTGGAAAATCCGGGGTAGGTCTTGCGCGCTAGCTGGGTAAAGGATGAGATCTGGCCCCTTTTCAATCTTGCCTGATCTCAATCTAAGAAGATCCTTATAGCTTTTGCCGAGGCAATGTAGAATCCGGTCCCGCCTATCCATTGAAACCAGGGTACTTCCAAGCTCACCCTTGAGAGTTTCAACCAGGGATTCAGGAATGGAGGAGTCTGGGATCTTCATATTGGATAGATCCGGTGGTGAGGAAGGTGTCAACTCGGTGATTCCCAGAGTTTCTTCAAGATAGCTTAGAATCCCGGGTTTCTGATGAACAGGATAACGAATATCTGCACTGCCCCATCCGTACCATTTCATCTCAAATCGGGACTCAAGTTCTGGCATCTTCTATCCTCGCTTCATTCTCTGCCCTGGCCTTCTCTGGTATTGATGTCAACCATGGCCTGATCTACCCCAAATATTTTAGAAACAAATTCAAAGACAGACGTGGGAAGCATCGCAATCAGGGAAGGTAAAAGCTTCACCATAAAGGGTTCGAGTACCATAGTCTTTTCACGGTCTATGGAATCGAAAATGATCTTCGCAATTTCTTCCTGCCCTAGCATAGGAGTCAAGCGAGCGGGCTTAACCCCTTCAAACATTCCGGTACTGATGAAACTTGGACAAACAATGGTGAATTTGACTTTGCCACCGCTGAGTCGATCCACTTCCTGCTTTAACGCTCGGCCAAAACCGATGACAGCATGCTTGGAAGCGCAATAAGCTACCATGCCGGGAACCCCCATCAGACCCGCTGCGGAAGCAATTTCACATACATGACCTTCCCCCTTCTCCAACATGGAAGGTAAGAAGGCCTTCAGCACCCAGAAATGAGAAACAATATTTACATTCATGGTGCGCTCAAGGCTCTCATCAGAGCAGTTTAGGAAATCAGAGTTCTCTACAACACCGGCATTATTGATTACCAGGGCTGGATCGCCCACCTGCTCTCGAACCTCTCTGGCCATCTCATACACAGCTTCCCGGTTCGTGATATCGCACACTCTACCAAGGAGTCCAGGCAGGTCCTGTTCAAGTTTGGCGAGGTTTTCCTCATTGATATCAACCACCACGACTTTGGCGGATTTACGATGGTACATTCGAGCGAGGGATAGCCCAATACCATGAGCCCCACCGGTGATGAAAACAACTTTATCCTTATAGGATTTCATGAAGTGCCCCCCGGTTATGAATCAGGAAATCCCAGTCTATCACCTGGAGGCTAAGGAGTCAGGAGTTAGAGCAGGGAGAAGGAAGTTTTCGCTACTCAGGGGGGAAAATATTCAACAAGTTTCTTGATTTCCTTCCGTATGGCGGCTTTCTTCTCCCCATCGAATTTTCCTAGATTTACCTGTAAAAAGAGACTCTCTTGTTCATGTAGTACAAGATCTTCCTGTTGATCTTCCAAAACTCGAATGATCTCATAGGTTTGAATGGGTCTTTGAATCCCTTTTACCTGTATAGGTTCCCTTGTCAGGCATTCCACATGGTCTTGCACAAGGGAATAGGTGGAGTTAGAAATTAGTATTTCATCGACACTGGCGTTGGACTCCAGTCTACTGGCAAGATTGACAGCACGCCCTACAAGAGTGTAATCCATGCGGTCATCACTGCCGAAGTTGCCGACTGTAGCATATCCAGTGTTGATGCCGCAGCGGATGTGAAATTCATGGCTCCATCCTTCCCGCTTCCATTTCAATCGCAAGCTCTTCATTCGCTCCTGCATTGAAAAAGCCATTCGGACGCAATGTAGGGCATCTTCAGATTCCCCCCGGGATTCAGGATCACCGAAAAAAACCATCACAGCATCTCCGATGAACTTATCAATGGTCCCTCCGAAATCCAATGCGATTTTCGCCATTTCGTTCAGGTAGGAATTCAGCATTTTTGTGAGATCTTCGGATTCCATTTCTTCTGAAATCGTGGTGAAACCCTTGATGTCAGAGAAAAATATTGTTAATTTTTTGCGACGTGCTCCAAGTTTTACTTCTGAATTTCCCTGAAAGATCAGTCCATATACCTGCGGAGATAAGTATTTCGCGAGCTGGGTAGATATGGCATCTAATTCCATATTTCGTTGCGCTAGCTGACCGGTACGTTCTTCCACCTGAGATTCCAGCTGTTCATTGAAATTGTGTAGTTCCTGGTTAGCTGTCTTTAGGGAATGAGCCATTTCCTGAAAGACCTCGGATACTTGATACAGTTCACTGATATGGGTAAATGGAATTTTGTAATCAAACTGTGATCCTCCATATTTCTGAGCAGCCAATTTTAGATTGTCAATGGGTATCATTAGTCCTCGCACCATCTTTGAAGAAAGAAGGAGTGTAACCATGGTAACCACCCCTAAGAGGATCAAGATGGCAAAGAGCAGTTTCTCTTTCCAGGCAAAGGTGATTTGCGTGTTTTGTAATACATAAATAGTCCATTTCAAGAGCTCACTATGATGTCTGTGAACCAAATATTCCTTCTGCCCAAGTAGCACCAAACCCTCCTTTCCGGTCAACTGGCTACCGAGGTTGGACTGGTTAGAAACAGGCTTGAATAGAATGTCATTAGCATTGTCCACGATCACTAGAAATTGATCAGGCCCCTGTGCTTCCCCATCAATTTCCAATGATCGAAAGTGCAGTTGCAGAGTTTCCAGATCTATCATTCCTACCATGAAATGAATCTCCTCATCTTCCGCCCGAAAGGGGAGCAAAAGCGGAAAAGCTGAGCGCTTTAAACCGGGAATACTCATCATATTTTTCGTAGAAAGGACGAGAGGAGGAATTTCTCCATCTTTACGAACGATTTCTCGAAGGCTGTCTTCAAAGTTACAAGACTCCTTCATCCTTGAAGGATTTGAACTTGCGAAGGGAGTAAATGAATTCTCCTTATTTTTTAGCAAATATATCTCTGCAAATTCCGGATTTTCGTCTCGATAGGCAATGAGAAGTTCAGCAAGTAATCCATCCTTATCGAAGTCCTCCAAGATTCCTTCTCGGATCGATAGCAATCTGGTTAGAAACTGGAGATTATTTTTTCTGCTGGCAAGGGAGCGTTCCAGCTGCGCGACGATTTGATGGGTGATGTTTTGAAAATTCCTCTGCACCTGGTTACTGGTAATATAAATGGCTTCCTGATAAGTAAATCCAGCAAGAAGCAAGAGAGGAAGTATAGAAACGATCCAAAATGCCTTTTGAACCTGAGAGGAAAGGCTCTTCATGGAATAACTTTAAGGAGTTTGAGCTCCGATGGCAGAACCATGAAATCCAAAATATAAGAAATTGTATCAGGATGTTTGCTGATAAATTTCAACATGATTTTTTTGTTTTTTTTGGATTTCGGTGGTCGAGCTCCCCGCTGTACAAGAAGTTTTCTCCAGTATAGAGATTCTTCATCCATCGTCATATTCAGGTAGGTACGAGCAAAGCCGGTCCGCGCCCTGGAGCCGGTTCTATATTGGACAAAGTTCAATTTTTTTCCACCGACGTGGTCAATTTTTTTTAGAAATAAGGACATAAGTTCTGTTGTTGAAATTTGAGATATGGGTAAGTCCTTGTGCGCAATGAGATAGATCTGTTCCTCGGACATCAAGGCCGGAGAAAATGCCAGTACAAGTGCTATGTGCTTTAACAATTTCATCAAAATGCAAAACTCAAGCTGGACCAGAGTTGCTTGTCATCGATGTTTGTCTTCAGGGTATGGCGATGTTGTATCCACTCTAACTTCCAGGTGGTCGCGAATGTGGGCTTTATGTTCAGTCCATAAACCTGTTGCTGACGGTCCAAGGGATCTTGAATAGAACGATCAGGGTCAAGTACGCCAAACCGGGCATAGGAAGTAATTTTGGACGATAGTCTTAGGGCTGGCTGAATGTACCAGGAATTACTTCTCAGTAGCCCGGACACCCTTATGGGATCTTTCCATGTGCCAGTTACCAAGGCTCCAATCAAGCCAAGATTACCGTGATTAAACTCACCTTCTATCATTTTGGATACGTATTTACCGTCTGCTCCGATGGGTTGATTCAAAAGATCATTACTCCTGCGGTCCCTGTAATGATGAAGGGCAATCGCATAGGATCTATCGCCTTTTATTCGCTCAAACCTTATTCGATGACCTATGGCCTTGGAGTCATTCACATCCCTACCAACCAGGATGGGATCTTCCTCAAAGCCATTTGCAAAATACGTTTCATAGGAAAGACTGCTGTGGCCGCGAATCCAGGTTTTGGAAAGGTCCAAACCACTCAAGCTGCGAGGAAAGTAGCGTCTTGAAAAATCAGGTTCACTGATGCTGAGCGCAATCGTAGGATAATGATTTAGATTCCAGTGAGTTGGGGCGAAAAAATGCCCTGCTTTCAGATTTAAGCCAAACCCAGATTCATAACGAACCCAGGCTCGTTCCTGTTTCAGGCTTTTGCCGGCATGTTCCCACTCCATTTCCGCAAAGAACTGTGTTCTCCCCTTTCTGATATCTATAAAGAGAGCGGTATGGTGCTGATCAAAGCTGTCTTTGCGTTGATCCCCCCTGGCTTTGTAGTCCACGGCTTTCAAATCAAAGTATCCATTGAAGTGAACTTGTAGATCTAATTTCTGGTCCAGACTTTCCAATTCCTCCATTTGAATTTCTTGGTTCTCCTCCAGTTCCTCAATCCGCTCCTTAAGATTCTCACTTTCTGTAGGTTGGCCTTTTGTACCCTGGATGTTATCCCGGAAGTTTGCCTGATACAGCGCATCTTCTAAGGTTCTGATCTTTCTTTGGAGATTATCTAGTCTCATGGAGTGAAGTATTAATTCTTCATCTGAGTTCCCAGGTGCTGAAGCATGTGTGGGAATGAGGAGAAGCACTAAAAGAAGAAAGTGCAGAAAGTTAGAGTCATTCATATTTTCCGATTTGCATAGTGGGTATGTCAGATATATCGGATGAGAAACTCTTGATTTTCACTCCAGGAAGAGGAGAAGGCCTCCATGCTTTTGGGTAGTTAGAAGTAATTCAAATGAAGATTTAGAAAATCTTCTAGCCCGTCCCTGCTGGGGGACCAAAAGTGGACTGTCCTCGTTGCCGCCAGTTTTCCCGCTTACTGCTTCGAATTGCGAGCCTCAAGCTTTGATAGTAGGTCAAAGAAAATTTCCGTATTCTTATCCACTAGCTTAACCGATGCCAGGACCTCCCCTTTCCCGCCTAAAATTATGACACCCAGATCATGACGTGGCATGGACATCATACCGGTAATCGACCTGCGGTCGTCTACGCGCCATAAAACTCGCAGGGTTGCCAGGGTAGCTCGCTGTTTCTCACTGAGTGACGCATGTATCTCTTTTCGCAGGAGCAAAATTTCCGATCGAATTTTGGCATAGACCTTGGGACGCGGAGTGAGAAATGAGACGCCTCCCGGAAATAGTACATGATGAAACTCTATGTCAGGGTAATTCAGTAAGAGAGGGGTGAATTCCTCAAACCAGGTCTGCACCTTTTTGCGGGCTTTTTTGTCATGAAAAAAGACCACCCTGTAATTGAAGTGCTTCGAGGTCTGTCCCCACTCCAAAATCGGCTTTTTTTCTTGTAGCCAGTTCAGTAAGAAACATTCGTCCTTAGTGATTTCATTGTTGGTGCTGAAATTGTAGGCGCTGAAGAACAAAAAAAATCCTAAAACGACTTTCCACCCAAAACGCATGACTTCTCCCCCCTTTCTAGAACCCACAGCAGGGCTGGAAAAAATAAACAATCGCCTAGCCAGGCCATCGTAGCCCCCACAAGCATGAAGACACCGAAAGTCTGGATTGGCACAAAACTCGCGCAAAGAAATACGAAGTAACCCAGGACCATCGATAAAGTGGTCAGAGTGATCGGGAACAGGGAATAATTTAAGAATCGCTCAAACCTGATCGACGGGGGGCCTGTCTGAAACCGCCAATCAGATAGAAAATGCAGCGTATCGTCCACCGCAATTCCAAGTGTAATTCCCGCAATCAAGCTCGTGGCAACATTGGAAGGCATCGACATTTGATTCATAAACGCAAAAATACAAAGTACCGGAAACATATTTGGCAAAAGGCCAATGAATCCCATAAAAAAGGAACCCGTCCAATACCATAAGAACATCAGAAGCAGAATCAGTGTAATCAAGAAGGATTGTTGCAGAACCTCCAGAAGAGCCCTATCCATTTTGGTTTCTAAGACCCCGTATCCAGTGAGCTGATACTCCAATTGGAATTGTTCGAGGATTCGCCGCAGACCTGGCTCCAGGACACTCCAGCTTTGCGGAGTAGGAATGGAAAGTCCGATGCTGACACGCAAGATCTCCCTCTGAAGGTAACGATTCAGCAAGGGACCCAGGGGGCTCTCCCGCAGGGAATAGTAGGTCTCTGCCAACTGCTCGCCCTGAAGGGAGGGAGAATATTTCTCTTCCAGATTCCACTGCACCAGCGATGCAAGGTCCAGGGCACTAAAACAATGTCGAATTCCCTTTAGACCTTCAATCTCTTGCTGTGCACTCCAGACCCTTTCAACGAACCCCGGATCCTGTCCATTTCCGTAAATCAGTAACTCCACTCTAGTTGTACCCAGGAGTTCGGATTTTTCAAAATTATCCATCAAACGACGGAGCTCATTTCCACGAGGAAGCATATAAATTCCATGGGACGAAGTTTCAGTTCTAAAAAAAAGAACAAGACAAGGAATTAGGATGGCTATGAAGCCCACAGCCAGGTAGAAATGCCTCTTCAGAACCCAGCGATACAACTTCTTTTGAAGATTAGCAGAAGTATTCTTCCACCGGGTTCTCAAAAAACTCTCTGGCCGAATGATGCGCACCAGGAAGGGAAATAAAGTAAACAGGGCTATATACGAGAGGGCCAGTCCCAGAGCACAGAGATAACCGGTCACACGTAGGGTTTCCAACTCGCTCAGCGAAAGGGTGAGGAATCCCGTGGCTGTGGTGACTTTACTCATCAAGATCACCCTCCAATTATGGGATAGGGAGTAATCGATTCCTTCCTCCAGCCATATCGTGGCGTTTGCGTGGAATACCAGATGGAAGAAGGAGGCCAGGGTCAAGCTCAGGAGCATGGGCGGTACAATCATGTTCACCGCAGTCAGGGAAACTCCAAGAATTTTCGCTATACATAAGGTTAGAATCAGCACGTTTCCCTGAACCAGAAATAGAATGAGAACCAATTTCCATGATCTGCTTAGCCACCAGACAAAGAAACCCAAAAGCAGGGGTAGGAATGTAAAGTAAAGCCTGGAGTCTTCTTCGGAGATATGCTGGATTTCTCGGTTAAGCATGGTTCCGCTAGAGAGCGAAAAAACTCCATCGAGAGTACATTCTTCCAGCAGGTCCTGTTGGAAACTCTCTTCTGCATCTTCCCGCAGATGTAAATAAGCCAGGACCCCTTTTTGTGTGGGGAAAAATACTTTGGCATAAAAAGGGTGATCGAGGAGTTCCTTTAGAATTCGTGGCCACTCAGCTGGGTTCAGGAAGTCAAGAGACTCCTCTCCCTGTGACAACAGAACTGCGTGTTTGAGAGTAAAACAGGTCTGAACCTCAGGTCGGTTACAAAGCCGGTCCAAAGAGCTTGCCAACTGCACAAAGTTTTCATAAGTTGTGGGAATCTTTTCCCAGTGGAGGACCAGTGGGGGATCGAGGAAGAAAGATTTACGCGCAGAGTCCCAATCCTGGACGGCTGCGTGTCCTTTTCCGAACCAGTTTTCCAGCTCATTGTCCTGGTGAAGGGAAATATAGGGCAGCCCTGCCAGGCTGAGAATCAGGAGTAACCATGGTGCGATGTTCACCCCTTCATTTTATCAGGCATAAACTTAAAGAAATCTTAAAATAAGGCAGGCAAATGAAGCGAAGAATCAAAATCTTCACCCTCGGTATCCTCTTGACCTCCTTTGCACCCGCACAAGACTCGATCTCCATTCTTCAGAATCGCGCCTTGCAATCTTCCAACGTGCAGGATCTGAAAGAGGTGCTCCTGGAGACCCTTAGCCTTCTGAGAACTCAAGAAGAGGAGCTTAATATCTTGCGAAACCGCTTTGGGCAGGCTTCCAAACCTACAGATGTTGCCGCAGTCGAAAATGAAGTGGAAATTCAGAGGGATGAGATCGATGATTTGCAGGAGAAGCTGGATTGGCAATTGGAAATTCATGGGTACTTCAATACAGACTTTGTGAATTACGGCTTTTCAAACCAGGGTCTACCTGATTCGTTTAACCAGGAGCACACGTCCCTTTTCCTGTTGGCAAACCGGGGACGGTTTACCTTTTTCAGCGAACTGGAATGGGCTCACAGTGGTACCTCCAGCGGCCAGGAGCGAGCCTGGGTGGAATATCGACAAACGGAAGCATTCAAATGGAGGGCAGGGGAATCTCTGATTCCCACATATTGGAATCTGAATCATTACCCCACTCTCACTAAGAGTATTAATAAACCTCTGATTAATCAGCGCTTTATGCCCTTTGTTTATATAGGAACAGGGCTCAGCGGCCAATGGATCAGCTCGGGCCGTTCCTTTTCCTATTCGCTGTATGGCGGAAACGGAATCGATAGCAGAGACCTGGCCTTTCAGGGGAATCTTTCCGGGGCTGGTCGGGATAAAAACAACCGCAAAGCCCTGGGACAAAAACTGAAAATTTCCCTCGACCCGTGGAATCTATTGGAATTGAGTTTTCATCACTATGAGGACTCCAGAGATTTCCATTTTGACGGAATCCCAATTGTAGGAGGAGGCGATTATGAAGTTTACATGACCGAACTTCAGGGAAAACGAAATCGTTTGGGCCTGATTGCTTCGTATGCCCGCAGTGAGCTTGAAGAAACCCTTCGCGGAGCGACCCGTGCTTCTGGCTGGTATTTTCAGCCCTTCTATGCCCTTGACCCAAAACTATCACTCTATTATCGGGCTGAAAAAATCGATATGGATCAACGGGTGGACAGCACATTGGACCAGCATCTTCAGTTAGTTGGATTGAATCGTCATTTCGGATCCCATGCCGGAGTTAAACTCGAATATGTAACTTCCGAGTTTGATAATGCGCAATTGGGCAGAGAAAGGTCTTTGTGGACTTCCTTTTATTTCGGCTTCTGAAGTGATTTTAAAATCCTCAGTATATCTCTTCCTCTTTTTGCTCTTGAGCAGTCTAAGTCGCTGTGAAGAGCTTTTCTTAATCACAAATCAAAAAACCCCCATTGAATGGATCCGCTCCCGAGACCTGAGATCTCTTTTTTTACTGAAGACCAAAAGAACACAGGGCCTAAAACTTGACGTGGTGGAATACCGCTTTGACGACCCACTGCGTGAAGCTTTCGCACTGAAGTATCTCAACTTGAATCGACTGCAACTGGAAGCATATTGGCGCACCAGGTTTCTCACCGTAGGACAGCAGGATCCTGTTACCAAAAAGAATGTTCGTGTAGTTCTTAAGTTCCTGATGAGAAACCCCAATTACATTGGTTATTGTCCAAAGAATACCGTTCTACCAAAATTCTTAAAAGTCTTGGAAGTGAGACATTACTGATGGGAAGAATGAACCTGGAGAGCAAGGTCCGGTTTCTGCTTTTCACCTTTTCGCTTCTTCCCATGATGGCCTGTAGCTGGTTGTTCTTCCAAACCTTTGGGGAAAGCCTTCAAATCCAGGTTCAACGTGATTTTTCCCAGCTGGGAATCCAACTGGTTCGTGAGATGCAGAATTTTCTGGAATCGAGTCGCAGAGATCTGGAATTTCTTTCCCAAACACGGGTGATACGCGAACAAATTATGGAGTCATGGGATAAGGATGGACTTCTGCGGAATCTGCTAGTGATGTTTCAAAGGTATCACCCGGAATTTGAGGAAGTGTTGTGTGTTCGCAACACCTCCAAAGGGATGAAATTTTTTTCCAGTACCAACCCTTTGCGGGTCACCCTTCCCACGGAACATAAGTACGAGTCCTTCGCTTCCCTTCACGAGCGCATGGCGCAGGACCACCTTACTCAACCCTGGATGCACAATCTGGATGTGGAACTTTCCTCATTTGGCGACGATTCCATCTTACCCGTTCTCATCGCATTTCATAGCGAAGATGAGGGCGCACATATTCTACAGGGTTCCCTGTCCCTTCAGACAATCTTTGATAAGATTCGTTCCCTGACTTTGGGGGGAAAGGAACAGGGAAAGGATCGAATGATTCTTGTCTTTGATTCCCATGGAAAATTGCTCTTCCACCCTTTGGGTGAATCGGTAAGGAATACTACCTGGAGTGAGATTCTTGCATCCATCGAACGAGGAGACTTTCATGATCGTTGTCCCGGACCCAAGGGCCAGGGACAATTTTTATTTTACTGGAAAAAACTCCCTTCAACAGATTGGAAGATTCTTGTTCTATTTGATGAAAAAGCTGCATTACTACAACGCGAACATGTGCTCCACATCATTTTTGGCATACTGATCTTAACCATTTTAGCTACGCTATGGATTTCAAAGGTTCTTGCCAGGAGAGTCAGTTCCCCTCTGATTTCGCTGCGAACGGCAGCAGAATCCATTGAGAAATCTGAATTTGATTTTGAACTCTCCATTCATTCAGGTGATGAAATAGAGGACTTGGCAAACAGTATGAAGTCAATGTCGAAAAACCTGAAACGATATCAGAAAGAACTGGAGCAATCCGCTCTGGCCCTGGAATCTCAGGTGCAAGACCGTACTCATGATTATTTACAGTTGGTGGAAGAATACAAAACCCTGGCAAATCTGCTCACCCATGATCTTGGGAACTACTTGTCTTCCCTCGGATTGCTTGTGGAAGGTCTTGGTACGAAAACGGGGGAGAAAGAATTACGCGCGGCAATCCCAAAATTACAAAAACTCTGTATGGATTCTTCTACTATGTTGAAAAAGTGTTCGGAACTGCGGGCCCTACAGGAAGGACGACTGGAATTTCAGCCCGAAGAGACCTCTGTATCCGAGTTGTATGAAGATCTTGAACTATTATTTTCACAGCGCTTGCGGAAAAAGGACTTAAGGTTTCGAAAGCAGTCCACCGAGGTGGAAACATTGAATGTGGATCGGGAATGGTTCACCATGAGTGTCCTTGCCAATGTCATTGGAAACGCGATTAAATTTTCCCGCTCCAGTTGCGAAATCACTTTGAATTGCCTGGATCGAGGAAAAAGAGTTGAATTTGTTGTATGCGATGAGGGGATTGGTATGGATGAGTCTTTACTTTCACAGGTATTCGACCCTTCCGTCCGTCCTATTCGCCGGGGAACCGCAGGAGAGAAAGGGACGGGGTTTGGATTATTGTTGGCGAAGAAATTCTTGGAGGAAATGGGAGGGTCTATGGAAATCGAAAGCAAGAGTGAGTCAAAGTTAGAACGGGGCTTTACACGGGTCAGGCTATTTTTGCCACGCTAAAGAAATATGCGTATTCTTCTTGTGGAAGATGAGGAAATCCTGGGGAAACAGATCGTTTCCCGTTTGAAGTCAGAGGGATTTCTTGTGGAATGGGCGGACCGGGGAATCGAGGGTTCATATTTGTTGGAGGAGGAAAAGTTCGATCTTGCGATTTTGGATCTACAACTTCCCGAATTAGATGGTCTGGCAATTCTTCAACGAGCGAGGTCCCGAGGAATCCGAACCCCGGTTCTCATATTGACTACACGGAATCTTGTAAAAAATCGTGTTGAAGGACTTGAGACCGGGGCAGACGATTACCTTGGCAAGCCCTTTGAATACCGAGAACTGCTAGCCAGGGTCCGGGCTTTGATTCGTCGTACTCAATCGAGTGCGCAATCGATTCTTCAAGAGGGGGATCTGGTGATGGACCTCAACCGTCGGAGTGTGTCTCGAGCTGAAAAGGAAATAACTCTTAGTACACGCGAATATAACCTACTGGAAGCACTTCTCCTGCAAAAGGGTAAAGTTTTGACCCGACAAGAGCTCCTTGAAAAAATTTATGATCTTCATTTCGATTGCGATAGCAACGTGCTGGATGTATACATTTCCTACCTTCGTAGGAAAGTGGACCGACCCTTTGCGAAGACCCTGATTCATACGGTACGCGGCACGGGCTATATTCTGGAGTCACGGGGCTGATTCCGCCTCTTTCCAGCAGTCGGACTTCCCCCGGTTTCCCTTCTCTAATTTCTGGACTTAAAAACAGATCTTGGGATTTAACCTTCCTTTAAGGTCCTATCCCAGATACTGAAGATATGAACTTGAAAAACACTTTTCGGGTCCTCCTCGTCAATGGGAACTCCACTACACGACCCTACCGTGTTGCTCCTCTGGGATTGGCATTCCTGGCAAGTTTTCTGGAAGCTAAGGGCCATCAGGTAGAGATTCTGGAGTTTCCGTTCACGCGTAAGCAGAAAAGGGAGTTTTCCAAGAAAGCTCTCCTTTTCCAACCGAATCTCATTGGGATCGGAATCCGAAACCTGGATAACTCAGATCTCAACGCCTATCGAACCTATCTACAGGAACCAGCAAAACTTGTGGATCTGCTACGTGCTACATTTAAGGTCGCGCCTGTCCCCATTCTTGTGGGAGGGCCGGCCGCTACTGTTGATCCCAAAAGGGTTCTGCGTGCTACTGAGGCAGATTGCCTGATCCTGGGAGAAGGAGAGCCGGGCCTGTTGCAGGCCCTTGAATTCATTGCTTCCAAAAAACCTCTTCCAAAAATTCTTTCCCATTCGGAAACCATCCCTTTTCGAGTAATAGACACCCGTAATCTCCCTGCTCCACAACTATATCGCTGGGTTTCCATGAAACCCTATCTCGGCCGCGATGCGGGCTATCCCCTCCAAACAAAACGAGGATGCCCTCTTCACTGTACTTACTGCACTTACGCACGCATCGAAGGATCCCGTTATCGTCTCTTGGATCCGGATTCGATTGCTCGTGAAGTTGAAGGTGCATTGAGCACGGGAATTGAGGAATTCGAGTTTGTGGATAGTACTTTCAACTTGCCGGTGCAACATGCCCGCAACGTACTGAGTGCCATTCAAAATAGGAGGGTAAGGGCTCGATTCATCGGAACCGGATTAAATCCGCTGAACTTACCATTTACTCTTCTAGAGCAAATGAAGGAAGTTGGCTTCGAGTCAACAATTCTCACTGCGGAGAGCGCCAGTCCCACCATGCTCCGATCTTATCGTAAGGACTTCTGCGTGGAACAGTTGAGGAAGGCTGCGGTGTCCTTGAAGGAACTACAGATTCAAACCCTTTTTGTTTTCTTGATAGGAGGGCCTCTGGAAAGCCGTGAAACGGTGGAGGAAACCCTGGAATTTATCAAGGAATTTGTCACAAAACCTCATGTGGCCTATATCACCTGTGGAATACGCATCTATCCAGGGAGCCCCCTACATGGAGATCTACTTTGCGGAAAGTTGGATCCTATGAGCTTGAGCTGGTTTGGTACCAACAGAGATATACCCTTTTATCTATCCCACGAGGTAGGTAGAGAGTGGCTTAATCATCGATTACAAACCTTTCGCAGAACCTGTCCCAACACTCTTTGTAGCGATCAGGGTCAGGGATATCTCGCAGATCTTGCACAAGCCTTTTTGGAGAAACTTCCGGTCAAGAAACCAATTTGGCGCTTCGCTCGATTATTAAACCGACTCCAGGATCCCTTTTTCTGGAAAAACCAAAGGACTATCTCATGAAATCCAATTTTCTCCTGTTCATCATGATTTTCCTCGTCCCTTTTTTCTGCCTTCAAGCAAAAAACCTATCTGGGGAGGCATCACTTCATTTTGACGGACACTCAACGGGGCACGATTTCGGAGGAACCCTTTCCCCCGAATCATTTGGTGCAACATTGCAAGATGGTGGTACGAGGGGCCGCATCCTTTCCATTCCCAAGATCGAGATACGTATCAGAGACATGAAAACTGGAAACAAGAAACGGGATCGGAAGATGTATGACATGTTTCAGGCCAATCGCTTCCCTGTATTGAACGCAAGTCTGGAGAGACTCTCTTTGCATGCCCTGAAAGGCTCTGGAGCAAAGTTTCCCATTCGCTTGAAGATTCGGGACATAGAAAAGGAAATTGAAGTGAAATTGAAGAAATTCGAGGAAAGAGGAGAGCAGCTTCTTTTAGAAATTACCTTTCCCGTTTCTCTTAAAGAATACGGTCTCACGGCTCCCAGTGCACTTTTCGGGATGATTCGGGTGAAAGATCGCGTGGATGTTAGCGGAACCATTGAGCTCAAATCCGCAGAAATCCAAAGCCCGGTTCCGCCAGAAATCATCAAAGCAAAGAGCGGCCGACAATGAGCCAAACCGTCTATTTGCAGAAGATCTCAACAGCACACCCCAACTTCGAGATTCACCAAACATTTTTGGAGCATCTGGAATTGCTTTTGGAAGATGATTCTTTGGCTCGAAAAATGCGGCGTCTGGAGAGATACAGCACTGTTAATCGGCGTTTCAGTGTCCTGGAACACCCACTTTGTAAGGAATACGGTGATGGGGGGTTTTATGGACCGAAGAACTGGCCTTCAACCGCGGATCGAATGAAAGTCTATCAAGAATCTGCTTTTCCCCTGGCTCACAAGGCAATTGAGCCGCTCTTTAGAACCCTGGACCGTAGAGCAATTACCCACTTGATTATCACCTCTTGTACCGGATTTTACGCTCCAGGTCTGGATCTGGAAATCATACGATGGCTGGAACTGGAGCCTACAGTTCAAAGATCCATCATCGGGTTTATGGGATGTTACGCGGCTATTAATGCCATGCAAAGCGCCTACCACATCGTTCGCTCCAATCAAGAGGCCAGGGTATTGATGGTAAACCTGGAATTGTGCTCTCTGCACTTGCAAAAGCCTCAAACTCTTGAGGAAGCAGTTCCATTTCTACTTTTTGCCGATGGATGTGCCGCTTCGGTGATTGGAGCTAAACCGGAAGGTCTTTTAATCCGAAATTTCTACTCCTCCTACATCCCTGAAGGTTGGGATGATATGAGTTGGAACATAGGAAATTCTGGATTCAACATGCACCTTTCTCAAAGCGTTCCCAGATTACTAGCGAAGAATTTAAACAAAGCCTTTCAAACCATGGGATTGATTGCAGATCTGCCTGAACTGGCAATTCACCCCGGTGGGGAAAGTATTTTAAGGGCTTTGGAAAAGGCTTTGGACCTCCCGTGCTCCTCCAATCAACTGGAAACCTCCCGCAATGTCCTCAGAGAAGTCGGCAATGTCAGTTCGGCAACCATCATGTTCGTTCTACAGAAATTACAGGATTATGAATCCCCGGATTCTTCTGGTTTAGCTATGGCCTTTGGACCTGGTCTGAGTATGGAGTGTATGCAATATGAAAGAGTATGACGCCATCGTTGTTGGTGCCGGCCCGGCCGGTAGTTTTTTCTCCCGGGAATTAGCTAGAAGCGGGTACAGCGTTCTTCTACTGGAAGCCTCTGACGGGAAGGGACGCAAGCTTTGCGGAGAGTATTTGTGCCCCGCAGGAGTAAAGCTCCTGGAGGAATCAGATGCCAGATGGGTTCTGGAGGGATTTCCAATGTTAAATGGAATGAAAATCTATAGTCCGGCGGGGAGGGAAGTTCGCTGTACTTTCCCGATCAAAGACTCGAAGACATCCTACGGATTAAGTGTCCATCGGGCTGTATTTGATTCCAGAATGAGAGAACTCGCACAATTCGAATCACGTGTGGATCTGCGCCTCGAACATAGAGTCCAGGAGATTCATCGGGGAAAGTCGGGTTGGATTGTAAAGAGCAAAAACGATGAATTCCAGGGAATGCTTCTTGTGGGTGCTGATGGGATGAAATCCATCGTTGCTCGTATTAGCGGTTTGAGAAGGTCCGTGTCTGCTCAAAGAATCGCTGTTCACTGCTTTGCGAATTCCAGGGATGCGAGGGATTCCTTTGGAGAAATGCATCTCTATGAAGACGGAACCTACCTGGGACTTAATCCCACCGGAGCCTCTGAATGTAATCTTGGGTATGTTACGGATATTGGAATTCTGAAATCCCATTCTTCTCCCGAACAATTTGTGAAGAACCGGATCGAGACAGATCGTTGGTTACGGGAACGGATTGATTTTCCTCCCTCACCCCTCGATGTGAGGGTCACCTGCAATCTCCATAATCTCATCCCTCAAATTGTTGCTCCCCAGTGCGCCCTCATAGGGGATGCGGCCTGCTTTGTGGATCCACTCACGGGAGAGGGAATGGCCTCGGCACTGCTAAGCGCCCTGCTCCTTAGCCAATCTTTGAAGAATTGGAATTCCAACCACGCTGAATCCCTGGAGACATGTCTTAGTGCTTATGCCCTGCTTCACCGGAAACGGTTCCAGGCAAAGATCAAAATCAACACCTTCTTTCAATGGCTGATTAAAAAGCCTATGTTGGTCGAAGAATTGGGACGCTTTCTGGGAGCTCACCAGAGATGCGCAGACGCTCTTGTGGGGATGATCGGAAATGTCCTCAAGCCCGTTGAGGCGGTATACTTTTCTCTGGGATTAACCTGAGAAATCCCTGCATTTGACGAGGCTGGTTTTGAAATCCTTCATAGATAGAGTTTGGAATAGGAATTAAGTGTCTGCACTTGCCCCTGAAACGGCATCGGAGACATAAACAATCACATAATTTAGCTTCACTTTACCTTCTCCTTAACTTTCTTTTTCTTCGGTTTTGGGATCGGAAGCTCTTCCTCGGTGATTCTAATTAGATTACAGAGCCAATCTTCATCCTCAAATTGTTCTTCGATAAGAAAGCAGGGTTTTGCGCCTGGATAAGGGGATGCCTCGACGACCTCTCCAATAAAGGATTTTCCTCCACTGGTGGGTTTTACGAGAAGCCGATCATCACAAATCAATGCGACTAGCTTGGAACCACTATAAATCGCATACTCACCAAACATTTTCTTAAATGTAACGTCATTCGCGTTTTCCAGTTGTCCAACAATGAATTCAACAAATTCCAACTTAGAAGTCATTTGAGCTCCAATCTGCTCAGAATTTTCAAGCCTGTTTCCTTAATCTATCAACCTAAGAAATTGGCTCAACAATTCTTCAACTCGGTTTCAATGAACAAAAGAATCTTTTGAGTCAAATCTTCGAAACACTTCTCATACGCAGTTACATAACGATTAGAAAAGAACACGTAGCATAAAAATAAGGTTGGATATCCAATCACTACAGTAATAATTCCTGCGAGTGGTATATCAATTGAATTTGAGTGAAAAACTGCTAGTACAGGCAATATTCCAAACAACCCACAGGTGACTCTAAAAAATGAGATTATCTTTTCCCTGAGTTTCTTGATTCTAGAGGGACAATCAAACGAAATCAGGGTGCTCTTACTTTCCAAGGTCTCAAACTTCATTTCTGTAAGAAGTTTACTATCCCCGAGAGAAATGATTATGCGATTTTCCTCAGGTGTTTTTTTTACTTTGAACGTATTACTCTTAATCAATTCAAGTCTCTCAGGCTGCATCATCAAAGCGAACTTATTAAGAAACAGACCCAAACAATCAGAAGCCTCTCCTTGAACTTCTACTTGAATTGCATTGGATGGTGATTGCTGTTCATTCATCATTTTCTCCACAGACCCCACGTTGCTATTATGTCCCCGTAATCTCCTCGGACTTGTGCCCCTCAATTCACCTTTGTATGATTGCCTGAAATAACGGGTTGGGTTTGTAAAATTTCTTTCCCGGAAATGGGTTTCCCTTTTCAACTTCAGTCCAGTAGCCGGGAGGAGTTGGACCGGTTCCCAGTTCGTAGTCCATTCCGTCCCATTCTTCCTCACGAAAGGAGTAAAAGGCTCTGTGCCATCCGTATTCCTTTAGTACGGATACCAGGTCCTTAATATACTGGACCGCGCCCTTGTTTTTACGAAAGAGACCGAATTCTCCAACCAGGATTTTCGTGGACGGAATCTTATGTTTTTCCTGCCATTTTCGAACCGGACGGAGAAAATGTGCCATGAATTCCTTATCCCAAGGCACTTTTGGAGATGACTTTCCCTTCTCCCCCGTAGGGATAGAGCCCGGGTAGAGGTATTGTCCCTTGTTTTTGTGATTGGTGAATAAATAGGGTTCATACATGTGAAAGGAATAAAGGACATTGTCATCATCAACAGGCTCAAGGATCTTGAATGCCCAGGGTGTACCGTAAAAACCGCTGTCGAGGATAATAGAGGTGTGGGAATCGACCTTGCGAATTGCCTGGACTACCTTTCGGTAGAATAGATTTAGATCTGCCGGGGTACCTTTGATCTTCTCGTACCACTTGCCGTAATCAGAGGTAAACCAATCTGAATAGCGGGGTTTGACATGCTCGGGGGAGGGCTCATTTTTAATGTTGTAACCGACAAGTGCCGGATGTCCCTTTAACGCTGCTGCCAACTGCGACCAGAAGGAAATTGCCTGATCCTGAAATTTGAAGTCCTTCCAGATCATTCTTTCCTGAACTCCACCGTTGTGCTGTCGCCATCGATTTCCAGGAAGGCTGAGCATGGTCAAAATGACCTTCAGTCCCTCTTGATTAGCTTTATTGAGGACATCAAGTAATAGTGGGAGATCCTCTTTAATCAATCCCTTGAATTTTCCAGGTCTCCCCAAAAAATAATCCCCTCGATTCTCAACCTTTCTGCCATTCAACCACTTATTAGGAGCTAATCGTACAAAGTCGAGTTTGAGTTCCTTCGCGGCTTTAAACCTCTCAGCTTTTTCAACATAATTAAAAAAGTTAGTCCCCATCCTGGGAGTCCTCCAGAAGAGCTGTCCATTGGCAAACACAGGCGCGGTACCCAGAAAAATACACCCAAAAAAAACTATATTCTTCATAGGAAATTCCAACTACTGAAGATGTAGATTGTAGCAATCAATTTATCAGAAAAGTCTTCAGAGTTTTCTAGCTTGTCCCACTGGCCCCTATACGAGGTTTTTATAAGAAGCAGTTGGTCCGTTTTTTTGTGCGCTATTCTTTTTTCTTCTACAGAAATTGGCAGGTGTGTTTATAATTTCAAGACATGATTCACATTTCAGGATGATCTCAACCTTGGATTGGAGTTAAGGTATGCACAAATTAGGTTTTCTTGGCTATTTGGGTTTTCTGGGATTTCTTGGTTTCTTGGACCCAAGATACTTTTCTCTCTTCTCATTATTTGCGCTGTATAACTTTTTTTGGATACAGTTTGCAAAGAAATCGGATGGCTCCTCAGACAATAATGACTAGCAGAATTTTCTAGCCCGTCCCCTTAATTT
>CAZIKF010000004.1:120632-165714 GCA_964539825.1 uncultured bacterium
TCCCCTTAATTTTCAAGCATGAAAATTTTCATTCTACGAATCTCTTTGATCAAAGACCGGATTGCAGGCTCTTTGATTTTTCAATTGAGCTTCAGGATTAGAATAGACTGAGCCAAAAAGAGTTTTCCAGTCCTCTAGAACTGAAACTTCCTGTTTTGACCAGCCCGTTTCTTTCAGTATTTTCGGGCAAAACTCCACCGGGAAAGGTGTCACAAGCATGGAGTAATCGGAGTACTTTCCCGGCAGATTCACTTCTTTGTTGAAAAGCTCCTTATACTCCTCCTCCCAGTCAAATTCGGAAGCCCCAAAAAGGCGTACAAGCTTCAGGTAAAAGTTGATCTGCTCCGTGGATAATCCCCTTTCTACTCCCTGAAACCCGGAGAGTTTCCTCCTGCGCTCCCGATCCAGCGCATACATTGCCGGAAAATAATCATGATAGGCGAATAGGTAAACTCTCTCCACCCGTCGGTAATTCTTCAAAAAACGGGCCCTACCGGTTATGACATGAAGCTGCCAGGATGATTTGAGCAGGGTCCTCAATAGATCTTTTAAATCTCCTTTAGGAGAAGGAAGCTGCTTCAAATCCTCTTCAAATTTGCTAATCAACGCGGTAACATCTTTTTGATCCACGACCAGCGGCAGTTGGTCCCTTTCTTCAAGAGCCAGTTTATTTCGCCTGGCGAGTTCATTGAAAAGTACCAGCGACTGTAACTTATACCCCATATCATTGGCATGCAGAAGGTCAAAGCTCAGGTATTTGGTTGAGATGCGCTCTCCATTAAAGAACCCGGAATTCTTCAAGATTTCAGCCATGGGTATGAAATCCTCACGACCGGAAAAAAAGTCATTCATAAAAGTAACTTCACCAAGGAAATAATCCAGGTAGAAGATAGAAAACTTCTTCTGTTCCGATAGGCGGATCAATTCCTGGAAATAATCGTGGGTAGCCAGGTCCGTGCTTTCATTTCTGCTCCACCCAAAGACAGCGATCAGGAACAATTTCAAAAGACGGATTTCGTAATAGTTTCCGAAAAGATGGATCTTGTAGCTCTCAAATCGATTCCAGGAATAGTTGATTCCCGATCGAAGAAAAACGTGGGCGCCTGGTGGAAGATTTCTCAAGAGTTCCAAATGCTGCTTTCCCATGGTCCCGGGGTAACCAAGATTCACAACCTCAAAGGGAGACCCGGCCGCTTTTAGCAGGGTAGAAAACTGGGCTGGCAGGGAATAGAGAGCCTCATAGCTGGCTCCTCCACCATAAATTGTAGAATCGCCAACAAAGAAAACGGTGTTTTTGGCCTCTTGAGTGGAGATCTTCTTTAGAGCTTGTTCAAAAAACTGCGCATAGGAGCCGTAGGGATTGGTTTTTAAAGCCAGTAGCTGAAGAGCGATCTCACAAAGAATCAAGAAGAAAAATGAGATGAGAATGTATCGGAAAAACTTCATTGAAGAACTGCTTTACGGAATTTTGAGGGCTGGTATAGCCCTGTGTATCCAAGAGAATCCATTTTGCCAGATTTCTTAAAGCTTAGTTAAGCCTTACTTTTTCCATCTTTCCAATCTTGGAATTCATACCGGGACAGTCTAGCATCTCCTTGCATTGATTCAGAGCACTATGGGCCTAATCACGGGAGTCCTTCACTCCTCTCAACTTGAGAGTTTTCTAGCCCGTCCCCTTAATCCTTCCTCATGGTGGTTTACCTCTTTTTGCCAAACTTGATTTTCTGGTTCAGGGCAAATTTTCCAGGACCTGTAAGAAAAAGTGCAAGGTAGATAGTAAGAAATTCCAGGGCGTGGGAAGCGCCTTTCCATCCACTTTTAACTGCTTCCGGGGGAAGGCTGAGATGTTTATATGCAGCAACCATCATAGTTAAGAACAGTAAAAGGCAGGCTATGCGAAATCCAAAGCCCAGGATGAGCATGATGGAACCGAAGAATTCAGCAAACGCCGCGGAAAATCCCCACAGAATGGGCCAGAAAGTGATTCCGAACTGACTCATACTTGTGCCCAGTTTGGCCCAGTATTCAGGACCCCCGCTGATTTTGCCCCAGCCATGAAACAAAGCCATGCTCAGGCCGATTCCAAGCCTTAATACAAACAATCCAGCATCAATAAACTTCTCTTTACCCATTTTCTTCCCCGGCCTTTTTAAGCTATTGTATCTATAATCACTTTCAATAACCTAAAATTGAATCCCGTCAGTCCTTTTTCTCACCTGATAATTTACTGGCCCGTCCTCTTAATCTCCCCCATTGGGCAATGACATAAGAACTAGCCATTACCCATTTAATTACCCACTCTTACCCATTGATTCTAGCAGAATTAGAAACCCAAACAGCCCCTTTCCTTCATATATGAGAATTGAAGGTGGAGTTGAGTGAGGACACTTTTCCCGCAACTAAAGGTCACTAACCGCGAACGAAGTGAGAGGAGCGAAGACCTGGCGCAGCCCCGTAAACCTGTAGAGTAAGCGCTGTGTTTGCGCTCGGCTATCTTTGCATCGCAAATGAATTCAATCCCTAACCGGCATTTTCAGACTGTACCTTACGCCTCTTCCCTTCCCTGACGCTTCAATATGTCCGCTATCCACAAGGGACTTGAGGTAGAATTTGATCGTGTTTCTGTTGGAACCGGTAATCTCCTGGATTTCGCGGTTGGTGATCCTCCCCCTAGTTTGCAGTATCTCTAAAATCTTCTGGGAAAGTGGGGGGAGCCTATCGAGTAGGTGCTCCGTCTCAAGTTTTTTGAGAAGATGGTTTTTCTGATCTGCCATGCACATTAAAAAAAAGGTGATCCATTCATTGAGAAGGGAATTGTCCGTATACAGTGTGGACTGTCCCCTTCTGAGATTCAGGTAGTACAGCTCCTTATTGTTCTCAATGATTCGCTCTAATGAGCTGTAGATCACGTATTCATAGCCGCATTGGATTAAAAGTAGAGTTGTCAGAATCCTGGAAAGCCTTCCGTTGCCGTCCTGGAATGGATGAATCGCCAGAAAATGCACCGTGAAAACGGCAATGACAAGAAGTGGATGGATTTTACCGGACTCGAAGGCATGGCTGGTCCATTCGAGAAGCTCCTGCATTTTATACGGAGTTTCCAATGGCGAGGCAGTTTTGAAGATGATGCTAATGTCCTTGCCGTTCTCATCAAAGGCGGCCACACTATTTTCCAGTTTTTTGTATTCTCCCCTGTGCCGCTCATCCTTTGTGCTGAAGGCAAGAAGTGTGGCATGGAGCTGTTTGATATGGTTTTCATCCAGTCTGATGGCATCGAAAGAGTCGAATATCAGCTCCATTCCTTTGGCGTATCCCGCGACCTCTTGCTGATCCCTGGTACGAAACGAAGTTCTTTTCAGATTATTGAGAAGGGATTCCACCTCAAGATCTGTAAGCGTCACGCCCTCTATGCGAGTGGATGAGGCCACGGATTCGATGGTAGCTACCTTCTTGAGTAGTTGCAAACGATCGGGGGATAGTCTCCCAAAGACCTGCCAGCTTCCTTTAAAGGTGTCTATCTGGGATACCAGATTGAGAATTTCATTGCTTGGATTGATCGAAATTTCCATCAAAAGATCCCTGATTACCCATTAAATTACCCACTCTTACCCATTTATTCTAACAGAATTAAAACTCGAGTGTCTTCCCGCCTTCCTTGTTTACCCCCTTTCTTCCACCAGATTCAGTTGGTGAGAAAACCAGTGTTTCAAATCAGGGATAGCAAAATCACTCAAAACCAGGGCCAATCCAGAAAACTAATCCCGCTCCCTTTTCGTGGATCATTCGATGATGAGCAAAAGGTTACCTGATTCCGATTTTTGCCCAGCTAGATTTACCGTGTGGAGAATTTTCTAGATCGTTTCATAGGGTTTGAATGCAGTTTTAGATTCTGGAGTGTTTTTCCAAGTAGTCTTCCAGCAAATTTTCTAGCCCGTCCCCTCAATCTAATGCTCTGCCCCAATGAGCAAAAAATGCGGGTGGCTCTGTGCAATGGGGTCCCTGCGGAGTGTAGAGCGTCGCAGGGTGAATGTGGGTTTAGATGGTACGCAGATTACAATGAGATTCAGCCGTGTCATCACCTGAGGGTGATGCTCGGCGTCGGTTGCTATGGTACTGGCCCAAGTCCCTTCGCAAACGAAGCGTAGTGGGGTAAATTGCCGGAGACAGGACCCGCAGGCACGGAGCACGTTTTTGACCAAACAAAAAGTGTTCTAGCCCGTCCTCTTAATCTCCGGAGACAGAACCCGCAGGCAATGCAGATTCTAATATACGATTCTGGATACCGCGATCAAGTCGCGGTATGACCTGTAGGGTGCGGGTTTCAGCTTAACCGATAACCTATGAGTAATTAAGATTAGAATTGTCTCGTACTTTCATTGGAGTACGAGATCATTTTGATCTGTGTGCTCAAAGGTCTTTCCATAGATTTCCAGTATGGTTGTTTCTTGGTAGGAGAGCTTGCCATTTCCTACCGTGATTTTGTGAGAAAAAGCCGTAGTGCGTGCGTTAGCTGCCATGAAGGGTGACTGGATGATTTGCCAGTCCTTGTCAGCAGGGCTTGCAGCAACTTCTAGGACAGTATTGCCGTCAGAATCAAGTTCACCCTTATTCGTTCCACCGGCAAGAACACAAACCCCCCGGGGAATGGTCAGGGAGTGCATTATGGTCCCTGTTTTTGAATCCCACATCCAATAGCCAGTTTCATCGTGAAAAACTTGGTTATTTGATTTCCGGCTTACAATTTGACGGTAATGAAGGACTGCCAATACTTGTGATTGTGCATTGGTGACATCGCCTATTGCAGTGAAAGTGATGGTCTCGTAATAGGGATTGTTCTCCTCACCATCTGGCTCAGGCGCTATATCGATCCCCTTGTCCCCCTTCCATACTCCAATTAATTCACTTAGTGGTCCATAGTTTACAGAATTACTCATGGCCTTCTCCTTCTGTTGAATTTTCTAACCTGTTCCCTTAGTCTCTCCAAATGATCCCTTTCTCTCCCCACTGTTCCTTTCACCTTGGTTGGGTTTTGAGATCAAGTATTTCAGTTTCATAACCTGGATTAGGAGTTTTCTCCATGTATCGATCCGTCTTCTTGATCATACCCTTTCTTTTAGCCTCAACAGCAAGTGCGAAATTGCCAGATTATTGCAAGGGAGCACCCATGCGCACAATTGCTGTTCCCATGTACCCAGGAACTGGAAACAGTTTAAAGTTCGACTATCGATACCAGTTTCATCACTCCGAAAACAGCCTCAGTAAACCTGTGGTTATCTATCTTCCTGGCGGTCCGGGAATGACCTCGATCAGTCAATACCACGATTCTCCCTTTGCTGTTTTACCACCGGGACTTCCAAACAGAATCTATACCGATCAACGCGGGACCGGCTGTAATGGTGGGACCCGGGGGCAATTTCAAACCAGAGCATACACGGGAGCCAATTTCGCTAACGACATCGTTGAACTAATCAAAGATGTTCAAAAACAGGGTTATCGTAAGTACATACTCTATGGTCACTCGTTTGGCACCTACCACGCATCAAAGGTAGTTGACCTGATCAATCAAATCAATGCCTCCGGTGCAAATCTTCCTCGCCCCGAAGTTTTGGTACTAGAAGGAACCTTTGGAAGATCATTTCAGGCTGGTGAATCTGAGCATGCCTATATGGTGGAGTGGATGCGCGTTAAAAAGCACTTATCCAAAAAAGTAAAAGACTTACTTCTTGGAAAAGATCCGCTTGGCATTTCTCAGGTGAATTGGGGGTACTTCATCATGAATAGCCTATACCTGGGGCGCACTCCGGACTGGTTTGGAGCCAAAGACCTTGGTTCAACCCTCATGGGGATTCATACTGAACAAGGACTTCAAGTCTTGAAGCGGCAAGTAAACGACTCTGTCTTTCAAGGATTTTTCCCCTCATTCAATTTGATCATGTGCCAGGAGTTATCTGGTAGTTTCATGGCAATTCCTGGCCTGAAGGATGGCAATTTTGACCCATCGGGAAATCAATGTAGGGACCTGACACTTGATCATCCCTTTGATGTGAAAAACATGAATCTTCAAGTCCCCGTAGTGTATTTTCAGGGTACAAAGGACGCCGCAACTCCTCTCTGGCAGGCCTATCATCACTACGCTGGTCAAAAAATTGAATATCGTAGTTTCGTGAAGGTAGTTGAGGCTGGACACAATCCACTACAAACTTCCCTTTGGACCTGTAAACCACAGATCTGGAATGATCTGGTCACCAGGTTTAAGGTTGATAGTAGCACCATAGAAAACTGTAAGTGGGACTGGGAAATTGTGGTAGAGTAAACGTTTTCCCTAATCGTTTTTGGACTTTGTAGAGAGGGCTGGGATGAGATTTTTGTATTTTGGATATGGAGTAATTTCTTACCTGATTTTCTTCGTCACATTTCTTTATGCCATAGGATTTGTGGAAGGAATGGTCGTACCTAAGACGGTGAACGAAGGTGGGGCCGATACTCCTTTTCACATTGCTCTCATGATCAATTGTGCTCTATTGGGAGTCTTTGCTGCTCAGCACAGTGTCATGGCACGAGCTGAATTTAAGGCGATTTGGACAAAATTCATTCCCAATGTCCTTGAGCGAAGTACCTATGTTCTTCTCTCCAGCTTTGCCCTGATTCTTCTATTTTGGCAATGGCGACCCATGCCGAACCCAGTATGGGATTTATCCACAGGCCCCTTGAATTCTATACTGATTGGGTTATCACTGCTCGGGTGGTTGGTTGTTCTACTCAGTACGTTTTTAATTTCCCACTTTGAGCTTTTTGGGCTCAAGCAGGTGTTTTTTCATCTCAGGGGCAAAGAGATGCCCTCCACTCCCTTTAGAACACCGATCCTGTATAAGGTGATGCGCCATCCCATTTACTTTGGATTTACGCTGGCCTTCTGGTCTGCTCCACTGATGACGCAAGGTCACTTACTTTTTGCCGTTGGCACACTTGGATATGTGATCGTTGGAATTCTGCTGGAGGAAAGGGATCTCGTTCATACCTTTGGTGATGAATACAGAAATTACAAAAATCAGGTATCCATGCTGATCCCGATGCCAATCAGGAAGGGTTGAATTTAGAATTTCCCACTCTAATCAACTCCAACCAGGACTTACTCAAGTCCTTTCGCAAGGGCATTTTCGAATCTTTGGATTAGCTCTGGATCTCCTTCAAGACTCTTCAGTTGATTAATTCCCATCTCAAAGAGTGGTTGATTTGCCTGGTTGGCCTCCATCGATTCATTTGCGAAGAAGTACTCGTACTTTTCAAGAAAGCGGAGGATGCATTCGATAGCTTTTTCTCTCTTCTCAAAGGATTGAAAGGATTCCGACAGGGTGAACTGCAACAGGTATTGGTCTTGAAGGTCCGGGTAGGTTTGCAGCATCTCTTCGATCTTCTCTAGCTCCCCTCTCCGGGTGTATTCTTCTACAAGCTGAGAGGGTACAACACGGCTTTCTGGATCTATTTCCAGACTGCGCTCCAACTCCTCCAACCCATCGTCCCCTCCTCCCTCAGAAAGCTGGGATTTGAGTTCTCCCAGCATGGCAAGTCCTTCTGGATCACCAGGAAAGAATTCAAGATACTTTTCGATAGCTTCTTTGGCTTCCCCAGGGCGACCTAGCATGGAATAACAGGACATCAGGGCGAAATAAAGGGCGCTGGATTGCGGGTCTAGTTCCAGAGCCTTCAGATAATGGGGAATTGCTTCTTCATGGTTTGAGGCCTGCAGGTAGAAGTAATTGCCCAGGGCCCGGTAGCCGGCGGGTTCATTGGGAAAGCGCTCAACCAGTGATTGAAGCTGAGAAACGCCTTCCTCAACCTGTCCGCATCGAATCAGGTATACCCCAAGGTCTTTACGACCCTCCACATGATTCTCATCAACCTCCAGTACTTTTTCGAGCCACGGAATTGCAGCCTCATAAATGCCCTCAGATAAAAAGGCTTCCATTGCCTTCTGGTACAGTTCTTCTGCGGACAGATCCTGTGAAGAAGGATTGAATAGAGACTTCAAAAAGGAAAACATAATCTGACCTAAGTTTAAGGGAAGCGTAAGAATTATGCTATGGCTCCCAGGTTCTGGCAGCTTTAGGTACTTTGTCCTAAATTTTACTTCCGTAGATGCGTTTAACGGGAATGGAATCGATCTCAAGTCCTTTTAGGCATCTAACGTTAACGGCCCAGCCGTTAAAAGGCTGCACCCCTTCTTGGATTTCCTTTTCTGTGGGTTTACTCGGTCGCCTGAACGGGAGGATTCCGCAGGTTGGGCAAAAGTAGTCTTTAGCTGTCTTTGAGCCCCATTCATACAAGGAGAGTTCATCCCAGGGAGTGAGTAGACGCAGGTTTGTATGGTCCACCCTGTGAATGAGTGCTCCTCGTTGATGACAGACAGAGCAATCACAGGAACGGACATGGTCTATCTCAGCGTCGATTTCAAAGCGAATTTTGCCGCAATGACAGGAACCTTGATAAATCATGTTACCGGGGCTGAATTCAGGGGGTCTTTTGGAGAAGGATCGCACTGCTGCTGGGATGCAGGTAGTAGTGCTGGTTTGTGACTTTTCCCAGTCCCCTGGGCGCGACTACCTCACCGTTGGAAACCACATTCCAGATTCCCTCAGGCAGTTGGAAGTCTACACCACCCTCTGGGGAGCCGTTGAGAAGGACAATAAATTTTTCGCCGCTTCCTTTCATCTGGTAGCCGAAGGCTTGAGGAGATTCCTGCTTGTCATCCAAAAATATTAATCGATCATCATTGATGCGGCTTTGGAAATGAAAGGCATCGTGGCGTGATCTTAGCTTCTTCAGCCCGGTAGTAAAATTGGCCAGTGAGGCTCTGCTTTTCCTCAGGCTCCAGTCGATGTAATTGATCTCTGAATCTTTGTCATAGGAATTATGATCACCCTGCTTAGTACGACCGAATTCCTGTCCAAACTGTAGGATCGGTGTATTCACCGAGGTCATTAAGAGCGTGGACGCAAGCCGAATTCTGGCCTCTCTATGGGATTCAGGGATACCCACATGAGCCAGCCAATCATAAAGGGTGTGCCCGTCGTGAACTTCGACCTCATTGATCACACCTCGGGGATTGGTATTGCCGGGCTGATCGAAAATATAGCTTCCGGATCCCCCAAACTCCCTTGCCTCGCCCCTTACAAGTATCCGCATGAGCTGCTCATTGGCTTCTCCGTTGATGAATCCCGGGACTGAGTCATTGCCCTTGGTCGCGACGCGGTATCGATCACTCCACTTGCCCACTTCCAATTCATTTAAATCGGCTCTGCCCCACTGGCCGGCACCAGCGGCGACCCAGGGTTCAGCGGTTAGAAGAACCGAGGCGGGCAGCTGCTGTCGGATGGCTCGAAAAGTTTCGGGATCTATGGCCGCTCCAAGATCAAATCTAAATCCATCGATCTCATAAGTGTTTACAAAAAATTTCAGTGAATCGAGAATCAGTTTACGCATCACCGCAGATTCAGTTCGACAGGTATTCCCTACCCCGGTGGTATTGAGAAAGTAGCCCTTCTTGGCGTCGTGCATGCGAAAGTACTGGTCCCTTCCAAGATTCTTAAAGGCTACGTTGGGACCTCGGTGATCTCCCTCGGAAGTGTGGTTATATACAACATCCATGACCACTGATATGTCCGCCTCATGGAGCGCTTCCACAGCCTGCTTGAATTCAATACGGGCCTGACCCTCTACTGCTGCATAGGGTTCATGTAGGGCAAAAAAACCGATGGTCATGTAGCCCCAGTAATTAATATGTCCAGGTGGGGCGGCGGATTGGTCGTAGTGATGAAGTGGTAAGAATTCCAGGGTAGTGACATGAAGGTCTTTGAGAGCCCGGATCGTATGAGGATGAGAGATGGCCTGATAAGTCCCTCGAATTTCATTTGGAATTCCGGGAAGCAGCATGGTCAGGTCCTTGAGATGGACCTCATGGATGACATGCCCAGCCTGGAAACTTGGACTGCGTTTCCCTTGCGACTGGCTTGAGCTTACCGGATCATCCACAATCTCACAGCGATTGAAAAAGGTACTGATTCTCTTACAGTAAGGGTCCATCACTGGATAATCGTTGATTCTCTCAGGAAAAGTACCTTCAGGCATGACTTCTACGAAGAAGTCCTCAAAGGATTTCTTCGCAGCGATCAGCTGAAATTGGGTTCCTCCTTCAACACTCTCTCGAATCACTTTGGGTTGAGACTCGGTCTTGGATTCGACACCAGGGTTCTCATCAAAGTATCCGGGGGCGGAGGTTAGCTCCAGGTACCCGTATTCGCGGTTGAAAAGAAAAATATGTACTGGTTTTGATATCTGCGCAAGAATTCTTCTGGAATCTACTTTTTTATAGTTTAAGGAGGAGTTTCCGGTGACACGGTAGTGGTAGAAATGACCCCGAAAATCACCCTTGAGTTGTGTACCATAGGTGTTGGTAGAGACCAGGCGGTCCAGGGTATTTGTCTCCACATCTGAAATTTTATCCATCTGACGGCTAAAATCGATTGTGCCTTTTTCAGAGGAATAAAGTACTAACTCCACCTTTTTAGCAGAAGCGGCAAAAACCTTAAAAACCGTACGATCAGTCTCAGGTTCATACCTGGCTCCAAGGGTAAGGGCAGCGAGGGAATGAACCCAAATGAACTGCACAAGAAAAATATAGAGATGAATTGAACGCAACTTGGTTGGTCTCCTGCAAAGCACTACGAAGTTGGCAGCAGAAAGTTCCACAGTTGGACTCATTTTTACAGAGGCACAAATTCTGTAAATGAAATCTCAGAATCCCGGTTCTGGTGAGGGCTCAAGTTGGTCAAAAAGAGCAAGTTTGGCTCTGAATATTGCTTGACAGAGTTTGACTTCCCAAGTAAGTTGCTACCCTTCTTTTGCCATGAAATAGGATTGGGAATGGGTAACGTAGTTAAGAAACGTAGAAAAAAAATTCGCAAGCATAAGCACCGTAAGCTTTTAAAGCGTACTCGGCACCAGCGCCGCAGGAAGAAATAATTTTCCCCGGCCCCATCACTGGGGCCGGGAAAATTAAATCTGGCGGAAACTGTAGAGCTTATTTACCAGCTGTCGAGGAGCTTACCCTGCTTGACCATTTTTTAATGGTTGCCGCAAGTCGTTCCGATCGATGATTTTCAAGTCGAGCGTAAGATTCTGCTGAGATGACTTCCTTGATGCGTTGATGGCGAGCATTTTGAACATCATTGAGAATCAAATTCAGGTCCTCTTCCACCTCTCTAAAATCCTCTAAGAGATCCTTGGCCTTCCGCTTATGTGCAGACTGGGCATCTTTTGACTGCTTGCGAGCTCTCAACTCTTTAACCAGTCGCTGAGATTTTTTCACCAGAAAATACACGCGGTCCTCAATGGGATTAAACTCGAGATGATAACGAGCCGCTCCCCTTCTTCTTACCAGTTTCTTCGCACTTCCCTTACCCCGGAAATGAAATCCCATTTCGCTCAGGATTCCTGCGTAAGTGGCGTCGATACTATTGAGCTGTGAAGAATCCACTCTCACCATGGGCGCGAGCAGATACTTATCGGAAAAAGAAGAGGTCAGAATATCCACATTCCCACGAAAATCAGGGTGGTTCTTTGAATACTTCCCGTTTTCGATTTTCCCGATCAGTCCCTTATTGCTCGTTGCGAGGTAAAGGTCAACTGAGCTGTTTCCACCAAACCGCCCCTTCGCCAAACTCCCATAAAGGTAAAGTTTGTAAGAGCCGGGTGAGGCTACCGATCCGAGGTAGGTTAGAAAAGCCTTGAGTTCTTCTTGAATCTGGGCCATATAGATCTGAAATTCACTGTCGGAATAGGGAATTTGCAGATCTCTGCTCAGTTTTTCAGCCCAGAAGTTTTTACGTCCCAGAATACTCAAAGCCTTCTCTGCTTCCATTGTAGGCAAAGACTTTGCTTCTTCAGCGGATAAATAATTCTGGAGGTAGAAGATTCCGTTATTTATTAAAACACTATGATTTTTAACCTCTAACTCATGGATCTGCATCAGACGTTTCATAGCACTTTCATATTGAGCGTATTTCCAAAATGGCAAACTGCTGAAGTTTATCCCGATAAAGACAAACCACAGAAGCATAGACACCAGGTTTCGTTGTTTCATACCAGACTCCTTTATTCGATATCGATCAAGATTTGAGCGTTAGTAATTAAATACTTAATTCCGTTGATTTCTTCCATCCAACGGATGGCCTTGTGTCGCAGTGTTGCATCTCCGGTTCGGTCCCAACGACCAATCCAAATCTGAACCTGCTCACGAACAATGTTAAATCTTTCTTTGAGTTCGATTAGTTCTCTACCTGTAGAGATCCAACGGATACTTTCAGTCATTTTACTCATTTCCCGCTGTATTTCCTCAACTCTCCAGACCGCTGCTTCCGGCTGGATCCTTTTTTTTCCGGAGTCGGGAGGAAGCCACAAACTTTTTGAGATCTGAAAAGGGGCCTCATAAATGGGATTTACCCTGCGAGTGTCTGTTTGTTTGGACTCAGTATCCTCTGCTTCGAAGGAATCCTCAACCGCGGTAAGATCTCCCAGTGAATTGCGCACCAGGAATCGATCTTCATCTTCAATACGAACCATCTCTTCACTTGGTCCGCTGAATACACCTTCAACGCGCTTTCGCAAAACCAGTTCCGTAGGATCTAGAGCCTGTACCATCAGATAGAAGGTACCGCTTCGGTCAATGAGGTAAGCCAATAGCTTTCTTTCCAGGTCCCATGCGATTCCATAGCAATTTTCATCAGCCATGCTAACTGACTGAACGCGGCCATCCTTATACAGATAAATCCTGGAGTGACCGCCCTCGAGTTTTCTGAAGAATAAGTAAGATCCTTTGAGGACTACCGCAGGTCCCCTGGGGGAAGACAAATATTCAGAAGGCATGGTACTGATTTTACGAAAAGCTTCTTCAGGACTGTTCTTAATCTCCAGGGTCAGGATTTCATCCTTCCTTTGAATTCTGGCGGAGCGATTGCCGCTCTCCAGGTTCAACACAGTCTGCGCCTCTTGAATCTCCTGTTTTTTAGCCTGAGTCTTTGCCTTCTTCCGTTCCTCTGCGGCGGCCTTTTTTCGTTCTATCTCCCTGGCCTCCTGGAGATCCTTCATGATGGTGGAAAAGAGAATCTCGTCCGAGGAGGTTTGGTTTGATGCCAGCAGGACCTCTTTGGAAGTAAAGCGAATAGAGCCTGGTACCTCTGAGGTATTAGCCTTCCAATTATTCAACCCGGAGATCTTTAGCGGCGCAAATGGCTCGATTAGATCCACCAGGTAAAGAGCGGTTCTAGTATCGCTCACATATTCTCTGTCTCGATTGGAAAGAAAAACCATATATCGTCCACTCGGGTGGAACAGGGGTGAGAAATCATCATACTGTGAATTCACCAGGGGAGAAAAAGCCTGTTTTTTGGGGGCATACCGAAAGATATTTCTACCGCTTTCGTCTCCATACACGAAAAGTACGTACAAATCGGTGGGCGACCAAATTGAATAGGGTGTAGGTTCCTCTTCTTTCAAATCGAGAATTTGATGAACAATCCCATCTTTACGAAATTCCTCAACAGCAAAAGAATAGTTTAGACCATCAAATCGTTTGTAAACCTGGAAGTCACTATCAATGGGTGAAGATACGTGATGAGACTGAGAATTTTTGGATTTAATATAGTGGTAGAGGACATTATCTTCCAAAACAGATAACTTCTCGTTTGCCTTGAACTTTGAGAGGACTTCCTGAAGGATTGCTCTATCCCTGGTTTCCATGGAATCCTGATTGCGAAGTATGGAAAGCAGGTTTTCCAGACCAGCCTCTGTCGCCCCAGCGAGTGGAATCACTGGGATCAAAATAAGGATCGTTAAGAGGAGAAGGGCGCTTGGGCGCTGCATCGCGGTTATCCAACTTAGCATTGAAGGTGCAGCCTTTCCACCCTGAATATTCTCTAATTCAGCGCTTGGATTACAGAATATGCACAAATAGGGCAAAGAGAGGTCTCCTTTGGGATCCTCTGTGCCCATTAGGCCTCTAGTGAGACCCATATTATCCTGGATTTGCCAGAGTTAGACTTTTTCGGTAATTCTTCGCGCTCTTTTCTCAACCCGATTCTGTATATTCGTTCCTGGTCTGCTCCGTGTATACTTGGTACGAGGGAGACGTCAGAGTCAAAGGCGTGGTAAATACTGGGATCCTGTGGAGCTATAATGCACTTTTTTCCCCGTAACAATTCGGTCGATTACGCACTGATTCATTCCATCCTTAAGGATTTGAAAATGGGGGATTCTGAATCTTTGAAGGAGTATCTGAAGGACTCAGATACCGATGCTTCTTCCCGAGCGCAGATTCTCATTGAGATACTTCAGGAAAGAGAACAATTTCTTTGGCTTTTCGATTCTGAGGACATTGAAGCCGAAATCTTTAATCGGGTTCCCAGTTTTTCGCAGAATAATATGCATGACCTCAGGCAGCATTTCCATCATGCCCGAAAATTCAAGGATTTTAAGACCACCGATGAAGCCTATTATTCGGAAGGTGAAAAGATTCTCTGGAACCGCTACTTTCAAGACCTACATACTCTGCCAATAGACAAGGGTTCCCACCTTTATCTAAATCTAAAGCAGTACCTGGAGTTGAGCAACCACGAGAAAGGACTGAAAAACCCGGAGATGATCTCCAAAATACTTTTCCCCTTTTATCGCAATTTAAAAGAGAATTCCGCTGTCCCCTTCCCGTTTCTGATCGAAACACTGAAGATTGTTTTGATCCTAAATCGCAAACATGCTCCGGCTCTTCTTGAATACGGTTATTCCCTAAAGGAGCGTGGAGCACTCGATGAATATTTTGATCTGCTTTACCAGAGTTTCGATGATGGTGTTTGGGACAAGGAGCTTCTTCTTACGCTGTTTCAAGAATGCGCACAACATTCAGAAGTGAAGAGGTTGACGAAACTATCCAGGAACCTCTTTAGCCAGCGCATTCCTCATCTGGATGTGGAGTTCTATGAAAAGGTTAGAGAACTGCTTTTTTGGAGCGGGCTTTTTAATGAGGCTTTATTTTATGGCCTCAAGGCTTATTCTTACCAGGCTCACAAGCAGAACCTGCTCTCTCCCCTGAGAAAAATATTCTTTGCGCTAGGAAATCTGCCCTTCGGAGAATATTGTCATCAAACCTCGAGGAATCAACCAGAACATGAAATGTCCGAAGTTGTGATTGTCGTAAAGCCGGGTATGGACTTTGCCGGTATCCATTATAAACTCCAATCTCTAGATCCCTGGTCCCGGTTAGAGATGCCCTTCCTATTTCTTCCCCACCAAAAAAATCCAAGAGTGGAACTCTCTCATCTTTCTGTATCGGAGAGCCTGATTTTCTATCCCGAAAGATCGGGAACCTATGAATTGAAATTGGATCTTAACCTGGGCAAACTGGTCACCCGGAAAATGGAAATTGATCCTCCTGGAAACCCTGTTACTTACCGTTTTATGGACTATTCCTTTGAAACGACTCCGGAGGCTCTCAAGCGGTTGACTCCCTTCCACTTTCTCTCTTCTGAGGACTAATGCTGGATTTTCATGAAGCAAGAATTTGACGGTCAAGTATTTCAAATCGCTCAACCAGAGGGTTCTTGCTGTGAATCAGGCTGCGATGGATGTGAGTTGTTTATCTACAAAAAGAAAAATTCTCTTCCCTTAAAAAATCCCAGGGGTCAGTTTTATCGCCGGATGCTGGAGAAACAAAGTCCCAAGAAGAAGTAACCAGGAATCTGTCGGAGAATTGTCTTCTACTGCGACTGGCTGCAAAAAACAGTCTCCTAGGCCGTGACGCGGTCCACCTGAATTTTGTCCGTGAGCCCCTTGAGTACTTTTAGAAAACCATCCTCACGCATGGTCACAAAACTCGATTTTCTGGCTTCCAGGTAAATATCACCTGAACTACCCCCGTGATTGATGATTTCGGCGATCTCACCAGTTCGAACCAGGACTTCATGAAGTCCCAGGCGTCCGATATAGCCAGTACCAAAACAAGAATCGCAGCCTGAGGCCTCAAAGGCGTAGTCCTGCTGAAGCTTATAGCGGGCGGCGAATTCCTTCAGCTCCTGATCGAGGGATACATGAAGGCGGCACTTGGAACAGAGGTGCCGCACAAGCCTCTGTGCAATCACACCCACAAGCACTGCGGATACCAGGAACCGATCAACTTTCATTTCAGTGAGTCTGAGTACAGAGCTGGTGGCATTATTCGTATGCAGAGTTGAGAATACAAAGTGTCCGGTCATCGCGGCCTCACAGGCCATCTGTGCCGTTTCAGTATCCCGAATCTCTCCCACCAGAATCACATCAGGTGTCTGGCGCAGGATGGACCTGAGCATGGTGGCGAAATTCAATCCAATATCATGTCGAACCTGGAACTGAATATAGTCCTCAACTTCATACTCCACAGGATCTTCAACGGTCGTGACCACTTTAGAGGGATCGAAGATGCTGGCCATGCAGGCATAGAGGGTAGTTGTCTTACCCGATCCTGTAGGACCGGTGACAAGCATGAGACCGTGAGGTTTTTTTAGCAGCTCGGTAACGAGTCGAAAAGAATAATTGGACAGCCCCGTATTATCCAGTGTGACTTTCAACATCTCCTTGTAGAGAATCCGGATCACGGCGTTCTCTCCGAAAATTGAAGGAACCACGCTGAGTCGGCAATCATAATAATTGGTACCGAGCTTGACCCGGAACTTTCCATCCTGGGGTAAACGCTTCTCAGCGATATCCATATTCGCGATAGTCTTGAGTCGTGAAACCAGCTTTTCTTTATGCTGATTGAGTTCCGAAGGCCACTTGAGCAGCTCCAGGGCAACTCCATCCACGCGATAACGGATCTCCAGGCGTTCCTGCACCGCGCGAATATAGATATCCGTAGCTTTTCGCTGTACACCGGTAGTGAGCACAAGGTTCAAGAAAGTCACCATCGAAGACGAGTCATCATCGAGATTGACCGCTTTTTCAATTTGAACAATTTCGCGGTCGGGATCCTCGTTCTTTAGCTGTTCCAGCACCGGTTCAAAGGTTCGCATCCTCTGTTTGAACCGGGCCTTAGTCTTCATAATGTCATTGGGGGTGGCCGCATAGACCCGTGCTTTAATTCCAGTTTTGTGAGAAACCTCATCTTCGATGATTTTGAGGTTCTGGGGATCAGGATGTGCGACAACCAGTTCACCCTGAACGAAGTCGATTGGTACCAGCCCCTTCTCTGTTATGTATTCCTCGTTGAGGCTGTGGTATGCCGAGGGAGAGATTTCCACCCCGGCCATATGCAGCATGGGAACTCCGAGCTGATCACAGAGACACTCCAGCAGTGCCTCCTCGGTTACCAATTTCATTTCCAGAAGCTGTTCACCGAGGCGCAGTCCGCTGCGTTTTTGCTTTTGAAGGGCTGTGCGAAGATCCTGGTCGGTGAGATAGCCCTTCTTTACGAGGGCATCTCCGATGCGAAGTCTACCTTCATCCTCTTTACACATCTGGCGTTGGTTTTTACCCTCAAAGTTGAGGATCCAATTCTATCCTAACATGAAAATGAAGCACTATTTAACTTGGGGACATGTAGGAGAGTTTTGTTAACGAAATTCTCGGCAAAGTTCCCTGAAGTATTCACTCTCAAAGAGCTTATTATAAGCTTCTTCCATGGAATACAGGGGTTTAAAACCAAGCTCTTCTCGAGCTTTGTGATGATCAAAATAGTGGGATTGGTACAACTGCCTGGCGATGAATCGCGTCATAGGCGGTTCAGCAGCAATTCCAAAACAACCGTAGATTCCTTCAAGGATGGCCCCAATCGAGTAGGCCAATCCTGCTGGAATTCTGGCCTGGATTGGTTTCAGTCCTGCCGCAGAGATAATACGGTTGATCCATTCAAAAAGTACTACTGGTTCTTCCTGGGAAATAAAGTACACACTTCCACAAACTTTGGATTGTTCAACCAGTTTTTCAGCCGCCAGAAGATGGGCTCTCGCGGCGTCTTCCACATAGACCGTATCCACCAGATTTTTTCCCGAACCGACTATTCTGAGCCTACCCTGACTGGCCCTCAATAGGAACCTGGGGATGAGATGGTTATCTCCAGGTCCCCAGATCAGGTGGGGACGTAAGGCGCAGGTCATGAGATCAGGCCCATTGGCTTCCAGGATCTCTCGCTCCGCGATGGCCTTGGTTCGTGGATACTCAGCGAGGTAATTCCTGGCATAGGGTGTGGTTTCATCTACGCCCTCTAGATCTCGATCTCCAATGACCACACTGGGGCTTGAGGTGAAAACCAGCCTGGAGACTCCCTGGTCCTTACAGCCTGTGATAATATTTCGAGTAGCGATCACATTATCGCGGAAGTAGTCTTCAGACGCCCCCCAGACACCCGGTCTTGCAGCGGCATGGTATACACAATCAATTCCTTCCAAAGCCGCCGTGACCTTTTCTCCTTCATTTAGGTCACAATGGACGCATTCCACACCCAACGCCTCAAGTTCCGGTGATTTTCGGCGGATCAAAACCCTTACGGGGGTTCCTTTTTCTATGAGAAGCTTAACCAGCCAGGAGCCTAAGAATCCGGTGGACCCGGTAACCAGGGTTTTCATGCGGGCCGACTCTCCAGCGCTCTTTGGGCGAATCCACGAAGTTTCTCCCGGAAAATCTTGGCATTGTGCCTGATATCAACCGGGAAGGAAGGATGAAAGAGAGCCTCCTTGATCTCTGCGGTATGATCAAACTTTGAACCCAATTCAAGCAACTCCTTGAGAAACTTTTCCCTATCGAGGGAATCAGAAGGCATTTGGTTTTTCCAGGGCTCCACGATGATCACAGGTCGAATTCCAGAGGCTGATTCCACACCTACCAGAGCGGATCGTTTTACTCTTGGGTGGTCATTAAAAATGGCTTCCACGCAAACGGAATAATAAGTGGTATCGGTAGTCTGGACCCTATGGTTCTTTCTACCGCAGAACCACAGTTTCCCCTCTTCATCCAAATAGCCAACATCTCCCATGCGGTGCCAAACTTCTTCGCCCTCAGTGATCTTAGCCAGTTTGGTGGCATCCGGATTTTCAAGGTATTCCCGTGTAACCATAGGTCCTTTCACACAAATTTCCCCGATCTCTCCCGGGGGAAGTTCAAGGCTAGAATCCCACTTTGAAATTGGATCCTCAGAGATGGATATGGTCCGAATTTTGGACCCTGGAAACTGTCTTCCCACACAGGTTCCCCTGCCGCTTTCAGACTCAGATCTGGTACTGCTGAGGATTTCGCTCCCCGAAATACTGGCAATAGGCAGGGCTTCGGTGGCTCCGTATGGAGTAAATGTGTCTCCGTTTTCAAGAACATCCTCAAAACTTTCTAAGATTCGTGGGGCTACGGGAGCACCAACCATCAAGATTCTACGCATGGAGGGCAGTTTGATAGACTGATCGCGACAGAAGGCACCTAAGCGATCCCATACCGCTGGAGAACCGATGCTCATGGTTACTCCCTGCTCCTCGATCTGGACCGCAAGGCGGTGAGGATCGCATCCGGCTGGATTAGTAGGATCCAGGTCGGGAAGAACCGCCGGAATTCCCCAGGCTGTGGAGAAGAGTGCGAACAGTGGAAACACGGGGAAGTCTACATCTGAGGGTTCAATACTATATTCTTTGCGTATGGATTCGACCTGGCCCGCCATCTGGGAATGGTAATAGACCACTCCTTTGGGTGTTCCTGTGCTCCCGGTAGTGAACACAATAGCGGCGGTCTCTTCAGGAGAAGAATCCACACATGAAAAACCTTGTGAATCAGAATGCAGCGAGTTCAGGTTAGGAATTCCGGGAAACCAGCCATCAGCCACTATAGATGTTTTTACCGAACTAAATTTAGCTGGAAACAGACAGCGGGCCAGATGTGCCCGCGGGATTCCAATCAAGGCTTGTGGAGAGGCCACCTTGATACAGTCCAGTAGGTTTTGTTTGCCCATACCAGGATCGATGAGTACAGGCACAGCGCCAATCTTAAACAGGGCAAAGCTCAAGGCGACGAAGTTCAGTCCCGGACGGACCATGAGAAGCACGCGTGTACCCCTTGAGATCTCCTTTTTCAAAAGACCTGCGGCTAGCTCATCGGAATAGAGATCCAGGGCTTTGAAGGTCAAGTGCCTGTAACCGGAGTAGGCTTTCCCATCCCACCGAAGCGGTAGGATCAGAGCCTTGCCGTAAGGATTCTCAACTGCCCGTCTGGGCAGATAGGAAGCGATATTCATCGCTTTTTGGCACTTTCCTTTCGAGTGACTTTGGAACGATTGGTTTCAGCAGGTTTTTGAGATTTGACCTGACCTAAGAAATCTCCCGCAATTTGAATTACTTCTTCGCGAGCATCTTCCAAGACATAATGGCCAGCCTCTGGCAACTCAACTACACTAATTCCAGGAAAAAAGCGTTTCCATTCCCGTAGGAAATGATCATCAAAACAAAAATCCTTTTTACCCCAGATCACTTGTTTGGGGTGATTCTCAAGCAAGTGAAGCCTCGACTCAATTTGCAGGAGGGTTTCATAGCTTGGGTGTGAGGGATTCAAGGGAATATCTTTCACAAAGGCATGAATGGCAACACGGTTTGCATAGGAGTTATAGGGTGCCATTAACCCTTGCTTCTCTTGTTCACTGACCTTTGAAGATACCGTGGCCAGCATAGAAGCGCCTTTGGAAAATCCATTGAAAACTCGAACGGCAAATCTGCCCAGGGCTGGAACCCTGCAAAAGGCGATGGAAAGCGGAAAATTGTTCGGCTGGGGAAGACGAAACGCACCCGTGTTCAAGATGACAAAGCTCTGAAAGCGTTCAGGATTCTCCACGGCGGCACCAAACCCAATCATTCCGCCCCAGTCATGAACGATGAGATGGACCTTCTTTAGCTTGAGTTCGTCGAGCAGATTCTGAACATTGCTGACATGCCTGGAAAGTTGATAGGGATAACGCTGGGGTTTGTCTGAGAGACCGCAGCCAATGTGATCGGGCGCGATCACCCTATATTTCTTGCGCAGAGCCAGGATCAGATTTCTATAATAGAAGGACCAGGTTGGATTCCCGTGGAGCATAAGAACGGTTTCGCCCTTACCTTCATCCAGGTAATGCATCCGGACTCCATCCAGATCGAGAAAATTCGATTCAAAGGGATAAAGATTTCGATAGGCGTCAAGATCGAAGGAGGGAGAAAAGGATTCCATGGACAGGCTTAAGCCTCCCATTTTAGCCCGTATATCGTACAGACGAGCCCACTCCCAATTCCCATCATCACCGCAGTTTGTCCCGGTAGAAAAGCTTTTTTCTCAATACCGATGGCAATGGTGACTGGCATGGCCGCGCTTCCGGTATTCCCGAGGTATTCATAGGTTGTAAAGTCCTTGGCTACATCAAGTCCGATCTCATCGAAAACTACGTTGCGGTGTAAAATTCCCACCTGGTGGCAAAAAGTTCGATCAATATCGCTAGTACTGAGGGGAATTTCCTCCTGGAATTTATCCCAGGTCTTTCGAGCCAGCCGTACTCCTTTTTCGAGCAATACCTTTCCATCGGTCATCATGGTGTGATTAAGCGTGGATGGAAACCCGGTATCGGGACCCCACAGGCAAAGTTCAGATTGTTGGCTGTCATTGTTGGTTGTCCCGCCAAGGAATCTTATTCCCCTTTTTTGAATGGAACGGTCCACAAGAAGAAAAGCAACGGCCGCTGAGCCAAGAGTGAGTGATGGAATCGAGGCCAAAAATAACTGTTCTGATGGATTAGCAAGAATAGCTTTGATGGTATTTTCTACAACCTCTGATGCCGCTTCGCTAGAAACAACCAGAACCGACTTGGCCTGCCCAAGTTCAATCATATTGGCTGCCACGGAAAGACCTGTGGCGAATCCCAGGCACGCGTTGGAGACGTCAAAGAGGATCGTATTCTGCGGGATTTCCAGTCGCCTTGCGATTACGGTGGCTGTGGCGGGCTCCAGGTAATCCCTGCAAACCGAACAATTCAGTAACGCACCTATATCAGAAGGCACCATTGCCGCGTCATTAAGAGCTTTAACGGCGGCTTTGGTTGCGGCCTCACTGGGTCTGGTGCCATCATCCCAGAAATGTCTTTCTTTGAGACCGGTCATCATTTCCAGGCTTCCGGGCTTCATATTGAGTTTTGAATATACCGGGGCCAATTGGGAATCTATAGCCTCTGTAGTGACTACATTAGAGGGGATTTCAATCCCAAAGCCTTCAATATATACGTTCTGATACAGCATCACAGATGGTCCCCAAAAATGACTTCAAGGGGTTTGCATTTTCCAAAAGACTAATAAAATACATGAAAAACTTAAAAACTCAATGAATTTTAAACGAAACGCCAGGGAGATTTTCATTGAAGAATCACAGGAAATCTTTTAGTATCCTAGCCCTTTTATGAAAGAAGCTAAAATTGTGCCAACTGTATTCTCTACATTAATCCGAGGTTCTGCCTCCGAGGATTCTGTGGCTGGGGGACCACTTTCAGTACGGTTTAGCCCTTCCCATAGCCTCTGTGTGGAGGAACGATCCAAACTGAATTCCATTTTGGAAGGCAGCAATCTTCCCCTGTGGCTCTTTCGCTCCACAACCGAAGAATTTAGAATACTCTGCGCTCCGTCTTCGCAGGGACTCTCCCTGCAAGAAGAAGACGAGGAACTCATCGCGGTGCTTCCCGCCGTTTCACCCTCTGGGCTGGGCAGCGCATCTTTTCTTAGTGAGCACAATGTTCGCTATGCTTATATCGCAGGAGCAATGGCAAACGGCATCGCTTCAGAAGATCTGGTCATTGCCATGGGAAAGGCACAACTATTAAGTTTTTTTGGAGCCGGGGGCCTGCATCCCAGAAGGGTGGAGCAGGCGATTCAAAAAATTCAGAGAGAACTCAAGGACCTCCCCTATGGCTTCAATCTTTTACACAATCCTTTCGAGCCAAGCCTTGAGGAGTCGACCGTTGAACTTTATCTAAAGTATGGAGTCCAGCGGGTATCAGCATCCGCCTATCTCGGCCTCACTCCCTATGTGGTGCACTATAGACTTAAGGGTCTCTATATCAATTCCAGGGGACAGGTAGAGGCCCGCAATCACATTTTTGCCAAGGTTTCGCGCTCTGAAGTGGCCAGGGCATTTATGGCTCCGGCACCTTTATCCATGGTAGAAGAGCTGCTCAATTCAGGAAAGATCAACACTGCGGAGGCGGAATTATCTCAGAAAATCCCCATGGCTTCTGATATCACCGCTGAGGCTGACTCCGGGGGCCACACCGATCAGCGCCCTCTTGTCACCATGCTTCCCACTTTTTTGAACCTCAGGGATCAGGCCATGAACCAATACCAATACCAGTCCCCCATTCGAGTGGGATGTGGCGGAGGTATCTCCACTCCTCAATCTGTAATCGCCGCCTTTTCAATGGGTGCAGCCTATGTCCTGACCGGGTCCGTCAACCAGATGTGTAAGGAGGCTGGAACATCTCAGGCGGTAAAAGTAATGCTCGCCAACATGGAGCCTCACGATGTCATTATGGCACCGGCGGCTGACATGTTCGAAATGGGTGTTAAGCTACAGGTGCTGCGCAAGGGATCCATGTTTCCCATGCGTTCCCAGAAACTCTATCAATGCTATCAGAATTATTCTTCACTGGAAGAAATACCACAGAAGGAAAGGCATTTTCTGGAGGCTCATATTTTTCAGAAATCACTCGAAGAAGTTTGGAATGAAACCGTAGAATTTTTTACGGATCGGGATCCAAGCCAATTGGAGAAAGCCAAAAAAGACCCCAAACATCGCATGGCCCTGGTGTTTAGGTGGTACCTGGGAAAATCAAGCCTGTGGGCTATTCAAGGTGATCCCGATAGGAAAATGGATTACCAGGTCTGGGCCGGGCCTGCCACCGGAGCCTTCAATGAATGGGCTAAGGGTACGCCTCTTGAGTCCATTGAACAGCGCACTGTAACCGCTGTAGCTGAACAGTTGATGAGCGACGCGGCAAGCTTATCCAGGGTCCAAAACCTAAAGACCTACGGAGTTCCCTTGCCTGAGACTTCAGCCCAAATTTCACCATCAATCCAGGAGAAACAATGACTAGCTCCAGAGATATAGCTGTTATCGGTATGGGATGTTTGCTGCCGGGAGCCCGCAATGTCGGTGAATTCTGGCAAAACGTACTACAGCAAAAGGATAGTATCACTGATATTCCCGCTACCCATTGGAATGTTGACGACTACTATGATCCCGATCCCCTGGTTCCTGACAAGTCGTATTGTAAGCGTGGCGGATTCCTTCCTTCTATCACCTTTGATCCCATGGCCTATGGAATTGCACCCAAGGATCTTGATGTTCTCGACTCCGCTCAGTTACTGGGAATGGTGATCGCTCGTGATGCGCTGGAAGACGCGGGGTACCTGAGTGAAAAAGATGGCCGTTCTTTTGATCGAGACAGATGCAGCGTAATTCTGGGTACGACTTCCATCACCGAGTTGAGTACGCCCCTGAATATGAGGCTGGCTTATCCTACGATCTCCAAGGTTCTTGATGCCCACGGCTTGAATCCAAAGACCCGTGATTCCATTCTTTCACAATACAGGTCCTCCTTCCCCGTTTGGCAGGAGAATTCATTTCCCGGAGTTCTGGGCAATGTGGTTTCCGGTAGAATCGCATCACATCTAAACCTGGGGGGAACCAACTGCGTGATTGACGCGGCCTGTGCCAGTGCCTTAGGTGCTCTCAAAATGGCTACTGATGCTTTGATTTCAGGTTCTTGTGACATGGCTATCAGCGGTGGTGTGGACACGATTAATAATGTCTTTATGTATATGTGTTTTTCAAAGACTCCGGCCTTTTCCATGGAAGGAATGAGTCGTCCTTTTGATGAGAAATCAGATGGAATCCTCATCGCGGAGGGTGTAGCCCTCACGGTATTAAAGCGCCTGGATGATGCCATTCGTGATGGAGACCGTATTTACAGTGTAATTGAGGCAGTAGGTTCCTCCAGTGATGGAAAGAGTCGAAGTGTGTATCAACCCCTCTCTCCCGGGCAGTCCAAAGCCATCCGACAGGCCCATGATATGGCTGGTATTCAACCTGACGATGTGGAACTCTTGGAGGCTCATGGTACTGGAACCCGTGTTGGGGACGCCACGGAGTTAGAGGGTCTTCATGCTGTATTTGGCAGACCCGGAGAGAAGCAGGCATGGTGTGCCCTGGGATCTGTTAAATCTCAAATTGGACACGCAAAAGCCTGTGCTGGTATGGCAGGCCTGTTGAAGGGTGTGCTTTCTACCTACCACAAAGTGTTGCCGGGTACGATCAACATCGATAAACCCAACCCTAAACTGGAACTTGAAGATAGCGCTTTTTATCTTAATACTGAGCCAAGACCCTGGATCTCCAGGAGGGATATACCCAGGAAAGCAGGCGTGAGTGCCTTTGGTTTTGGCGGGACCAACTTTCATGTCATTCTCAGTGAATACAATGCTGATGAATATCCAGCCGTAGCCTCTACCACCACCGAATTTTTTCCTTTTAGCGCGGAAACTCCCAAAGAATTAGCTACCCTGTTGAAGGAGACCTTGGAAATTCTTCCCAGGGTAAGGGATCTTTCCTCTTTTGCCCGTTTCGTACAGCATAGGGTGGATTCGAGCCTCTTAACACGAGCATGCCTGGTGGCAAATAGCATTGAGGAACTTACCCGGCGGTTCAAAGCTCTGTCGGAACACCTTCAGACTTCCCCAGAGGCCACTTTTTCAACTTCAAAAGGGACTTATTATCTGCCTGGAAAAGAATTTGAGGAAGCCAAAGTTGGTCTTGTTTTTCCTGGCCAGGGATCCCAATACCTCGGAATGATGCGCAGTCTTTATCTTACCAGTCCAAAGGTCCAGAAACTTCTCAATGAAATGGATGAACTAAGAAAAGAACGGGGTCTGGAAATGATCACCGAACTGATCTGGCCGGTGAGAGAATTTCTGGATTCAAGAAAGAGCGAAATTCAAGAGAGGCTCAAGCGCACGGATCATGCTCAGGCTTCGGCGGCCTTTGCCCACCTTGCTACTTCCACATATCTCAAGGAAGCTGGCTTAAAGCCTGACGCTGTTGCCGGTCATAGTTTTGGAGAACTTAGTGCTCTGCATTTCTCCGGGGCAGTGGATTACAGTACTTATCTGGACCTTGCCTGGGAACGGGGAAGAGTGATGGAAGAAGCCTCTCGATCTGGAGATGGATCCATGCTCGCGGTAATTGGAGACATCAAGAAAGTTAAAGAGGTTTTCCAAAATTTCCTTTCTGGCAAAAATTCCAACCTGGTGATGGCTAATGAGAATAGCCCCAACCAGGTTGTTTTATCTGGGTTGAAAAGTGAATTGCAGAGTATTCAGGAAGTACTTGAGGAAGAAGGTTTGCGGACTAAATCAATCCCGGTAGGAGCGGCTTTTCATTCACCGCTGATGGAAGGAGCGGCATCGCACTGGAAAAGCTATCTGGCGGACTTAAAGATCCAATCACCAGCCCTTCCTGTGTATTCTTGCTCAGACGGAAATCCCTATCCCCAAGAAGCCCAGAGAATTCTGGATACGCTTGGTTCCCAGCTTCGCAATCCAGTCCTGTTTCAGCAGCAGATAGAGTCCATGTACTCAGACGGGATTCGCATATTCGTGGAAGCGGGTCCGGGGAGAGTTTGCTGTCATCTGATATCAGAGATTCTGGGTGATCGTCCTCATGTGGTTTTGGAGAGCGATGGCGGCGTCCAGGGCAATGAGATCTCAACCTGGAGTTCACTCAGTTACCTGTCCCATTCTCTTGCGCAGCTATTCGCCATGGGAAAACTAGATCTTCAGCCAGCGGCATTGGGCGAGGAAATCGTGGAGTTTCCCGAGAAACAAAAGGTGAGTCCAGCATCCATTCAACTCAACGGAGCCAATTATTTGAGACCTGAAACGAAGGAAGCTCCGTATGGGGAAGCAGAGCATCCTATTGAGAAGTTAGATTCAACCAATGGATTAAAAGATTTACAAAATCAACCTGTAGGTGTAACATCCTCCCCTCCGCGCCATAAGGTCCCAGAGCCGGTGAAAGGGGCAGTACCTACTGCCAGGAATCGAACAAAGCCGGTAGGACTTGAGCGTCAGGGGGATGTAGCTCATAGAGCCACAAGCGGAAATCAGACAAATACGGGGGTAAAAATGTCTCAAAACGATCAAGCATTTCGGGAAATGGGGGAATTTCACCGGTATCGCATGAAGATGCTGGAAGTCCATGAGCAGTTTCTGCAAACCCAGACCGAGGCAAACCGACTTTACGAAAAAATGCTGTTTGGAGACAACTTGCAGGAGACTCCTGTCCCCTTGCGAGACTCTCAGCCTGCTTATACCCTTCAGGCTCCGCCCGCTATGCCCCAGCCCCAACCTGTGGCTCCAGTTGCCCCTACTGAAGCTCCAGTTCAGCAGGTTGCTCCAGTTCTGAATCGAGTCTCCGAGGATAGAGCTCCGGAATCAATTCCCATCGCTCCAGAAAGGCCAGTTTCCATAGCTCCATCTTCAGCTCAACCCTCCCCTCTTGAGGCCGTTTCAGCCCACAAAGTACATAATGGGTCCCTGCTATCTTCGATGTTTCAGAAAAAGCCAACTGAGGAGAATTCAGTTCAGGATTCTCAAAGTGCAGATGCAAACCTTGAGGATACCGTTCTTGGAATTCTTGCCGAAAAAACTGGATTCCCTAAGGAAATGCTTAACCTTGAGATGGATCTTGAATCCGATCTCGCAGTAGACAGCATCCGCCGCGTAGAGATTCTCGGAGCAGTACAGGAGGCCTTTCCCTCCTCACCTAAGATTGGCCCCTCAGACATGGGAGTTTTAAAGACCATAGCTGATATGTGTTCCCATCTGAGGGCAAGTGAAACAGCCAATCCTGAAATCGCTTCAGAAGAGATTCCCACAGTAGAAAAAGCTGAAGAAACCGGGTCCACATTCGGGCATACTGAGATACTTAAGGAACTTCTTAAGGTGATTTCAGAGAAGACCGGCTTTCCTATGGAAATGCTGAATCCTGATATGTGCCTGGAAGATGATCTGGCAGTGGATAGTATTCGAAGGGTTGAGATTCTAGGAGCCATACGGGAGAAATTCCCTAGTGCGCCTAAGATTGATCCTACCCAGATGGGAGTACTCAAGACCATTTCTGATCTCGTGGGACACCTCAGCGAATCTATGGATGATTTTCTGGGATCCGATCCGAAAAAAAAAAGTCAGATGGCCTGAATCACCCAAAGCCCAGTTCTGAGCAGCCGGTCCCAATCGATAGCCCGGTTGGACGATATATTTCAACTCTCCGTCAGCTCGGTTCGCCAATTTCCGCTGAAGAGATCTCCCAGCCCCGCAAGATTCTCCTGATTGAAGATCAGCTAGGGGTTTCCCAGGTTTTTCAATCCATTTTGGAGGAAAGAGGAATCAAGGTTCATAGGACCCGTCTGCAAACTGAGAGCGCTGAAACTAGCGGGGGATTAAGGTGCTGCGGTGTGGAGGAATTTTTTGAAGATTTGGGGAGACTGGATTCGGATTTTGACGCCATCGTTCAGCTTGATCCCCTGCAGAACAGTAAATCCTTATTAGCCCAGACACCTGAGGAGCGTGAAAAACTCCTCAGGACTCAGATTCACGGAACCTTGTTTCTTATGCAGGCACTGCATCGTAGACTTCAGTCTCCACCAGATAGGCCTCTGAGATTTCTCAGCGCTACGCTCCGTGGTGGTCATTTTGGACTGAGTCCATCCGCACCATTTTCAGAAATTCAGGGAGGGATCGTGGGACTTGTTCGCACCCTCGCCCTCGAAGTGCCGGAAATTTCAAGCCGGGTTGTTGATTTTGATGGAGAATGGAACCGAAACGCCATGGCGCAGGCTTTGCTAAACGAACTACTTAGTGATTCGGCACCAGTTGAAGTTGGCTATAAAGATGGGCAGAGATGGACACAAATCGCGATGAAGCAACCCCTTACGGAGCCCCTGACTGAATCAGCGGCACTAGACTCCAAAGATGTGATCTTAGTTTCCGGCGGAGCCAGGGGTGTAACTCCCCACCTCCTCGAGAAGCTTGCTGCCGCAGTACCAGCAACCTACCTTCTTATTGGCCGAAGTACCCATAAAATTCCCCCAGAAGTAGCGGCAGTCCCCGAGGTTTTGGATATTGAGGATCCGGGGAAGCTGAAATCAAGGCTATTTCAGGAACTTTCCGCACGCGGAGATGCGCCTACTCCCAGGGAATTACAGAATCTGGCCTGGAAAATTCAGTCCTACCTTGAAATTGAAAAGAACCTCGTTCGACTGAGGGCTACCGGGGCCACTATAGATTACCTGTCACTGGACATTACAGATGCGTCATCGGTGGAATCCGGACTTGCTGCAGTCCAAAGTAAATACGGCTCCATTACGGGCCTTATACATGCCGCTGGAGTACTCCATGATGGTCGTATCGAGACCAAATCACAAGCGGAGCTGGATTCGGTACTGGCACCTAAGTTAATGGGACTGCTTTCCATCCTGGATACAGAAGTTTCAAAATCACTGCGTTTTGTCTGCCTGTTCTCTTCGGTAGCCGGACGCTTTGGCAACCCTGGTCAAGCGGATTATGCCGCCGCTAACCAGATACTCAGTCACCTTGCGATTTCCCGTGGCGGTAACGATTCTTCCTGTCGTTGGATTGCCCTGGACTGGGGTGCCCTTGACGGCGGCATGGTGACCGAGGAGATAGCCCGGGCATTTCGAGCCAGAGGAATTGAATTATTACCCCTGGAAGATGCCGCAAATGCCTTCTGCAACGAATTACTTGGAATTCCAACACAGCAGCATGAGATCATCCTGGCTCCCTCAAGCTCACCAACCCTGGGAGTGGAAGATCGGTTCGAGATTTTTCCAGTTGAATGGGACCAGAAAATCTCCATCCATGACCACTTCTACCTCAAAGATCACGTCCTGGCGGAACCGGTTCTTCCCATGTCAATGGGATTGGATCTCATGGTTCATGCTGCCTTAAGAGTTTTTCCTTCTTTACACTTTCAAGCCCTTCATAACCTGAAGGTATTTCAGAAAATCTCCTTTGAGAAAGAGGAGCAGACCCTACGTTTTAGAATTACACCCCAGGAGGCTCAAGAGAATCTAAGGGCGATTGTGGAGATTCTTGTTAAGGGTGATCCGGAAGGAAGACCACGCTATCGAGGAATTGTGGAGATGGGGACCCAGAGTATGAAACCGCCAACCCTTAAGGTGCCGGAAGAACTTGGAACCAAGGAACTTGGTCTGAGTATGGATGAACTTTATGATCGCTATCTTTTTCACGGGAAGAGTTTACGCTGTCTCAAAGAGATTAGAGGACATTCGGAGTTTGGCATTGAAGCTCTCATCGAAACTTCCCGGCCGGAGGATTTGATTCAGTCACCGGGAATTTGCTCCTGGAATTGTGATCCGCGAGTCCTTGATGGGATGGCTCAGATGGGATTGATATGGCTGGGGACGCACCAGGGTTGTATAGGAATTCCCCAGGGTCTTGGTAAATATACCCAATATGCCCCTTTTCCTGATGACCCCGTAAGGTGTTATGTCCAAATTGCAGAAATAGCGACTCAAAAGTCTATTGCCTTGATGGATTTCTGGATTTTTTCCAAGGACTCCCAGGTTCTGGCTCATGGTCAAGGGTGGGAAGCAGTTTTCCACGAAAACTTGAACTCGTATACCACCCGTGGAAAGCGAATGACTCAATGAAGCAGGAACCTATCGCTGTGATAGGGTTCTCTTGCCTTTTTCCGGGAGCCCAAGATCCCTCCCAATACTGGGATCTCATCGAGTCTCGAAGACATTCCTTTCAAGAAGTCAGCCCTGGCCGACTGGGAGTTGACCCACACCACATTTATTCGCCAAAGCAAGTGCCTGATCATACAGTCAGTACGACATGCGCCTGGCAGGATAAGCCCGTGGACCTGGGGGCTTTTGATAAAACTCTGCCCGAATTAAGAAATTGGGACCCTTATTACCAGTGGACTTTCCATCTCTGCTCAAAAGCACTCTCTGATGCTCGCTGTGACAGGCAGGACCATTCTAGAAGCGGTCTGATCCTGGGCAACCTGGCATTTGCTACAGAATCATCTGAGGGCCTTCTTGAAGAAGCCTTGATCCATATCCTTGAATCGGAAGTAAATTTTTTGGAAGGCCGGGAACTACCGACACGGAACTATCCGTATGCAGATGTAGACCTCCATCATAGCGCCAGACCGGCTCAGCTTTGCGGTAAATATTTTGGTTTTGGTCTTGATCCTTTTGCTATAGACGCCGCCTGTGCTTCCTCACTTTACGTAGTTGACCTCGCCTGTAGAAAACTATGGAGTGGAGAGGCCGACCTGATGGTTGCGATGGGGGTTAATCGAGCTGAAATGATCGCCATGCAGGTTGGATTTTCTCAACTCGGTGCCTACTCTCCGACCCATCGCTGCAAACCATTTGATAAGAACGCAGATGGTTTGGTAGTTGGTGAAGGCGGAGGAGCCCTCGTACTAAAGAAGCTCTCCGATGCTCTTGCCGCTGGTGATGAAATCCATTGTCTAATTATGGGTACCGGATTGTCCGGAGATGGTCAGGAGGGAGGATTGCTTACCCCTTCCAGTAAGGGACAAATTCAGGCAATGCATTCCGCCTATAGTCTTACCGGAATTGATCCAGCGTCAATTGATTTACTGGAGTGCCATGGTACCGGCACACCAGTGGGAGATTCAGTAGAACTGCAGTCCATTCGTTCCATATTTCAATCATCGAGAACCCGGGCTCTTGCAGTGGGATCAGTGAAGTCTATGGTTGGACATTGTCTCAGTTCAGCAGGAATGGCAAGCCTGATCAAAGTAATTCTGGCCATGAAAAAGCAATGTCTTCCACCAACCCTGATGGAATCACCCTGCGCATTTTTGGAGGAAAACAAGGACTGGATTGAGCCAGTTAGATTGCCCCTTCCCTGGAATCGGCACAATGGCCCCCGAAGGGCTGGTGTCAGCGGCTTTGGATTTGGAGGAACGAATGCACATACCATTCTCCAGGAATGGGACTCTGAACTGGAGGAACCAGGCATCTTTCCTGGCTTCGCCCCTCCTGAAAAGGTGGCTATCGTCGCTATGGACTGCGAGGTTGGGACGATAAGCGGACTCTCTGAGCTACGTAGTGCACTAAGTTCGCAGGTAAGTATGGAAGACCAGGATCTATCTTCCCACTGGCCATCTTGTACTTCAACCCGTCAACTTGAGGGATCACGGCACGCACATTTTCTCAAAGATCGAAAGATACCTATCGGACGTTTTCGCATGACTCCAAGAGAGATGGAGCATCTTTTGCCACAGCAATTGCTTATGCTTGAATTAGCAGATAGATGCATGCGGGAGAATCCACGGATCCAAAAAACTCTTGATCCTGATAAAACAGGGGTTGTAATTGGGCTTAACTGGCATCCTCACCTTGCTAACCATACCATTCGCCTTAAAGCTGCCCGATCTCTCTCCCTTCTCCTTGATCGGCTCAATCGAAAATGCTCACAGGCCCAGTGGGAGGAGTTGCTGGAGGAGTATAAGAACCTGGTAAGCTCTCCAGTCATTGCTGAAGATGTAATTGGGGATATTCCTAATTTTCCTGCCAATCGCATTTCCACGGAATTTGATTTAAAAGGTCCTTCCTTTGTCGTATTTCAAGAGGAAAACTCTGGTTTAAAAGCCCTTGAAATAGCTCGAGCCTACCTACAAACATCAACTGTCGATACCATGATTGTAGGAGCTGTAGACCTTCCCCTTGAGATGAAATACGTCCTGGCAAACCAAAGAGAACTTCTACAAACTATCCCTTATAGCGAGGGTGGAGCCATCTTGATTCTCAAGCGGCTGGAGGATTCTCAGAAGTTAGATCTTAGTGCCTATGCCCAGGTTGAATCTTTAAGTTCATGCACCGGTTCGGGATTGTCAGCAGAGATAGAAACCCTGGTAGGTCAATTTCAGCCATCGCTGACCAGCAGCTTAAATCCAGCCCTGGACACACCGCTGTCCCTTGAGGAGAGAAATTCCTTTTCTCTTGATGACAGGTTAGGTTATGCGCGTGCAGCCCAGGGACTTCTAGGAATCATCTCAGCTTCCCTGATGATAGCCCAGAGATGGATTCCCCTGCCAGGCTCCAGTTCCTCTGAAACAGATTCCAAGATCTTGCCATGGTTAAGGGACAGTGAAGATTCAGTGCGCAGAATTCTGCTTCACGGCTCAACCAGGGAGGACTACCATCAGGTCCTGATCCTTGGTGACACAGGGCAGTTTGCGAAAGTGGAAGCGGTTTCTGGTGAACCGGTTCTTTCTCTATATGCTGGAAAGACCCATCGAGATCTGTCAGAAGCCCTGCTGAGCGGGAACCGCATTTATGATACCCGTAATCTAGATCCCGGCTTAAAAATTCTTTCAGTGGTTTCAAAGAGCCATGCTGAATTAGAGAGCAGAACCCGGGAGGCTATTGGTTATCTGCGGGAGGACCCGGACCAGATTCTGGATCCTAATGGAACCTATTATTTAAAGAGTCCTTTATACAAACCAGGTTCACTTGCCGTAGTTTACCCAGGATTTGGGAATATCTACCCCGGTATGGGACGTTCACTACTCTCCCGGTTTCCCCATCTGATTCATTCTCTTGAGAGGCGGACTGATCATGCCAGAACTCTCAGTGCAAGCGATGTTCTCTGGCAAGCTGATAATCCGGATCTCTACTCTATGTCAGTGATGGAGATTTCCACAGCAACGACTTTTCTCTCCTGTGTATTGACCCGTTTGTTTCTAGATACCTACCAACTCAAACCCGATCACGTAATCGGATTTAGCGGCGGTGAAATCAATTCCCTGTGTGCTCTCGATCTGTGGGACATGAACCATTACTTTGAGGATGCCAAAAGATCCCCTCTCTTTAGCAATATAGCTTGTGGTGAATTTCAGGCCCTCCCGGATCATTTGCGAGGGCAGAGTCCTGTAGATTGGCGCACATTCCTCATCCAGGCTGAGGAGACGGAAATTCAAAATGCCCTGCAAGGTAAAGAAGGTGTTTATCTCCTGATGGTGAATGCTCCGGGCGAGTGCATGATTGGAGGGTTGAATGCAGCCTGCGAAGAATTTCTAGCCCGCTCTGGATTAGAGAATCGACGCATTCCAATGCCGCAGATTTACCATAGTGAACTCTTAGCTCCTTTTAAAGACGAACTATTTGAGCTCTGGGATCGTGAATTTAAGGACCCGGGAGATCTTGTATTCCACTCCCATGCGCGGGCAAAATCCTATCGGGCAGATCGCTCTGAAATTGCCAGGTCCCTGGTGGAAACCTGTACTAGCTGTGTGAGGTTTGAACCTGTTGTTGAGAAAGCCTATGAGGATGGTGTCAGGGTGTTCCTGGAATTGGGACCCAATTCATCGGTATCCCGCTATATTCAAAAGATTCTCAAAGACAGACCCCATCTCACAGTCGCAGTGAATCTAAAGGAGCGCTCTGAACTTTTGCAGCTTGCCCACGGGCTGGGAATTCTTGCCTCCCAGGGTGTAGGACTGGATCTCTGTGAATTTCAAAATTCTTTAATGGAGGTATCCTCAAAAGAGGAAACCGGGAGTTTCCTCACCCTTCCCATCAGTTCGAAGCAGGAAGGCCGCGACATCCTAGAATTCTCAAAACACATTGCAGCCCTGCCCAGCATGGATCTACCTCAAGTGGCCGCGGAAGTAGGGCAAGCCCCTGAAGATGATCAGCCCTCACCTCGGCCACAGCCCGATTCGCAAAGAGAAAATATGAGGCGTGATTTTTTTGAAGCACAGACTAAACTCACAGAACTACACCAGAACTTTTTGAAGGAACAAGAATTTCTTCTTCAGCTTGAGTCCGGTGCAGTCCCCGCGAGGGACACGTCAATAGAACGAGAGCCGCTTCCATCCTACTCGCTCGAGGCACCAGCCTTTGATCAGCAGGATATCCTAAATTTCGCACATGGAAAGATAGCCGATGTTTTTGGTCCCGAATTTGAGATCATCGATTCCTACCCGTTTCGTACAAGATTCCCTTCCCCTCCTTATTTGCTGGTTAGCCGGGTAACTGAAATTGAAGGAAAATTACATGAATTTAAGCCCTCTCGAGTCGTCACGGAATTTGATGTTTCAGGAGATGAATGGTTTTTGGTAGACGGACGGGTACCCATTTCCGTATGCATAGAATCCGGCCAGGCCGATCTCTTTCTGATCAGCTACCTCGGGATCGATCATAAGGTAAAGGGAGAGCGAGTCTATCGACTCTTGGGAGCCGACTTTACTTTCTTTGATACTCCTCCCAAGGCACCATGTACCCTGCGTTATGAGATCCATATCACCTCTTTTGTTGAACACGAAGGAACCTGGTTATTCTTCTTTGAAGGGGTAGGAACCTGTTCTGGAAAACCCTTTATTCGCTGGGTTAATGGCTGTGCGGGATACTTCACACCTGAAGAACTTTTAGCGAAGTCAGCCACAAGCCAGCCAGAAATTCCACAAGCGCAGCAGTTATCGGGTTTCTCCCCAGTTCGAACCTGCTTAAAAACCTCCTTTGGGCAAGAGGAATTGAACAAACTTGTAGCCGGGGATATCTATGGTTGTTTTGGAGAGGGATTTGAAGTTCCCTTTCCGGGCGGAAGCTCGTTATCCAGGACCATACCCCAATGGGCTAACCACGATCTTCGAATGGTGGATGAGATCGAGGTGTTTCCATCAGGGGGAACCCACGGATGTGGATATCTTAAGGCCAAACTTAACCTGCGCGATGACCACTGGTATTTCACTTCCCATTTTGTGACCGATAATGTCATGCCGGGAACCCTGATGCTTGATGGATGTACCCAGGTACTGGATTTTTACCTCCTTTACTGCGGCCAGGGATTTCAGGCACGGGGAGGAAGATTTCAGCCGGTTCAAAACCAGGAGATCAAGGTGAAGTGCCGTGGACAAGTCATTCCTGGAATGAGAGATCTAAGCTATTTTATCAATATTCGCAGCGTTGAAAATGGATACAGACCAACAGTCATTGCAGATGCTCTACTTACTTCTGAGGGAAAGGAAATTGTACACATTGAAAATCTGGCAATGGAAGTGTTCTACGAGAGTGTGCCCGAGCTACCACCAGCGACAACCAGAGGGCACGATATATTTGGTCGTGAGGTCAGGGCAAATGAAGCTCAAATGCTACAGTTGACCATGGGGGCTCCATCGACGGTCTTTGGTGAAAGCTATAAAGAATTTGATACCAGCAGAAAGCTCTCTCGAATGCCGAATCCTCCTTTCTCCTGTATCACCCGTGTCATAGATCAACAAGGTACTCCAGGGGACTTTTCGCCAGGAGCCACCTTGCTGACGGAGATGGACCTCTATCACGACGACTGGTTCTTTCAGAGCTCTTTTGGAATCCTCCCTTTTTGCATTCTCAGTGAGGCTCTATTGCAGCCCTGCGGATTACTAGCCCAGTTTCTTGAACATGATCTTTGTAGCGATCATGATCGTTTCATTAGAAACCTATCCGGTAAAATGAAAGTTCACCGGGCGGTACCTAACACCACACGCAGGTTGATCTGCCAGGTTCAGTTGGAAAGTGCCACTCATTTGCCTGAAATTTTCCTGGTACAATATTCGGGCACAATAAGAGATGAAGAAGGGAACCTTATCGCAGAGGGAGAAGATTTGTCCTTTGGATTCTTCACTCGTGAGGCACTAGAGAATTCTCCCGGTTTCGCACTTCAAGAGGACGAGATTCCTCCGAACCCTGGAAGCACAGTGTTGAGCCCTGTTCCCTCTCCGAAAGATGTTGGAACAATCCTTAAAATGCCCCTTGAACCCTGCTTATTCTTTGATCAAATCATCGCTTATGATCCAAACGGTTCCAGTGCCGGTTTGAGCAAGATTGCGGCTCTGAAGAAAGTCAGGCCGACAGAATGGATCTTCTTTTCTCATTTCTATGAAGACCCGGTGATGCCGGGTAGCTACTCCCTGGACGCTATCAGCCAGGTTTTGAGGTACCTGATGGCTCTGGAGGGGATGGAAATGGATGGCGCATGCTTTGTGACATCTCCTTTTGAATGGATGGAATGGGAATACAAAGGCCAGATTAACCTAGATAATGAAGATGTCGTTTATGAAGTAGAAGTCCTTGAAAAGAGCTTGGAACCTACTCCCTACCTGAAGGCAAAAGCCACGGTATACTGCGACGGAAGACCAATCTACAGAATTAAGACAATCTCAGCCTCTCTTGTTTGAGCCGATAACCGGTGCTTTGGCAGCGGTTTTCGGCTCACGTCTCTTCTTACTGGGAGCTTTCGGGTTCCTTTTCACCTATGCATTAGGACTTAATCCTCCAGATTTGTGTCCTTCTCCGCTATAGAGACATTTTGGTGGTCTGTCCACGATGCGCGTTTACTGGCCCATTCGCTGGACTTGATCCCATAGGAAGAATTTGAATCCTGTGTAGAATTTGGAAGTGCCTTCTTTGTTATTGGCGGCTGAAATTTTTGAAATCTCTTCCCTGGTGGTTTTCGATGGAGTTGATTTTGCCAGTCTTAAAAATTCAAACTGGGAAAATCGCTTTGCATAGGCTTGTGCGGCTTCCAGTAGAATCTGGTCCCTTATTTCACTTTGCCTGGCTGCCCTCGCTAACATGATGATATTTGTGACATTGAAGTCTAGTTTCAGGTTTTGTTGAAATCCTTCAAGAAGAATTCGATCATGTTCTTTGGTGCTCTTGGCTTTTTTGGAGGAGGCCTTGAGCTGATCTACAAAGACAGATCGGGCGATCTCTTCTTGAGAGGGTCCTTTTTTGGCCTGAACCTTCTGTTCTCCATTTTCTTCAGCAACTCCTGTCACAGCCTCTTCAGAGCTTTGAGTGACGATACCCTCAAAACCAGGTTTCTGAGAGTCTTGCGCAGCTGTAATGAAGGTCAAGGAAAGGAATAACGAAAAGCAAATCAAGTAGAAGCGAATTATTTGAGAAAGCATCAATATTCTCCCTATTGTTGAAAAAAGACTACGAGACTTTTGAAGAAAAGTTCTCCGGTCAGTAAGAGTGAAAAGATACTCGCCTAGGCTACCAGGTCTAATTGTTGTCCGCGAATGGGATCCAGGTTTTTTTGGCTCTTCTGTAGGTATGGATTGTGTTTGTAGTGGTGATATTTAGCTGAACCATTTTGATTCTGCTCGGAAGAAGCGCTTTGTCCTCGCCGGGTGCTATTGATTTCCTCATGGGATTTCTTTTCGATATCCCTGATTTTACCCTCCTCCCTGAGGGATTAAATCCTATCCTTCTATCTATATTATGCGCTTTTTTTTTTGGTTCTTGCTGAGTAACTTGGTGCTATGAGAAACATACGGCACTTTGTTTCGTACCATTTTTCAGAAGGCTAATCAAATCAAGTTCCACAGGGATTTTTCTATGCTCACATTCAAAGAGTTTTCATTGGTTTTAAACCTGTTTGTCTTGCTCATGGCGCCAGGCATACTTCACGCCCAACAGGGGAAGTATCAGGAGCTTCTGAACGAGTACAGACCTCATCTCTTTGCGACTGCAAAGGAGTTTTCACCGCCAGTGGCAGTTGAGAGCATGCTGGACCATGGTTACCTGGTGGATTTAGAAACCGAAGAGGTCGTGCTGGGTGCGAACCAAAAACCACTGAAACTCAATCAGGAAACTCTAAAGCGTTACAACGAAGAAAAGTATGCAGTGAAACTCCATACTGACTACACGAGGCTCTATGGAGACTCTCACGAAGAAAACTTCAATAACTCCCAACCGGTTGTTTATGCCAGAGCCGTTGAAGATCCTGAGGAACATGTCCTTGCCCTACAGTATTTCTTTTTTTATGCGGGAAGTTATACGGGTAAACTCATCATTCCCATTCAGATGAAGTGGCATGAAGGTGATACGGAATATGCCCAGATTCTCCTCAATTCAGAAACCCTTCAGCCCATCGGCGCCACCAGCTCTATCCATTATTATGGCAAATCCAAGAGCTGGGATAAGCTCCTAAGATCTGAAGATGGGCGCGTAAAGATGTTTATTGCGCAGCACTCCCATGCTACCTACTTTACCCCCTCCGGGAGGAGAGGACATCAGGCCATGGTGGGAAACCTTGGTTTTGGTGGTGAACTTATTGTCTCCCTGAAGACAGTTTGGGATGTTTGCAAAGAAGAGCGTGAAATTGACTATGAACTCATCATTCCTGATCAAGACTCCATGGTCTTTCAATGGAAGGGACGATGGGGAGCCAAGAAGAAGTATTTAGATGAGGACCACAGCGCTAAATCTCGAGAGCTTGGTCCCAGAAGCTTTGCCTATAGAAATGCCCTTTCAGATAAGCTCAGCATGTGGGAGAGTCCCGCTCTCTTCGCCTACTTCTACTACCACCCCTCCCAGCTCTACCAGAAATTGGTTATGGCTACCAAAAAGATAGAGGATAAGGAAGTGCTGGAAGATATCTACGATCTGATGGTTGGTGTAGGTCGGATGCGGGCTCGGGTCGACTATACCCTGATGAAGCGAAGTAGTGAATTTGATTCACTACAGGCCAAGATCCTCGCTGAAGCAACTCCCTTTGTAGTTTTCGCAGCGCGGCACAAACAGCTACAGAAGATCTATGCTGCCGGTCAAAAGAAAATAGGGGCTTCGAAGTTTAGAAAAGTAATCAGAGCGATCGCCAAGAAGCAGCTCAAAGTTTTGAATCAAGTCATTCACGCTAGCGATCTCGATATAGAATCCATTCAGGATGAGCCCCTCAATCTCTTTAATATCAAACCTGGAAAACTTGCTTTGATTCTGTCGCACCTCACTGGTTTGAGCAAAGACAGTCTCTATGAAATTTACAAGGGTAGTTCCCAGACTCAAATCGGAGATCAACTCTATAGTGCAAAGTAAACTTTGAAGCCTGAAGACTACCAGAAGATAGGCTGCTGGCTACTTTCTTCGACGGGCTTTGCTTCGCATTCGTCTTAGTTCATTTTCCATATCACTGCCAGGAAATTTCTCCAACGCCCACTTACCTAGCTCCTCTAGCTCCTTCCATTCGCGCATGTTTTCAAGGAGTCTGCCAAAATTTCTGGCGGTTAGCGCTGTGGGCCAGAGCCTGAGAGCCTCCAGATAATAAGTTCTGGCCTGAAACTGAAGAGGTTCAATCTTCTCCCTCCTGGCCTTTTCAGCAAGGCTGACTCCCAGGTCATTGAAGGCTTCGGCTACCATGCTTAGTTGCCTGGTACCTAAATTTTTAGTGTCATAAAATCGAAACTCATCGAGGAGGGGCTGTAGGTATTCAATGGTAGCCCTGTGGTCCCTGACGGTGGATCCTTCATTGTTTCGGTAGGATCGCTTCAGCGCTTTTTGGATGGCCTCAAGCAACTTTGATGTAGGCGATGTTCGAACTGGCTTATCACTAAAAAGGGCAGCTTCCTTCTTCCCCAGAGGCTGATCCAGGGTACGGATTGTGGGGCAATCCTTGGAGCCAAAATCCTTGGAAGACATGAATCTAATGGTGAGCTGTGCTTCTCAAGCTCCCCGTAATGGTTTCCAACCACTTTGAAGTGGAGATGAAACCGGTACCCCAGGAATTCCATTTTTCCGGAAGTCCGGCTTTCAAAATTTCCTGATCCCGCATCCCCTTTGCTAATCGTTGTTTGACCAATCCGGTAGTTTCCAGAAGCATCTGATAGAACAACTTGAGATCTCCAAGTGTAGCCAGGGGGCCATGACCGGGTATGATCTTGACATTGCTTTTTGCACTCTCTATGACGCTCAAGACATTGTTAGTATATCCGTCGAGACTGCCTCCCGAGTCCAGGTCTACAAAGGGGAATTTTCCATTGAAGAAATGATCACCCATATGAATTACATTGGAGGAACTAAAAAAAACGATGGAATCACCATCTGTGTGTCCTACAGGAAAATGGCGGATCCTGATTTCTTCAGAATTAAAGTAAAGCTTGATGGAATCCTGGTAGGTCAAGATGGGCCATGACTGTTCCGGGGCAGGTTCAAAGATCTTTTTTCCCCTGGTTTGTCGGCTTCTCAAACGAGCGCGTACATTCTCATGGGAGAGAATGGGAACTTTCCAGCCAAAGACCTGGTTGCCATCGGTATGATCCTGGTGCCAGTGGGTATTCAAAAGAAATTTTATAGGTCCTGGTTTGATCCTTTCCACGGCTCGTTCGATCTTATCAGCCAGGGGAGCAAACTGGGCATCGATAAGAAAAATTCCATCTGTACCTGCGCTAACCCCTATATTGCCACCTGCTCCCTGAAGCATATATACCATTCCCGCGACATGGACAGCCTGAATTTTGACATTCTCAAACCCGGCGCCAAATCCCATACAGACAAAGTGTAAACCCAGGATTACAGGGAGTTGAACTGCGGCTTTTCTTAAACTCATCCGATTGGTTCGTGCCTATTTTCTTATCAGCAGGAAAGTCCTAATTCAGTGAGGGCTTATTGGAATCTTCCAGCTCAGGAAAGTGAGACAGAAGTGGGTTGTTGATAGGCTCTTGAGAGGAATCTGCTTCAAGGTTTCGTTCAGCCACGTAGGTAGAATAATCTTCACCATCTACAAGAACGTGATACCAGGGAGCATCCTTTGGAGGGTCCGAGGTAGTCATCTGCTCATACCACTCCTCAGAGAAGCTAAAGGTGGGGTCTACATCTACAATCATTCCACGATAATCGAATAGTGTGTGGTGAACATACTGACCTATTGAGAACTTGCAGTCGGTAGAATCCATTCGTCCCCCCTCTCAATCAGAACGCAGACAGACAAAAACCAGGTGCCCCGTTTTCTCATTATATACACAAAACAAAGCGTTTGCCTGGATTCCCGGACAAAACAGAATTCTACAATTCCTGAGCTCACTGCTGATGAGCCTTCTTGAGGTTGAACCTACAAGTGGGTAAAGCACTTGTATTACGGGATACAAAGCACTGAAGAGAATTGATGCAAATCCTTAAAGGTGATTTCTAATCCGGGAATTTTCTTCATGACCAGATTCCTCCGCAGAGTCGTCCAGGATGATGCAAGGAGTCTGTCGGAGAATTGCCTCCGCCTTGATCCTGAATTTTTCGCTCGGTCTCGTGACAAACTCAATTCTCCGACAGACTCCTGGTGAGCGAGTTTCCAAAATCCAGGGCTGAAATCCATTCCGTGAAGGAACCAATGGAAATCATGAGAAATCCCATGGTGTAAAGGACCAAAAAAGGTACCAGAAAATAAAATCCCGTGGTCGCGTTAAGGAGGGCAATAATGCCTACCCCGGCAAGAGAAAGCTCCACCAGAAACTGAAGATTTCTTGTTGGAAGGTACTTTCTTTTTAAATTGCCAGCCTTGGGCGTACGGACAAAGGGTGAATCCACTCCCGTTATAGCTTGCCAAACCGCGCGGGTGTTATTCCAGGCCATGCCGCAACCGAGCGCAATCATGAGAATATAAAAGAAGATTCCACCGGGTACCTCTTTGTTCAGAGCTTTTTGGGATAACTGGTAGAGCATACTTGGGCCGGTAGATGCGAACAGGATGAATACAAAGAAGTATTCAAGGGGAAATTGTAGCAGTAGTTCTGGATGAAACAGGATGTAGCATCCGATTAGAAAATTCAGCACAAGCAGTGGATGAATCAGGTAGTGGGTAAGATGAAATCCAGCCTCTACTTTTTGCATAAGGGTGGCAGAAGATTTCAAAATACGCGGAAACAGTTTTATAAGGGTCTGAATTGATCCTTTGGCCCATCGAAATTGCTGGGATTTGAAGGCGAAAATGGACTCAGGAATTTCAGAAGGACAGGGTAAATCCAGGGCATAGTCTAGTTTCCAACCCGCTAGCTGGGCACGGTAGGAGAGATCAAGGTCTTCGGTGAGGGTGTCTCCCTCCCAGTTTCCCGCCTCTTCAATCGCCTGACGCCGCCATACTCCGGCTGTGCCGTTGAAGTTCATGAAGTAACCATTCCACGCTCTGGCGGGTTGTTCAATGGCGAAATGTCCATCCATTCCCACAGCCTGAAAGCGTGTCCAAAAGCTGGCTCCAGCATTGATATATTCCCAGCGTCCCTGGATCAAGCCCAGATCTGGATCTTGAATGAGCCTGCTAACTGCCTTGAGAACAAAATCTCTACCGGGACGAAAATCAGCGTCAAAGATTGCGATCATCGCACTTGGATCTAACTCAAGACCCGCCTTTAGCGCACCCGCCTTAAATCCCGTTCTTATGCTGCGGCGAACATGAGAAAACTGAAATTTCAATGCGCGGGTCTTCAGGTATTCATCCACTACATGAGAGGTCTCATCATCAGAATCATCCAGAATTTGTACCCTGAGTCGATCTGCCTGGTAATCCAATTGATTCACTGAATCGAGGAGTTGTTCAATGGAACTATGTTCGTTATAGATTGGTAATTGAACCAACACCGACGGTGGGTCAGAAAACAAGGGAAATCCCAAATTTTGACGAGTTTTTCTTGCCCGCAAAAACTGGTAGCAGGCCAGGTACGCATGTATACCCATGAGCAATAGAAAACTCACATTCAGGGCGTAGACTCCTATTAGGAGATGGTTCAAAAGTTCTTCTATCATTTTGCTTCTACTCGATTCCTACCAGGGAGACAACCATGCCACAGAGAGTTCTTTATTTTTTAGATCAGGTGAATTGAGTCGCCAGAATATATGGTTCCTTACAGCCTCTAATGATTCTTTAGGGTATCCACCTCAAAAAAAATAGGGAGATGGTCAGAGCCCATATCCGGTCCAATTTCCCATTTTCTAAGCTGTTGGGAAGTGTCCAGCAGCACATGATCCACAGGGCTCATCAAAAAGGGCATTCCAGTTGGCCAGGTTCCGGTGGGTATGGTCTCACCTAAACCCAGTCTCAGACCACTTTTTTCTAGGAAGGAACGGAAAAATCCCGAATAGGGTGGCAGGTTGAGATCTCCGAAAACCATATGGATTCCAGGCTCGGAATTGATGGATTGAGCCAGTTCATTAAGGTGTTCATTTCGAAGATTCCAATACAGGGAGCTGATGGGAGGAACGGTATGAGTCAAGTGCAATACAAGCCTTGATGAATCCGTGGAAAAATAAGCTCGAATGCCGGGTGTTTTTGCCCAGGTGAATTCTTGAATCTGAAACTCGGCGGGTTTGATCTTAGAAAACAAACCGATTCCAAAGTTGTTTTGGCGGGCACGATGGAGTTGATAGGGATATTCTTCCAGGATACCTCCAAGTGCTTGAAGCCACCTCTGGTTAATTTCCAGCAGGGCGATCAAATCAGGATTCTTGCTCTGAATATACTCGATGATGGGTTCATAGCGGCGATTTACTGTGAGCACATTGAGAACAAGTATTTTTAGTTTCAAAGGAGGCGTTTCCATTGCCTCCAATTTAGCCGGGATGGAAACTGCGGAATCAACGACACGATAGATTTCCACGCTGTTGAGAAGAATAAGAAAAACAGACAGGTATGTTAGAAATTTATTGCGGCTTAACGCAGAGAGGCAAAAGCTCAGTATAGCCAGTACCAGGTACTGAAAACGAAAGTAGGTGCAAAGATCGAAAATCCAGCCCCATTCAGGAAAAAAGGCCATCAAAGTCAGAAGGGAACATACCAGTAAGATTCCCCCCTGAAAGAACTTCAGTAGGAATCTTAAAGCCAGTTCTTGATCGCGCTTATATTCAGAATCAAGTTTCAGTTCGCTCTCCTGTCCTCAGAGCTAAGATAATGGGATTATCGAGGTTTCCCAAGAGTAGGCTTTAGTACCAATGAGCTGGAATTCCTTACAAAGAAAGCAAGAGAGAGTTCCTTGTACGTCGGCATTTCTCACTAGTATAATGGAGGTGGACGTTCATTTATCAAGAAACCGCTATTGAAGTACAGTATAGTTGTTGAAAATCTAGGACCGGGCCATAAGGTGTTCCTCCATGTAGGCTAAGGAAATGGAGGAAGCAATGAGCACAAGACGAAAAACT
>CAZIKF010000005.1:0-159532 GCA_964539825.1 uncultured bacterium
CCTGGGCTATATCATAGAGCTGATCATACTTTTCAAAAGCTATTCGACCCTCCAGCCTGCCAAGTACCGGTGGAACGGTTATGGTGAATGCCACCGTCTGTCCAGCCAGGGCAGGAAGGTTTGAGGGAACCTCTCCATCAACGGTATAACCCTCGGCGTTAATGGTCAGAGGCAGAGGTTCTCCTGCTGCCTGAGATCCATCTCCAGGAGCTTTTACGCTTACGGTCAATACATATTGGCCGTTGGAACTATTGGAAGTGGAGGAGGTGCCGACAGTCACGGTCGCACCATTTACTCGATCGCCGGTAACCCGATCTATGAGATTTACGATCACGGTCCCGTCTCCCTCAGGAGCTTTTTCAATCAAGGTCACATCCGCGGCTGTAATTGTGGAGGCGGTCTCCACAAAAACCCGAACGGTTCCTTCTCCAATCGCTGTCTGAGTTCTCGATGTCCCTTTTTCTGTCGTAATGGGTTCAAATCCATCCTTGAGAAATCCAAGGGTATATTTTCCTACCGGCAGGGAGGAAAAATTATACTGTCCATTGGAATCGGACTGGGAAGTTCGAATGATCTCAGGAGATCCATCGAAAACAGCCACAACACTTACCCCCGGCTCCGGAGTTTTGGAAAGAGACCCTCCAGCCCGATTCGAGAAAACACTACCTCGAATACTTCCATTTCTAACCCCAGCATCCGTACAGCCCATGAGAAACATGAGCATGACGATCTGCAGTACAGCCAGCAATCTATAACCTCTATTTTTCCTTAGGTTTGACACGAGAAGCCTCCTCCTCGAGACGGTGCTTCCATTGATACGGAATTCAAGTTTCCTTCAGAGTTTCGGCAGGATGAGGCAGGGCAATTACGAAAATAGAGACATTCTCTCAGGAATACATGGCTCTTTTGTAATCGCTTAAATTATGATCTCTTTCACCTGGCCCCTATCACCAGGAAAAACAAATTTCACCTGGATAGCCCCTAAATTCAAATCATGCTAAAGTAGAATCCAATCTCAGTTATGCCCGGTTTAATTCCGCGGCCCCTAGCCCATGAAAGCTATCCTGGCCATCTGTCTGATGATAGAGCTCCTCTTTCTCGGAGCTCAGGCAGCATCTACGCATTTTCAATTTCATCACGAGGCAATTCCCTATTTCGGGATTAAAATTTTTCAGGAATCACAAGGTTCCGGCTCATCCAGTTCTTCTCTTTCCACCAAAAAGAAGAAACGGCGCAAAAAGAGCGGTTCGGAAGACAACTCCGTGGAAAACTTTGAGCAGATGCGCAAGGGGCAAATGGCTAAGCTGGATCTAATAAAAGACCTTCACCCCATGGCTGAATCCTCTGGCAGCCCCGGTGAATCCAAGCCCCCTTTAGACCTCTCAATACCGCTCCCCCCGCCTCCTGCCAATCTCATGGCACTCAAGCAAGTCCTCATGGATGTATTTTGGACCCTGGAGCCAAAAATGGGGCTGGTGTGGTTTAAAGCGCATCTGAATTTTCCGACTGTCATCAGGATTCTGTTTTATATACCCCCAATTCTCTTTCCATGGCTTTTATTGCTGGACCTGTTCTCAAGAAAGAGCTCAAAGGGTGAGTATCACCAGTTTTTAAAGTCCTTGAGAGGTATCTGGTTCCTGACAAACAAACCCTATCGAAACTTCGATCAAGCCTATACCTTCTGGAAGAAGCCTACTATTCAAGGGCAGTTTCAGAGGGAAAATCGAACCCTGAGAAAAAAATGGTTCCGGGCACTCATTCAAGAAGACAAACGACACGAAGCCCTCAATTTTGGCGCAGTGCTTTTCAATGAAGACAGGAAGGATACTTCTTTCGCCCAGGAGCTCTGTGTGGAAATTCTAAATGGAGAAGGATCCATCGATCGAAAATATTCCGCCTTACTAACCTGGTATTTAAGCAAAAAGGGAAACGCGGAGAATGCCTGGTTAATCTTTCAGAAGTGCTTTGCCAAAGTCGCGGCAGGTGACCTGGATCGAGAGTCTCGAAGACTCTTACGCATGATTAGCACCCTGAGTGATCAGGCCGCCCCTCGTCAGCTGCTAGGTGAATCCTAGGAGCCTGTCTCAAGGCCAAAGGGTCCTCAGGTATTAGGAACTAGCCACGAAGGATCGGAGTCTGAATTGGATTTCCCGCTCCCGAAAAAAGTTAAAAGAGAGATGACCTACCAATCCCCTGGAGGAAATGATTTCCTTCTCAGACTCACCATGTCCAAATGCTATGCCTGAAAGCCTTGTACCTTTTTTACCCTCTAATCGAAAAGATAGGTGCTGTTTTTCACCACCAACCCTTCGGGGCTGGATCACGCTAAAGCCTTCCATCAAGAACAATGGCTCCTGAAACCCCTCTCCAAAAGGTCCCAGGGCTTCCAACGCCTCCAGAAACTCATCTCCCAGGTCATCGGGGGTGAGTCTGCAATCAGCTATGTTCTCCTCTTGCTCTAATTCTTGAGGCCAACAGGCTTCTATATTTTCCAGGGCATCTAAAAAGTCCCTGAACTTTTCAGGATGCATCTGAAGACCTGCGGCCTCTTTATGTCCGCCATAGCCTTCCAGGTGCTCCCCTACGGCTTTAAATACATCTTGGAGGGGAGGCGTTCCTGAGCCTCTCCCTGAGCCTCGTAAGAGCCCGTCAGGGGAAAAACCAATAGCAACCACAGTCTTTTTCAGTTCATCGCTGAGCCTGGCCGCCACTAAACCTAGAAGTCCTAACTCGGAGCTATGAGTGTGAACTACCACCAATTCCATACAGGATATATTGTGAAATTCAAGCCGTGATGACTGCATTAGCCGACTCAATCGTTTTCTGCGCTCCTGGTTGAGCGATTCCAGATAGTTTCCATGGCGTATCACATCTTCCCGGCGCACCGAGGTTAGGAATTGAAATGCTGGTGTTGGAGATTCCAGCCTGGAAGCAGCGTTAAGCATTGGCGCCATTTGAAATCCAATATGGGAAGCCTTGAACACTTCCCCCAGGTCACTTCGAATTAGACGGTTCTTCCAGTACTGGGAAAGAAACGGGAGTTTGCTCTGTGCCATGTGCGAGAGGCCCCAATGAGCCAGAATTCGATTTTCCCCTCTCAGGGGAACCACATCCGCTATGGTTCCAATCGCAACATAATCTATGCAGTTCTGGGTCACGGAGATGTATTGTTCCGACTCCTGACCATGAATGCTCCCAACCAGGGCTTGAACCAATTTAAACGCGACCCCTGAACCAGCAAGATCTGGAAAGGGATACGTGCCCAATTTAGGATTGACTATCGCGAAAGCCCCGCTCAAATCCTCCTCAAACGGGTGATGATCCGTGACAATCACATCAAGACCAAGTTCCCCGGCTCTTCTGAGCGGACCCGGGCTTCCCATACCGCAATCCGCGGTCACAATGACGCGCACACCTTCCGAATGAAACCGCTCTACCAGGGCTTTACTCAAACCATGGCCTTCGGTAAAACGATGAGGCAGATATACCCGAGGCTTTACTCCTTTGCGAGCCTTTCGCAGCCCCCAATACAAAGTAGCGGCTCCACATAACCCATCCACGTCGAAATCTCCGAAAACAAGAATTTCCTCTTCCCTCTCCAGTGCTTCAACCAGTCGAGTGACGGCACGATCCATATCATTGAGCTTCAGGGGGGAATGAAGTTCCTGTCTATTTTTCTCAAGAAAACTGTCTAGCTCATCAGTTGAGTTTAGAAATGAACATCTCCCCAGGAAACGCGCGAGAGGTTCAGGAAGACCCAGCTCAACGGCCTTTTGGAAAATTTCTTCTTTGTAGGGACCAGGGTCTTCTCGCCAGTCCATAGTTCAGCTAAGCTCCCCCAACTCTTCAACGACTCCCAGAAGAGTATGGCCGGTGGAACCTGTGATTCGTACTGGTAATAGAGAACCGACTGTATTCTGATCTGCTGGAAAGACGACGGGAAGATTTCCATCAGTGTAGCCTTTCATCGATCCATCCCCGCGCCTTGCTTTTGATTCGACCAGGACCTGCAACCGGGAGCCAATCAGACTGCGATAGATTTCCGCCTGAATACCCCTCTGAACCTCGATCATGCGGGCTAACCTCTCTTTTCGTATTTCCAGAGGGATACTGTCCGCCATCGCCGCGGCGGCTGTATTTCGACGCTCTGAATAATAAAAGAGAAAACTCGTTTCAAATTTCACTTCTCTAAGAAGGCTCAATGATTCCTGGAATTCTAACTCGGTCTCTGAGGGAAACCCGCAGATCATATCAGTAGAAAGTGTAGCCCCAGGTACCATCTCGCGAATCTTGCCCGCGAGTTCCAAGTACCTCTTGCGGGTATATCCACGCTTCATCTGCTCCAGCACCCGGGTACTACCTGATTGCGCGGGTAGATGAAAAAACGGGAGCAGGTTTCCATGATCACGGACGGCTTCTAAAATCTCATCTGCGAAAAGAATAGGATGTGAGGTAAGGAAACGAAAACGGGTTTGTGGAAATCTCTTAGCCAGGATCTCCAAAAGATCCGCGAAGCGCGTCTTCTCCCAGCGATAGGAATTGATCGTCTGTCCCAACAGGGTGATCTCCAAAACCCCTTGTTTTACAAGACTGGAAATCTTTGAGATAAGACTCTCCGGCGAGAAGTTTACTTCCCTTCCTTTTACCGCAGGTACGATGCAATAAGTGCAGTTAAAATTGCAGCCGGCCTGGATGGGGAGATAAGAGCGAAAAGGATTCTTCTCAGAGCCACCAAGGTACTCGTATGCTGAATAATCCTGGTAATCCCGGGCAGTGACATCGCGCAAGACTTCAGAGATTTTGGAGAGTTCAAGCGGTGAGATCAGGAAATCAATCTGGGGTAGATTTTGCTGTAGATGTTCCCGCTGACTTTCTACCATACAGCCCATCACTCCTATGCGTTTGCCAGGATCTCGTCTCTTCTGCGGAATAAGGGAACCGAGGCGATTGAGGATCTTTCGATCAGCCTGATCCCGAATGGTACAAGTATTGAGAATCACCACCTCAGCCTGGTCCGGGTCTTGAATCATCTCATAGCCGGCACCGCGCAGCATTTTCGAAACGGTCTGCGCTTCGTATTCATTCATCTGGCAGCCATAATGAATGACACAAGCCGAATTTTTTTTCATCGAAAAGACTCCCCGCGGAACTGCCCTTGCATATTAAGCAAGAGAGCAGGGAAAGATACAGCAGGGCGCATTCCCGCACAACCTGTCTCGAAGGGAAACACCAGCCTTGTTTCCAAGAAGACATCTAAAACTCTTTAGCAAAAACCGAACGAAAAACCTTTTTCGTGACTGGTATGCCCATCCACTGGTTGAAGAGCTTCTTTTCAGTTTCCAACTGATCTAGTCTCCAATCAAACTCGCCTTCCGACGATTTGTTGAAATCGAAATAAATAACCCCTTGAAGACGTGGATTTTTCTGGGCATATCCCATGGCCTTTCTTAGCCAATCAAGTCTCCTCGGACCTGGGGTACAGCCTGTTTCCGTTATCCAAACGGGTATATCCCCTCCAAGCTCAACAGCCTCTGCGATAGACTTTGAAAAAATCTCTTCCATGGAAAGATACCGATGATCGGTCGAGACTCATTTTTGGAATCACCCCAATGCCATAACTCAAGATTGATCATAGCTTTCGAGCCGTATGACTCGATTAATTTAATAGCCTCAGCTGGGAAAGGCCGCCTTAAGTCGCGATAAAACATAACAATTTCAGGCATGACTCCGTAAGAAGCTATCCTCTCTTCCATGGCTTTAGAAAAACGCTCAAAACCCCAATAAATCTGGTAAACACCAAGGAAAAAATTTCGGGAGGACGGCAGGGTAGGTGCACTATTGAAATCGCTGCTATGAACCGGCATCGAAGTCTTCACTTGCAGATAGAAACCAGTCAAGCAAAGCAGGACCAAGATTAAGGCTCCAAAAAGTACTTTCATTTACGACTCTCAGGATATGGATGAGAAGGGAGAGAAACTAGAGGAGTGGGTTACTTTTTTGCGCGTGCTTTTTCGGGTACGAAGTGGTCTGAAGAAACGAATTCCTCAAATTTTTCTTCTAAATATCCGATAAGGCGGTCGATAAAGGATCGCATAGGCACAGTTCCCCGTTTCTAGTATTATAAGCGCTCCAACCCTGATTGAAAAGGCATTCCATGAACTTTCATAGGCAGATCGAAGAACGTCAGTTCACGATCACCGTCGAGATTGACCCTCCAAAGGGTCCCGGGTTTAAGAAGTTTCTTTCCAGACTCGAGCCCCTGATTCCACTCGTGGACGCCCTGAACATCGCCCATTGTCCCGTGGCACAATTGCGAATGGATCCACTTGCCTTTGCGCAGGTTTTGAGACGTGAATTCGATGTGGAAGTCATCTTGCATCTCACCATGAGAGACCTCTCTCTTTTGGGGCTTCAATCCTATCTACTGGGTGCGAGCGCCCTGGGCTATCACAATATTCTTGCTATGACCGGTGACTCTGCCAAACATTCTGATGTAGAGGGAACCAGGGGAGTTTTCCAGGGAAATTCACTGGAGTTGATCAAAATTGTTCGAAAGTTGAACGCAGCCCAGTCCTCCTCTGGAAGACGCCTGAATAAAAAGACTGCTTTCCTGGTGGGCGCCACCTGTAATCCTTCGGCGATGAATCTCACCAATGAAGTGAAAAGAATTCATAAAAAATTCGATGCCGGAGCCAGATTTTTTCAAACCCAGCCTCTCTTTCTAAAGAAAAACATCGAAGTGTTTTACGAATACGCAAATGGGCTGCCAGCACCGGTATTGATGGGATCCATGCTGTTAAAGAGCTATGACTCCGCACTGTGGCTGAATGCTAAAGTACCAGGACTCTTTGTTCCCGCTGAAGTTCTAGAGCGATTGAAGACTCGTAATACCCAGGAGGAAGCGATTCAGATCTCGCTAGATTTCTGGCACTCTTCCCATCAGCATCTGGATGGAATACACTTGTTTCCCATGAATAATTACGAGGCCCTTGGGGAACTTCTCACAGAAATTCGTTCCATTCGAAGCCGACATTCGGACACCCCTTGATCCATCTATGAGGTCTGGCTGGTTTTTATTTCGAGTCCTCTTTTTATCTGAAATACCCCTTCTGGGTTCCGCACTGCTCACTATTTCCCTGAGCATGACCCTGATCTTTTCCTCATACTGCATCTTTAGCGGTCTGCATGAAGAATTCTTCCGTAAGATAGAACTTACCCGTACCCACCTCACCATCACTTCCAGATCCCCCTATTTTGAAGATCCGAAGCCATTGAATCAAGCCCTTGAGAAAATGGAGGGTGTAAGATTCTGGCCCTCGCTACTATCCCAGGGTCTTGTGAGGGCAAAGGAGCAGGGTCTTGGCGTTTTCCTGGTGGGCCTCGAGCCTGCGGTTCTTTGCAAACAAATTCGAATTCCAGATTGTGAATTCCAAACCAATGATGTGTTTATCTCGAGATCTCTGGCCGCTGACCTGGGAGTCTTAAAGGGAGAAGAAGGCACTCTGGTAGTCGCAGATGGGACCCATCACCGCGTGAGGTTCCAGGGGTATTTCGAAGACTTCGGCTGGTCTGATCAACGCTTCAGTATATTCATGGATCTAAAAATAGCTCAAAACTGGATCTATGGCGAAGATCTGATCAACAGAATTGAGATCCGTACCAAGAATCCTCACTCACTGGATTCCATTCTCACCTCACTGCAGAACTTTGAGACGGAAGTTCGTCTTGTCACCTGGAAAGATTTATTCTCCGAGACCTTGAGGCTCTTTGATGTTGAAAAGAGTCTTCACTACTTCTTTTTTGGGCTGCTCACCATGCTCATTGGAATTGCTACATACCTGACCTTCGTACTCTTTTTCCTTCGAAAAGCGCCATCCTTTGAGTCTTTACGCAGGCTTGGCTATGCGCAGAGAAAACTGAGGCTATTTCTGGCAGGGAGTGTTCAAACGGTCTTAATTCTGGCGCTTGGCTTTGGCTCCCTACTCTGTAGGGGAATTAAATGGCTCCTGGATCTCTACCCAATCGAACTACCCCAATCCCTTTTTTACTCTCCTATACTCCCTTTTCAATGGGATTGGCCCTGCTTTTTGATGCTGTGTATTCTATTTTTTCTGGCGGCAAATTTCGGCTGTTTTCATGCAAGAAGAAAGGCAAGCAATCCATGAAGCACTGGCAATTAGTTCCCTTCTATCTCATTTTCCTTAGCATTACAGCTTCAGAGGGCACCCTCCGAGACAAAAACCCAAAAGCGTTCTTCAAGCCTGATTTAAACAGGGTTGATAGAGCTAGAACGGCTATCATCATAAGGTCGAGTAGGTCTGCCAGAAATTTCAGATCCTTTAATAATCCTTTTCTGTTGTCCCGCGACTCCAAAAATTCCACACGAATGCAGCATTTCCTGATCCAGTTCCAGGCAAAGAACCATGCTCCTGACAAAAATGGAAAGGTGATCTTAAAACCAGTGGAACCAGGTTTCCATGAGATTCAATGGATGGGTCCTGACACACAGAGAACCCTTTTTTTACCCATTCAAAGTGGTGAAGTATGGCTCATAGAAATCCTAAAACGCATGGAGTCCCCTAATCTACCTGGACTCCTGGTAGGGAAAACTCTTCTAGAATCATTGGTCAACCCTGAACTCAATGATCTGAGCGCAAAGCTGGTTGAAATTGAGAATATTCTCAAAAAGATTACCAGGGAAGAGTTGGATGTTTCAGAGATTATTTCAGAACAGTACGAAGATGAATTAGGGGCCAGGGAAGACTTCATGGACTTTCTTGAAATCCGCTTACGAGAACTGCAGGAAATTTCCTTGCAGTCCTGTGAGCTGTTTCATTCGAATAAGGCGGGCCGAGTTTATCTATCTGGAATCTATCGGTTTCAGGACCAGTCCTCTGCCTACTTCTTTCTGCGCCTGGAACTGGATTCAGAGTTCAAGATCCGCCGCTATGAGCTGGTTTCGCCTCAGTTGGAATCCGATCAAGGATGGAGAGAATAATCTTCTCTTCACCCACCCTGGCCCGCAAGTAAATTTCGGCATACTTCTGGAGGAAATCCTCAAGAATATGAAATCTTGTGTCCCCTTCCCGGGCTATACGAGAACCTGGAGAATTCGTGGAACCGTGTAGAGGGCAATCCAACCCTGCTTCAGTGCTTTGAAAGGAGTCTCCGAGAGGACAGGTCAAAAACGAACCGGTTTCCATTCTTCTAATTTGAAGGCATTGCCGCAATTTACGAACATGAAATTGTTCCTTGATTCGCTCAATTCCTTTTCTGATCTCTGGAGAAATCTGGTTTAGACTCACCGCCAGGTGGAAAAAGCCTGGATCGCCGAAATCCCGTGGCTCTACTCCTCCCCAATCAGAATAGGTACTCAAATTCAAACGGGATAATTTTCTAGATAGGAATAGAGAGATGGGTAGAAAGGGTATGGAGACTGAATATTTTCTACTTTCCTCCAAATCGGTGAGGACTCCCCCTCTTCTTTGCAAAAGGCCCTCAATTTGCTGAATTGCCTGGGCAGAGGCACCCGGAGAGGCAAACATAGCGGTGGCACTTCCATGAGTTCTGCCGTCAATCCGAAATCCATGAATTGTGAACTGACCGGCAAGAGCCGATATCAGGTCATCAAGAGCCGGGAGCCTCTTCGAAGTCTTAGAGAGGATACGGTTCTGAAAATCTTTGTTCTGCAAAAGACCCGAAATTCTCAAATTTAGTCTGGCTATATCCAACTCATTCCTGGAGAAAGGCATTTCCGATGCCTTAAGAATATCCATCCAACCAGCAAGGGTGACTCCATCCTTTGGAGTGGCAATCAACTGAACCTGGGACTGTGCCACCTCGATGCCATCGATAGACTTTATCCATGCCGAACCCTCAAGATCCAATCGTGCTAGAAACGAACTCTTGGCTACCAAGAATTTAGAATCGTCTGGGGTGGGCTGGTCCAGTGGAGGCAGAATTCGATCTTTGGAATCAGCGATCAGCAAATAAGGCCCGGCCTTTTTCAGGTAAACAATCTGCGCGGTATTCCATTGTTTGGCAACCCAGCCCTGGGAGCTTGACCCAGTGGAGAGTTCATGAGATTCAAAAAACCGTGAAAAAAAACCTGCCTTCGCCCAGGGTAGTGCTAGTAAAAAATGGATGGATTCTTCTTTCTTCCAGATACTTAGCGAGAATCGATCAAATACCTCAAACCAACTATCATAGCGAAGAACTTTATTCAGTAGAAACCTACCTACACCCGCATCGCTAAGCTTTTCCATCCCTACGATTACACTGGACCTGACCAGAGTTTGAGCTGGATCACCTATGTCTGATCGCAGAAAGAACAAATCTTGGGATTGGCGAAAGCGGGCAAAGCCTGTGAGACTGGTCTCCTGAGCCTTATGTTCTGTTACTTCCTCCTCAATCTTCACAGGCTCACTAACCTGAAAAATTATACTGAGGTAAAACAAAAAACCGATGAGAAGAAGAAAGCGCATCCTGGTTTGAATTCTAGCTAAGATACCGCCAGGGAATCCAGAAGTTCCGTCTCAGAGCGGAGACGGTGGTAAAGTCTGGATACGGGCAGACCCATCACATTGTAGAAGCAGCCCTCAATTCGTTTTACCAGAATTCCTCCAAAACTTTGAATCCCATAGGCTCCTGCCTTATCCATGGGATCGCCGGAAGAAATATAGGCTTCGATTAGATTCTCATCCAAGGGTTGAAACCACACCTTTGTTGATTCCACACCCTGCAGAATCATTTGACCGGCATAATCCATGACCAGGTAGGCCGTATGTACTTCATGGGATCTTCCGGAAAGACTCATGAGCATTTCCTGAGCCTGTGCTATCCCCGATGGTTTTCCAAGAGTGATTCCATCCCTTTCCACCACAGTATCGAAGGTGAATAGCAATCCCTCTTCATCAAAGGGTTCCCCCTCAGATTTAAGAATGCACTTGGCTTTAAAATAGGTATTTTCCCTGGCAAACTCGACCGGTGAAAACTGTTTCACATCCTCCAGTTCTTTGGAGGACGTGGCAACGGAAAACCTCGGGAAAAGGTGCGAAAAGAGTTCTCTTCGCCTGGGAGAAGCGGAGCCGAGTACTATTTCTGTACCGGCCATAAGACCATCCTGACAATACTTAAGATGATTCCTCTGTTTGAGCCTCTTCTGTGGTTGCCTCAACTTCAGGTGCTTTTGCTACTTCCTTCGCAGGGGCAGCAGCTTTCTTATTAGCAGTAGCAACTTTTTTGGCTGGAGCTTCCTTTTTCTTTGGCTCCTCTTTCACAATCGCTACCATCTGGTAATCAGGAATGAGGCTCCTAACCTTTTTCATCAAACGGCTCTTGGAGCGGGCCGCATTATTCTTGTGAATAATCCCCCGCGATACCATTCGGTCAAATAAGCGAAACGCCTCGGGCGCTCTGGTTTTAACCCCTTCGATATCACCAGAATCAAGGAATTTCTGCATTTTCTTCCTGGAGGTACGAAGTTCTGCCCTAAGAGATGCATTGCGATCTCTGCGCTTAAGCGCCTGACGAGCACGTTTTGCAACCGATGGTATATTTGCCATGTCCTGTTCCTTTCTCGCCTCTTTCGTATTATCCAAAGCGAGGCCACGAGAAATCTGGCCTCCAAAAGAGGAGAGCTAATATAGCATAATCTACGGGGAAGTCAAGGTTTCATCAGGGATGTCCGGGTCATGTATCATCGCTGAATTTAGCTAATGACTCGTCTCTAAATCTTATGAACTCACCCTTGAAGATAGAGGCTCTCATATTTTGCATGAAATGATGAAAGAAACTCAGGTTGTGATAACTAGCCAACCTTGGAGCCAGGAATTCCTTTGCTCGAAAAAGATGATGGATATACCTGCGGGTATAACGCTGGCACACCGCGCAATTACATGCCGGGTCAAGCGGCTCGGAATCCTGTTTAAAACGGGCACTCGTGATATTAAATGAGCCTTCTGATGCGTAAATTTTCCCATGCCTGCCCACACGTGTGGGCATCACACAGTCGAAGATATCTACCCCGTTTTCAACTCCCGACAAAAAATCTTTTGGCGTTCCAATCCCCATCAAATAACGAATAGTATCTGCCCTATAACCTGGAGCGAGAGCCTTCAATACCTTTTCTCTCTCCTCCAGGGATTCCCCAACCGAGAGTCCTCCGATGGCGATTCCATCAAATCCCATTTCTTGAATGACCTCCTGGCTTTCAAGCCTCAGATCTTCAAAACTACCGCCCTGGATAATACCAAAGAGATTCTGGTGTCTCTGGTCCTCTTGAAATGCCTCCAGACAGGATTTTGCCCAGCGGTGTGTTCGCTGCAGTGAATCGGCCACGGTTTCCCGGCTGGCGTCTCCCGGGGGGCATTCATCGAGTACCATCATGATGTCCGATCCAATCCTGCGTTGAATCTCAACAACTCTTCTGGGTGTAAAACGATGGGAGGACCCGTCATACACAGACCGAAAATCCACACCTTCCTCATCTACTTTGCGCATGTCACTCAGGGAAAATATCTGAAAGCCTCCGCTGTCAGTAAGAACACGATTTTTAAAGGACATGAAAGAATGGATTCCCCCCGACTCCTCAATGATCTGGTCCCCTGGACGCAGGCAAAGGTGGTACGTGTTGGAGAGAATGATGGGAAATCCAATATCCTCCAGATCCTTGGAATCCAGGGTCTTAACCGTCGCGAGTGTACCCACAGGCATAAAAAGAGGTGTTTTAACCTCCAGTCCATTTAGATCGAAACTAAGGGCCCTGGCCTCCGATTGGGTATCCCTGGCCTCAATTTTCACCCGTATCATTTGGACTTTTGCTCCTGATCGCGCATCTTTCCAGCCTTGTTCAATCCCTCTTCAAGCTGATTAAGATAGAAGCGATCTGTACTGTCTAGATTCATTCCCTTCTTCTTCAGAAAGGCTTTTTTTCCTTGTTTGAACGCATAGGCACTTCTTTGGAAATCCCCTCTCTCAAATAGAAGTATGCCCAGGTTTTTCCAGGCCTGGTAATGACTATTATCAACCTGCAGGGCTTGTAAATATCTCCTTTCTTCTTCCTGGGAGGTTTGGGCAAGAAGGGCTAATCCATAATAGTAGGGAGCAAAGGTCGGCAGGGTCTCTATTCCCTTGATCAACCAATTTTTTGCCGAATCTCTTTCCCCTTCATTTTTAGCTGCCATTGCGCGATGGTAGAGAGTGGAAGGATCTGGAGTCCTTCGATGGGCTTCGCTGAGGATGTGCTGAAAATCTTCTTTTTCCACGAATCCACGGGCTGAACTTAGCATCCATCGGGCAAAGCGGTGGTAATCTTCTCCGCTCACGAAAGGAGAATCCACCAATTGACGAAATTCATCTATTGTATTGGCTTCCTGTCTTTGCACGGAGTGATGAGTGACTCCTACCCAATAACCTGCCCAGATGACCAGGCCCACCAGGGGCAACCATCGTCGAGAAGTGGAAGTATCGCTCGGACTAAGCCTCTCACTTGCCCCACGGGCAATAACAAAAACTACCGGCAGAGAAAAAACCCCAAAGCTCATCAGATCATAGACCTGGGACATTAATAGAGCAGAGCCCAGAGCAAGCCTCTCTCCCTTGCTGAAACTGGGAAAACAAAATCGGATCCACCAGCAAAGAAGACCCAAAAAAAGCAGTCCAAAGGGTAGACCTAACCACAGAAATACGGACAAGACACTTTGATGGGAGGAGGAGCTAAGTCGAATCCATTCCAACCCTGGGCGATCCTGGTAGGAGTCCACTCCCTCAAATTTTCCATCAAGACGCCGGTAAAATTCGTGCCTGTATGCCCCCTGCCCAATTCCAAGCAGCCAGTTTTCTTTGAGAATTTCCAGTGAGAGAGTAATCTCATGCTGGCGAATTTTTAGTGAAGAAAACTCCCGAACCTGATGCGGATTCTTAATGGAGTAGGCCGCGCAAAACAGAGCCACTGCCAGGACCAGGAGAAACAAAGCCCTTTGCCCCTCCCTGAACCGTCTCCAGGCCTCACAGATCAAGAGGGCCAATACAGCCGCTCTGGAAAGGGTCAGGAGTGTTCCGCATAAACAAATGAGAAAGAAGAGGTTTTTTGATTTTACCCTGTCGCGGGCGATCCAGAACCAGAAAACAAGACAGGCTCCCAGGAGATTTGGATTTCCCACGAAACCTGAGAGATGATACAGAGGTCCCCTGACAAATGGCATCAAACCCAGCCATTCGAGAAGAGCCGCTGCGAAAATAACAAGAAAAAGAGCCGGAGCTACCCTGGAGATGGAAACCTGGGTTCGATGCATCAGGTAGGGAAGGGAATAGCATAGAGCGGCGAATCCCACGCTATGAAGGAAAAATCTCGATCCATGGAGTCCATCAATCAAAAGAGGAATGAGCAATAGAGCCCAAAGAACCAGGATCGAGCGTCTGGGATACTGAAGATCAGGACTCTTTCTGGTGAGCCATTGGACTCCAAGCCACAGAACCAGGAAACTAAGCGTAAACCAGACCCATTTTGGCTCTTCAAAAGAACCCTCAAGACTTGTGGAAAAGAGGAACTGATGGACCCAGAAAATAAGAGCCAAAAATGCCTGAGCCATAGTTTACTTACTCCAGGTGAAAGGGGATCTCACCGGTGCAGGTAACTCCTGGGGGGCTGGCTTTGGTTCCACATACAATTACTTCTACCCCTGATTTAATGGCTTCTTCAAGAGCCTGGGCATAGGTGGGATCTATTTCTCTGGCCGGTCTAAAATAGGTCCCGTCTTCCCTTCTTACCAGAAACAGCATCACACCTCGCTTTCCTAGTGTGACTAGTTTCTGTAGCTCTCTCAGGTGTTTGGTACCTCGCGAAGTGACGGCGTCTGGAAACTGGTAAGTCCCATCTTCTCCAAGCAATGTGACGCTCTTCACCTCCACGAAACAAGCTGGACGATCCTCGGAAGGATCCGGATCCAATACCCAATCAATGCGGCTATGATCACTAATTTTCACTTCGGCTCTTTGCGACAAGTAGCCGCTAAGAGGAGCAATTTCACCTCGAGCGATAAATTCCCCTACAAGTGTATTAGCCTTATGGGTGTTGACCCCGATCCAGGTTTTTCCGTTGTGAATCCACTCAAGGGTGGTGGAATATTTTCTCTTGGGATTTTCTGACTTGCTTAAAAGAACCTTCCACCCCTTATCTGCACAGGTTTTCATGCTGCCTGAGTTTGGACAATGAGAGGTGATCACCGAACCATCTTCAAGTTCTACATCCGCAAGGAATCGTTTATATCGTTTCAGTAGCCGACCCTCAATTAGTTCTCGATCCATATTCATCTAAAATCCTGTGCGATCCGAGCCCTTTGGAGAACTAAGAATTAACGGATAGCATCTTAGCAAATAAAAAAGAGCGCGGTTTAGAACAACCACGCTCTTTTCAATTGATTGGCGTATGCGATAGATTTTTGAGATTACCCTCGAAAATATTGATCCAGAAACCTCAGGGCATCCTGGAAAAATCCTCTTTCCGAACCTTGCGCGTTTGACAGTTCAAATCGCACGAACTTCTTAATTTCGGTATGAACATTGGTAATCGTACGCTTCATCAAACGATCTCCCACTCGATGAATCTTAGCCATAACTTGGAGAAGTCGGGACTCATGAGCTTCGAGATCACGATTGACCAAATTAATAATTGCCTTTGCCTTTTCCTTTTCCTCATGAAGCAGCTGGATATACTGAGTTACCAGTGCTTTCTGAGCATCATCGGAAACTCGGGACTGGCGAAGTTCTACCTCTTTTTCCAGTACCCCTTTGAAGGCAGTACGCAGATCGTAGAGTTTATTGATGAAATCTACGACCAATTCGGTATCTTCTCCATTAAGTTCTGCCACGATGTCTGCAAGAACGGCCGCGTGTGACGACACTTCACCCAATAGAGCATCATCTACTGATGCATGGGGAGCTCTCGGCGGAGTCTTCTTACCAAATATCTCTTCTTGATCTTGAGCATGTACCGGTATTAAACCAGCTACCAGAATTGTGCTGAACACCCATTTTCGAAACTTCATGTCCATTCTCCTTTTTCTATCCTATACGCCTTTTTTTTAGTTTAGTTCTGCCTGGCCAACTCTAAAGCTTTCTGAGCCAGGGAATATTTATCTCTTGCAGCCTTAATTTTTTCTGCGTCACCCGATGCTATCGCCTGGGTCAGCTCCTGATAAGCCACATTAACAGCAGCCTGAAGATCTTGTAAACTCTGGGCAGGAGGTAGTACTGGCGGTAGTGTTGGATCGGGAGAGAGTGGAGGTTGAACTACAGTCGTCCCACCAGTCCCTCCTGCTGGAGGAGTAGATCCACCACTATAGGGTGTACCATAACCCCCGCCGTAGCCGCCGGGATACCCGCCGTAGCCACCGCCACCAGGATAGCCGCCGTAGCCGCCGCCACCAGGATAACCGCCGCCGTAGCCGCCGCCTCCAGGATAACCGCCGCCGTAGCCGCCGCCGCCAGGATAACCGCCACCGTAGCCGCCGCCACCAGGATAACCGCCGCCGTAGCCGCCGCCACCAGGATAACCGCCGCCGTAGCCGCCGCCTCCATAATAACCACCATAGCCGCCACCGTAGCCGCCGCCATATGGCGAGTTCTCTGTATCATTTAGCACCAGGGAACCGTTGTTGATTTCTCCTATAACAGTGTTGATTTCGTTCACTGCCGCATCCTTATTGCGGATGGACACCACATACATCAACCGACGGATCAATCTTTCGTTTCCGTGAGGTGGAATTGATGAAAGCAAACCTTGTAATCGAATTCTTGCCCTGCTTGAAGCTGAACCAAAATCCGTGGAAATTCTTTGAAGTTGGTCTAGAAGGTATGCCTGATCAATATCTTGCTGCCCTGGAAAGGTTTGATTCCCGTCTCCACCCCAGGCTATCGACAACTGACCCGCGTTCCAGGCAGTCATGATCGCATCCATCTCCATAGAGATATCTTGTTTGTATCGCAGGGAAGAAGCCATGAAGAGACGTCTCAAGAGATTCGAATCTCCATAGCGTCGGACATATCCGATCATCTGCTGGATTCTGGACTGAGCAGCCCAAATACGGTTTTGATCTATATCGGATTTAACAAAGCGTAGTTGGTCGCTGATCCAATTGTCATCGACATAGCCGCCGCCACCGCCATAACCGCCGCCGTAGCCGCCGCCACCAGGATAACCGCCGCCGTAGCCGCCGCCATAACCGCCACCGTAGCCGCCGCCGTAGCCGCCGCCATAACCGCCAGTCTGATTGCCGCCGGGGTAATAACCTTGACCATAGCCATTTCCGCTATAGTACTGATTTCCGGAGCCATAGCCGGCACCATATCCAGAACCTTGATTATAGCCGCCGCCCTGGTTATATCCGCCGCCTTGATTATAGCCGCCGCCCTGGTTGTAACCGCCACCTTGATTATAGCCGCCGCCTTGATTATAGCCGCCGCCCTGGTTGTAGCCGGTATTGTAGCCGCCGCCCTGATTATTACCGCCGCCACCAGTGTAACTACCACCAAGACCGTCATAACGACCGGAAGAATTTGGTGAGCCAGTCGTCTGGTAATTAGAAGTAGCCTGCTCAGCTGATAAATTGGGTACGGAAAGCAGTAAAACCCCAAATGCTACGACTCTCAAGCCCAGGTTAATTGGCCTGACATTAAGTTCCTGTATAATATTCTTCGCTTTCATAACTTCCTCCGAGGATCGTACTTACAGATACGATTACGACGTCAGTGACGTTCTCTGTTTCTAACTACGCCCTCCTTGGAAAAAAGTTTCAACCTTTTTTTGCATTGGGTATACTAATCCCCTATTTTTCAGGAGGTTTCCAGGATCATGAAGATCACCTACCAATGGATCAAGAATTATATTGAATGCGACCAGACATCTGAACAATTAGTGGAAACACTTACTGATCTGGGTCTGGAAGTTGAATCGGTGCAATCCACATTGTCTTCCTTTGAGGGGGTCATCGTGGGACGTGTCCTTTCGGTGGAACAACATCCCGATGCTGATAATCTAAGTCTTTGTCAGGTGGATACAGGGGAATCAGAACCACTCAACATCGTCTGTGGAGCTCCCAATGTAGCCGTAAAAACCCTGGTCCCTGTTGCTGCGCCCGGAGCGACCCTTCCCTTTGGAAAGGTCACATCCAGAAAGATTAGAGGTGTTCTATCATTCGGAATGATCTGTTCTGAAGAAGAATTGGGATTCGCAGAGAGCTCTGAGGGAATCTGGATTCTGGAAGATGAAAAATTCAAGGTTGGCTCCTCTTTTCGAGACTACTTTCCAGAAGATGTGGTTTTTGAACTCGCGATTGGCCCCAATAGACCGGACTGCCTGGGGGTGCGTGGAGTCCTGCGCGAACTGTCCCAGGTGACCGGTACCAGTTCAGCCCTTCCCGAGCCTTCCCCGCCCAGTAAAGAACAATCAGAATATCCTATTACAATCGAAGATACCGACGGCTGTCCCCGTTATGTAGGTGCCCTGATCCGAGGGATCAAAGTGGGAGAATCCCCTGCCTGGCTCAGGGAGAAACTTCACCTTCTTGGACTGAGAAGCATTAATAACATTGTGGATCTGACTAATTACTTGATGATGGAATATGGTCATCCCATGCATGCTTTTGACGCGGACCTTCTGCGCGGATCTGAAATCCGAGTACGATCAGCCAAACCAGGAGAAGAATTGGTAACCCTCGATGGAGTTACCAGAAAGCTTAGCGATGAAGATCTGCTCATATGTGATGGTGCGGGACCTGTGGCTCTGGCTGGAGTCATGGGTGGAGAAAATTCAGAAATCAAGGATCAAACTTCCAACTTGTTTCTGGAAATCGCTTATTTTGACCCCATCCGCATCCGTAAAACCTCGCGAAAACTGAAACTGCACACCGATGCTTCCCATCGATTCGAACGAGGAATGGACCCGGAACTCCCATTGGTTCTTACGGGTATCACGATCCAATACATTCTAGATTTGGCCGGGGGAGAGTTCATCGGAATCTCGGATGCCTATCCCAAACCCTGGAAGGCAAATAAGATCGTTTTTAATCCTGGTCTAATCAAGAGAATCCTGGGGATTGAGTTGAGTGACCCGCGTATGGAAGAAATCCTTGTGAAATTAGGTTGCGAAGTCCAGATGGACTCCCAAGAGCCATGGAGTGTCTTCCCACCCTCCTTCCGACCTGATCTTGAACGTCCCATAGATCTGGTAGAAGAAATCTGCCGCATCCATGGAATGAATGAAGTCCCCTTCGAAGCACCCAAAGTCAGCCTGGAATTCCGAAGGGACCGCCACATTAAAACCTCCACCGAAAAACTCCAAGATCTTCTGGTTGGGGCTGGTCTCCAAGAATGTGTTACCTATTCCTTTTCAGATCAAGATCCCCCAGGTTCGGTCAAAGTATTAAATCCTATCTCAGACAAAATGGGCCAACTGCGCTCGACGATTTCTGAAAAATTACTTGATTCCGCCCTATATAACTATAAACAGCAAAATGAAAAGATTGGACTCTTTGAGGTGGGCACGACCTTTTCCGAATCATCTTCAGGCGAAGGCGATAAACCTTACCGCGAAGAAACGCGCCTATCCGTACTGCTCTGTAACCAACAGGAAGTGAATTGGAAAAATCAGTCCAGACAATCCGACATTTTTGACCTGAAGGGAGTTTTAGATAAGATCGCGGTTTTGTTTGATTCGAAGTTCCGCCTTAGACCCGCCTCTGAACTTCCACCCTTTCTGGATCAAGAAAATAGCCTCGACATCCTCTTTAGAAATCAAAGAGCAGGATTCATGGGGGCGGTAGATCCTTCCATGCTCGCGAAAGAGAAAATTCATGATGCCATGGTTGTTCTTGAGTTATGCCTTGATGAGGTCTTTCTCTGTGGGCGTAAGGAGCCTGTTTTTAAGCAGTTACCCCAAATCCCGGGAGCTAGAAAGCAGCTCGCACTCATCACTCCCAGCACCTTGCCTTGTGAAGAGGTGTTAAGGGCTATTGGCTCCTTAAAAATTCAAACACTGGAGAGTTTTGATGTCTTTGACCTTTATACCGGTAAAGGAATTTCAGAAGGACATAAGAGCCTGGGAATCAATTTTATGTTCCGTGGAAAGGAGAAAACCTTGTCTGAAGAGGAAATGACCAGCTCGGTGGATAAAATCCTGGAAGCCTTACATAAAAAATACTCGATCGTATTGCGGCCTTGAAACTACTCCAATTTCTGCAACAAGGAACTAATACTCCCAATCGGGTAGTTTTCTTTGCTGGGACTTGCCCCTTTCAGACAGAGATCCTGCTCAAATCTCTGGTCAGGGCTAAATCACCTAATTCTGTCAAATTAGGCCATCAAAGGCTCGACCTGAGTGAAACACAACTCCAAGAGGTTCTATCTCTATTAAAGAATCGCTCCTTATATGCTAGCGAGTCACTTTATTTCGTTGAGGGACTACAGCTCTTAAGCGACCCGGAGTTACAGAACCTGATTGCTGCAACAGAGAATCCCGCGGATCCAAGATTTCATTTTTTGATTCGGCTTCCAAAGTCCTTTAAGGGAAATATCCCGAGCCAGGGAACGGTGATCCAAGAAGAATTTGATCCCTTCGACAAAAGAGAATACTTCAAAATTAAATGTTTAACGGACCTGGTTGTTCACCTGATGAAAGAGGCCAGACTTCCCCTTAATGCCAAACTGACTCAGACGCTGGCTACAAGATGTCTTTCAAATCCTCTGGAGATATTCTCCAAAATTCACACCCTGGAGCTCTTCCTCTCCGAGGATCGCAAAACCTTCGAAGTGAACGATGTTTTACCCCTCTTTCCCAGGGAAAAACATCCCCCGTTTCGCTTGCTGGACGCAATCGGACTGAGGAATGCCAAACGAATCCTGGAGGAGTTACCAGTAATTGAACGCTCATTGGACACCCATCCTCTTCCCCTACTTGCCGCTGTCAAAAAACACCTGGGAAAATTGTTTAATCTTGCGAGCTGGATAGAACAAGGGGACCGGCTAACTCTAATCAATCTGGCAGACAGGTTCTTTAAAGAACGTTCTTTTCAGCAAAAGCGAAATACCGCCGAGAAAATTCGCCAGTACTTCAGAGAAAAGCTCTCGCCAACTGAACTGAAACAATTTGAGGTCTTAGCAAAAAAGGATCTACCTCTTGCAAAGCTTATCTATCAATTACGATTCAGTGAGAAGGACGGCCTTGAGGATGCCCTGATGCAGGCTAACCAAATACAGCTCCTCTTTCAGTCCTCAAACTTACCTCAATACCACCTCTTACTCTCTTTTTTCCTGGTCTGCTCTCGTGAATATTCCCGGAAGGAAAAGAGAAACTCCAGATAATCAGCATTGCACCTTTTTCCGTCAAAAGGGCTCGGATCGTACCTCGAGTTTGGTCTCAGCACGGCTCGAATTGTATCGGGTGTACACGAGGACCGGGATGAGACCAAAATCCTGTACGAGTCGAGGCCGAACTCAACCAGATAGATATTTATCCTGTAGAATCACGCCGGTGATCACCTCCACAGAATGTTCTCTGGCTATACTGGCGGCCTTCATGGTGAAGGATCCGAGGGTAATCATAATAGCGCCTACCAGATCATAATTCTTCATCTGGGTAATTATCTGTTTAACCTCTACTTCGCCTATTTCTTTGGAATGACGGTAGACGGCACAGTAGGTAAATTTATTATCTTTATTCTTAAGTAGATAGCGAAAGGCGATCCCCGAAGAGTCCGACTTTAGCTTCTTCTCAATACTCAATTTCATCTTCTTAAACACCTCTTCCATTCTCCTGTCAAACTGGTAAACGGACAGAGCTTCGAGGTCCTTGGATGTCTGTTTTTTACCCCTGGAAAAAGTCTTTTTTATGCCTCCAAGAAAAGAGGGATCAAGAAATTCAGAAACAACATCACTTTCAAAAGGAAGGACGTCGAACATATCGGACGATCGAAAGGGACGGGGATCTTCAAACAACTCATCTTCAAGTTTTTTACCTGCCTTATAAGCAAGTTCTAAATCACGAAAAAACTCCTTTTTATAGTTCTTTAGCTTCTCGATGAGTCTCTCAACATCTTTATAGTTAGGATCAGCCCGAGATAAGTTTGTCCATTCCCTTAGAGCGTCACGAAACTCTTCCTTTTCGTGCGTCTTAAAGAAATGAAGAAAACCCTTTTGAAAATGAATTTCACGTTCCTGATGATCCTTGAGATAAATGTGATCAAGGGAACAGCGAAAAACCTTGATCCAGTTCTCAATTTCATTTTCAGAGAAAAGTTCGACTTTGGCGTAATAGCTTTGGATCAAGTATGCCAACGCGTCATAACCGTCATACGCCTGCTCGGAACCCACCTTCTGCAGGAACTCCATGAAACATGACTTGGCATTTCCCGGGTCCTGGAGTTGCTGATAGATTTTCCCCAGGTAGTAATAGTCATCAACTCTTGATTCTTTATTGCTGATTAGCTCCCTGATACAGGCTTCGGCTTTTTTCCAGTTTCCAGTTCCGATGAGGCAAGGTACCTTCCCACGGACACTGGTCCAATCTCTGGGATTCTTATTGATAAGATTTTCATAGTATTCCAGAGCTTTCTCATAGCGACCTTGTGAGGCCAATAGAAACGCGACATTACGCAAGGTAAAATCATCTACAAATTCAGTGGTATTGGCATTTGAATCTACCGTAGGATCCGCGTTCATTCCCTTAAGTAAGCCCGCGTAATGATAAAACGCTTCTTCATACTGTTCCTTTTCAAAGAGCAGTTCACCCAGGTTTTTTTGAACCTTACCTATCTTAAATTCATGATACCCAGATTCCCAAAGTTCCATCAGGGTTTTACAGGTCTGCAATTCTCTATTTTTACGCCCCTTCTTCTTGTAAATTTCAACAAGGTACATGTAACTCTGTACGTGGTTGGTACGCGTAGTGAGATGCTTTAAGAACTTCTTCTCCGCTTCATCATTCTTCCCGGCCTCGAAGTCTTTGACCGCTTCCCAGAATAAATTTGACGCGGGCGCACTGACTTTTTGCGACGTGAGAAACAGATAGGCCAGCCAGCCTAACACTGCGAAAATTAGCGTTCCCAGGACAAATGGCATCACGGTGAACATAGCGTACTTGAAGAAGGCCCTATCTTAGCACAAGATGGGTGCCGGGAATTGAGAACGGTTTCAAGAGTTTGTTGATCGGGAAAGGAGAATTTTTGGCTCAGTCATAGGGTGGCGCAGCATAAGAATCTGGTTCAAAGAGGTGCGCTCTCTTTCAAGCATACCAAGGAACTGAATCGCGTATAAATACTCAAGATTGCCATTCTCATTGGTCTCACGCCTTCGGACGATCTGCCCTTGTACCCCACGAAAATCCATAAAATGCAGAGTAAAGAAACATTCAATCTCAGAGCCTTCTTCAAGCTCCTCAAATGAGGATAGCTCCATACCTCCAATACTCAGATCAGTGGTCAATCCCTCAAAAAGAGAATTGCCGAAGCCAGAACCCCGATCCACTCGATATTTTACAGGAACCTGGCATCGAACTCGTGTATAGATTCTCTGCTGATCTACTTCCTCAACAAATACCGGAACCCCGAGGACCAATTTCCCTTCTTCATGATTCTCCAGATCTTCCTGGCGAATATTGACTTTAAAGGAAATGGCTTCGCCCCCGACCAGGCATTGAACCACCGCGTAATCTACTTTTTGAAAGAAATATCGGGTTCCATGACATTCCACCGGCCAGGCGATCACCAGATTTTTCTGGTCCACTTCAATTACCCGGGAAAATAAATTCAACTTCCCCTGGTCTGGATCGAATACCACCAACTCCAAATACTGATTTGGCCTTAGTCTTTTATCTCCAAAACGAGCACGTTTTGAGCGCATGATACTATCCGTCCTGGCCCTTACCCGGCCCTTTGAGCAATAACTGGTTGAGACTCACCCGTTCCCGCTCGAACATGGCTTGAAATTTGATCGCGTATAGGAATTCTATATCCTTATGTTGAGGTGAGTCCGTACGGCGTACCACTTCGGCTCGAATACCATTGAAATCCACATATTCCATTTTAAAGAAGCATTCGATTTCCATACCGGGCTCAAGGCGATCCACACTAGCGAATTCCATCCCCCCGATACTGATGTTCGTAGAGTTGGCTTCATAGAGATTATCAGAAAATCGCCCTTCGTCCATCATGCGGAATTGAACCGGAAACCTTTTCTGAATCCGCTGGTATACGCGCTTTTGTTCGATACCCTCCATAAACCGAGGGGGATCAAGCTGCATCACGCCAACATCAAATCCATTCAGTGTTTCCGGGTTGAGGGTCACCTTGAAAGAAATTACCTCGAATCCAACCAGAGCCTGGAAAACGGCAAACCGGATCCCCGTAAAGGGAAACTTGGTTTCCCCTTCAAGCCGAGGCCAGTGGATGACCAGCTTATCATCGGTAATTTCCTTAATTCGGGAGATCAGGCCAATCTTTCCCTTATCAGGATCAAAGACAATCAACTCAACGTATTGATTCTCTAAAAACAGTGCTTTATCGAAAGAGCTGCGCTTTTTAAACATTGGCTTACCTACATACTAAGATTCTTGATTTTCTCCAATGTCTCCCCGTGCTTGGGAGAGGATGGCACCAATTCTATACACTTTTCATAATTGGCAATAGCTTTTTTCTTCATGCCTTTTTTTGCATAGGCTTCCGCGAGGTTGTAATAAGCGTTTGGATAACGATCCCACAACGCAATGGATTTCTGGTAGTACTCAATCGATTCATCAAGTTTATCCACATTGAAGAGCAGGAATCCAATATTGTTAAAGACTATGGGGTCTTTAGGAGTTTCCCTGGAAAGTTCTTTGAGCTTTTCTATCGCCTTCAGAGGCTGTTTCATCTGATCATAAAGAGCAGCGAGATTCGTATATGCTTTTAGGTACTTTGAATTTCCGGATATTGCTTTGAGATAGTGACTCTCCGCCTGTTTAAAAGCCTTTTGGCTGGCATAGAGAAAAGCCAAATTGTTATGAGCCGCAGCGAATCGGGGCTCTAGTTCTGTGGCCTTGTTATAGTACTTAATGGCCTTTTCTACTTGCTTTCGACCTCCAGAGATCAAACCAAGATTGTAGTAGGCAAAGGCATACTTGGGATTATGTTGAAGCAGTGTATGCCACTCCTCAGTAGATTCTTTTTCCTTACCAATGGTCAAATAGATTCTGGCCAGGTTCTCACGGGCTTTCACATTTTCCGGTACAATCTTCAATGCCGCTTTCCAGGAGTCAATAGCAAGGTCTATCTGGCGGGTTGTCGCATAGACAAAGCCCTTGTTCACATAAGCATTTACGTATTTTGGATTGATCTCCAAGGCCTTATCAATGTTTTTGATTGCCTCTTCAAAAAGCCCTCTTTGAGTCTTGAGAAAACCAAGGGAATCCCAGGCTTTATAGTGAGTCGGATCGATGGAGATCGTTTGTTTCCAATACTGCTCCGCTAAATCCAGCTTACCCAGGAGAAAACAAGCTCCACCAAGATCATACGCCGCGTCAGAATAAGTAGGGTCTTGGGCTAAAGCTCTCTTCCATTCCTGAAGCGCCATGGCCACACGACCACGCTTCATGTAGTACTGGCCGTTTTGAAAGCGCTTTCGCGCAGCCTCACGCCCTTGCTCTTGTTCATCTTGCGCATTTCCTGGGGAAATCAGAAGTAGAGAAAGCGCGAATGCGGTTAACATCTTCCAAACTATTTGGTTCATGATTCCTTCCTTTGTTCCTATTGACCCTATCTCCCGGTCAATCTCACAGAGACATCGTTTCATCCAGAAATCTGGTGGTGAAATAGCCCTTACGAAATGTATCGGACTGTACGATCTGAAGGTGCAGAGGAATAGTGGACTTCACTCCGACAAGTTGAAATTCTTCCAAAGCCCTGATGGAACGCCGTATGGCCTCGTCCCTACTTTTGTCATGAATGATTAGTTTTGCGATCATAGAATCATAAAAAGGTAGAATCTCATCTCCGGCGGAGACCATAGAATCAATACGTATCCCAGGGCCGCCAGGATACATAAGTTGATCAATTTTTCCGGGACTGGGGATGAATCCACACTCAGGATCCTCTGCATTGACACGAAATTCGATACTGTGACCTCTAAATTCAACATCCTCCTGTTGAATTGCCAATACGCCTCCCTGGGCTATCTTGAGCTGTTCTTTGACAATATCAACACCTGTGATCATCTCAGTGACAGGGTGTTCCACCTGAAGCCGCGTATTCATCTCCATGAAATAGAATTGATTGTTTTTATCTACCAAAAATTCTACGGTTCCAGCGTTTTTATAACCCAGAGAGCGGGCAGCCTGTACTGCTGCTTCACAGATCTGATCTCGAAGTTCCTTTGGGATACAGGGAGATGGGGCCTCTTCAATGAGCTTTTGATGCCTTCGTTGAATGGAGCAGTTCCGCTCACCCAGGTGAATTACATTCCCATGGTGGTCCGCTAAAACCTGCACTTCTATATGCCGCGGTTCTTCTACATACTTTTCTACATACAAGTCACCGTTTCCAAAGGCCGCGGCAGCTTCCGCGGAGGCAATCTGGAACAGTGAGGAGAATTCAGACTCGGATTCCGCCATCCGCATCCCTTTTCCTCCACCGCCGGCAACAGCCTTGATCATGACCGGAAATCCGCATTCATGAGCAACTTTGAGCCCCTCTCTGGCTGAAGGCGTAACTCCTTCAGAGCCGGGCACCACCGGAACTCCAGAAGCCTTCATCATTCGCCGAGCCTCCGATTTATTTCCCATTTTGGAAATCACATGGGAATCCGGTCCTACAAAACCAATCTTACATTCCCTCAAAACTTCTACAAAATCAGCGCTTTCAGCGAGAAATCCATATCCGGGATGGATTAAATTTGCACCGGTGATTTCCGCGGCGGCAATGATATTCTGCACATTCAGGTAACTTCCCTTGGAATCCGCTGGTCCTATACAGACAGCCTCATTAGCCATGTTCACATGCGGTGAATTTCGATCAGCGGTGGAATAGACCGCAACAGTTTCAAGATCCAACTCCTTACATGCCCGTAGAATTCGTAATGCAATTTCACCTCGGTTGGCCACCAAAACCTTTGGGCTGTCGCTTTGCTCTGTACTCATTCTTCCACCAGCTTAAGCAGAGGATCTCCGAAGGCCACACCTGCTCCAGATTCAACACAGATGGATTCCACTTCACCATCAATTGCTGACCGGATTTCATGGTTAATATTCATCGCTTTTACCTGTCCGACAAGGTTCCCGCTAAAAATTCGATCTCCAGGCTTTACCTCGGGAAAGAAGAAACCTACTCTCTGCGCGCTGATCACATAAGTCGTATCCTTAATGGATTGTTCTACACTGGGTGGTTGCGCGCTTTCAGCCTCCGTCACCTCTTCCAAAGCTCCCATTCTGGGGGCACTCTCTGTGGACCTACGGATTAACCTGACTGAACGATTACCCGAACGAAGTTCGAGTTCATGAAAGTTTGAGGCACTGAATTCCTCGATCAAGTCTTCTATTTCCATGCTCTTACTCAGCTCGCCTTTTGAAAGTTTTCGCCATCCGATCCTTTGTAATATGCGGAGATTCCACAATTACACGGGTCCCATTGATCACATCCAAGAATCCCAGCTCACTTCTATATCGTGGAACTACATGGAAATGCAGATGAGCAATGCTGGCTCCGCTATGAACTCCAATATTATACCCCATATTGAATCCGTGGGGTCGATACATCTCTTGTAATACCTGAATACAAAGGCGTTGAAGCTTAAAGCATTCCAAATCCTCTTGGGGAGTAAAATCCTCAATAGTTTCTGTATGCCTATTAGGAACGATCATGACATGGCCCGGGTTATATGGGAAAAGGTTTAAGGTCACAAAAAAGTTTTCCGACTGATGTACAATCAGCTGATCAACACCTTCAACCTCATCTAGACTAGCGCACAAAATGCATTCCACATCTGGTCTTTTCCCCTGTACATAATCCAGTTTATCAGGGCTAAATAAGAGTTGGCGCTCAATCATAATAGGCTCTCCAACAAAGCCTTTGCTTTAGATATTCCATCAGATTCCCCCTGTGAAACAGCTAACATTCGTTTGAGCAGTTTCTTGGCATCAGAATTCCTTTTTAATGCCAGCATGACCCGGGCTGCTGCCAAAGTCGCGTCTTCGTACATGGGATTCAAATCCAGTCCTTCTTGGAATTTAGCCAGCGCACTTTCTAGCTTTCCACGCCTCTCGAGGCAAAGGCCCTGGTAATGGTGGCCATCAGGATAATGGGGACTTAGGTAAATCCCCTTTGAGAGTTCATCCTCAGCCTTCTCCCATTGTTCGGCCTTCACATATTCCTTACCCAATTCTATATGGACCGCACCGTAATCTGTCTCAAGCTTCAGCAGCCGCAGAATCTCTTTGGAAGCTTCTTCAAAATATCCGGTTTGAAGAAATTGTCTGACATTGTCAAAACCAGCGGGCTCCTCTTGCTCTGCGATTAAGGAAAGAAGAGTGTCACAAGCCTGTTGATAATTCTCCAACTCAATTTGCAGGCGGGCCTTCTCAAAACGGGCTTCTCGATAGGATTCATTCAATTCGAGGGCTTCCTCAATGACCGCAAAAGCTTTTTCAAGCCTGCCCGTCTTGCGATATAAAACACCAAGTCGGTACAAAACATCAGGATAGCGATTCTCCTCACTTAGCTTCTCGTAAGAACTGAGGATTTTAGCCTCAAGATCTTTCATGTCCAGCTCCACTTTTGAAGCGATTTGTTTGACCTTTTCCAGTTTAGGATTCAGTTTCATTGCTTTGTGAAAATATTCACTGGCTTCCCTGCGGTTTTCAAGGGCTAGCAGAGCCACACCCATCTGGTAATACCCGGCAAATCCATCGGGATTTAACCTGATCGCTTTTCGAAAGTTGGAAATGGCTTCTTCAGGCTGATCGAGATAGGAATGGACTCGACCAAGAATCAAGTAGGTTCGGCTCGCGAAGGGAGCCAACTGAAGAAGTTTATTGGCCGATTCCACCATTTTGACAGGATTGGAAAGTGTCTGATAACTATTCACCAAAAACTTCAGAGCCTGTTCATCCGCAGGACGATCCAAAGAGAGCTGGATGAGCACACTCTCAGCCTCTTCACGATTATCACTCTCCATCGCGATTCGGAAATCCTCAGCCGCTGAGCCCACAGAATTGAGCAGCTCTACTTCGTCACCAGGGACCTGGGCCAATCCTCCCTGGTCCAGATTTTCAAGGTCCCGAAGACTACTCAACTCCTGACGTTCGCAGACGTTTAGGAACATGGCCAGATTGGGGTAACAGGGATCAAAGGTATTGAGTGCCCTCCATCTCTTCAATGCTTCTGAAAATAAACCCTTCTTATAGCATTCCAGGCCATCCAGAAATAATACCCTGGGATCAAGGTCATCGGAGGTCTTGTCTTTGCCGGTACACACATCACACCTCTCAGGTTTTACGTGGTTTTGGTCGAGCAGCCGGGAAAAGAATGTTGTTTAAAATCAAGCGGTATCCCGGAGAATTTTTATGCAATCGCAAGTCGGTTGGCGGATCTTCTACGGCATGCGAAAAGTCTTCAGGGTCATGTCCTCCATAAAAAGTAAAAGTACCCTTCCCAAACCTTCCATGTATGTATTTAAAAACTTCTGAATTGAGAATTTTACCCAATTTTGTCACCGAACTCTTGAGCAGTTTGCCATTAAATGCTGTGGTCTGCCCCAGGAAGCCTTTGACAACCCTGCGGTGGCTCTGAGTCAACATCGAGGGAACGGGATCAAATTTTGCACTGAATTCAAAAAGCTCAAAGTTCTCCTTATGCGGCTGAGTCACGTGTTCATAACGAGAAACGTCTATATCAGAAAATTCGTAAACCATGGGATCCGAAAGCACTCTGAAGTCTTCGAAAGCAAAGGTTTCTGCAAATTTGAGCTTATCCTGAAAATTGACTGTAAAAGGGGTACCGTCAATGCGTGGATCAATAATGTCTATTCCTTGTGCGGACAAAGCAACATCAAGGCTGTCAGTTGCAGAACACATCGCAAACATAAACCCGCCCTTAGCCACATACTCCTGTACTAGTTTGCTCACCTCCGAAAACCAGTCTGCCACGCGCGAAAAACCACTCTTCTTAGCCATAGTCCGAAATAGTTTCAACTTTTTTTGGTACCAGGGGGCATTACGGAAGGTTCTATAGAACTTTCCATACTGGCCTGTAAAATCTTCGTGATGAAGATGAAGCCAGTCATAGTCGAAGAGTTTGCCGGCCAAGACCTCTTCATTGTAGAGTTTGTCATAGGGAATTTTGGCGTAATTCATCACCAGGGTCACAGCATCGTCCCAAGGATCGGAGTTCTTGGGAGTGTATACCGCGATTTTGGGTGCCTTTTCAAGGGTGACCTTTCCCATGTTTTTATCACCCATTACCGTTTCAATCCCAGCGTATTGCTCATCAGTAATCACCTTTCCTGAAACGCCATACATGGCCGCCTGCAAAAGCAGGAGATCGGCTGCCGGCATAAGAAAACTCCCACCCTGGTAATTGAGAAGCCATTCGACCCGAAAATGATTCTCTAACGCAAAAAAAGCCAATCCGTAGGCGCGCAGATGGTCAGTTTGGGAATCATCCATCTCAATTAGAAATTGCTGGCTAAAGGAAGGAACTTGGAACCCGAAAAGAAAGAGGGAAAAAATCAAGGCTATACGCATGATGGCACCAGTATACAGAATTCAGGACTCAGTAGTCTTAAGGAAACTTCATTCGGAGGTTGTAGGCAATGATCTTCAATTTGATACACTTGATCTGAACCTGCTATAAAAACAATGAAACTACGCCACTTCCTCACCTCGGCTCTTCTCCTTTTTGGTGGATTAAACCTTATTGTCTGGCCTTCTGGGGATGCTCAAAAGGCAGAAGCCGCACATTGGGCTTTCGATGACTCTGATGAGACTCCATTTCTTTGGGAGTCTGAAGAGTTCCTTGATGGAGAGCTTTCTCTACCAGAGGTCGATCTGGATTATGTAGAAGCCTTTGAGAAAATCCGCTTTGATGCAGAAGCAGGAGAACCGGATGCGCAATTTAAATTCGGTGAAATCTACCAATTCGGAAAGTGGGGAGTAAAAGTCGACCGTAAAAGAGCTTGGGATTTATATCAGCAGGCCTCAGATAAGGGCTACTTGCCAGCAACGTACAAAAAAGGAGTGTTTTTTTACAATGGGTGGGTTGTAGAGAGGAACTATTCAAAGGCAGTGGAATGGTTCCAACAAACAGCTAATGAAGAGTATGCACAAGCCCAAAATTATCTGGCAATTTGCTATATAAAAGGACGGGGTTTAGAAAAGGACCTTTCCCAGGCTGTGAAGTGGCTTGAGAAGGCTGAGAAACAGGATTTACCGAAAGCTTTTCATAATCTTGGCAATTTCTTCTTTTATGGTTTGGCCTTCCAACAAAATTTTCAAGAGGCATTTAAACTTTATCTAAAGGGTGCTCAACAGGGATTTGAGGGGTCTCAGTACCAACTCGCAAAGATGTATGAAAGTGGTTTGGGTACCAAACGAGATTACTCCTTAGCTGCAGAATGGTATCGAAAGGCTGCGGTTCAAAGTAACGCAATGGCCCAGTACAAACTCGGAGCCCTTTACTCTCAAGGCAAGGGAGTTCTTCAAGACAAGTCAGCCGCCTGGGCCTGGTTTAACCGAGCCTACTTGACCAGCGAAGTTGAAAAGGCACGAATCTGGCGAGACAAAACACAGAGGGAACTGGGTGAAGAAGAACTGGAAATCGCCCGTAAATACTTCCGCTGAGATCAGACTGAGGTTGAACCTTCAAGAATTTGGGATCTCAATTTTTTCCGGTAAATAGCCTTCGCATCTTTTTAGAAATCCATCCAGTCTTTGCAGGTGTTTTTCTCTTTCATTCAGGCTTGACTCGAGTTCGTTTACGCTCCTCCCAAGAAGCTTTTCAAGACTTGCAACCAACCCTTGCTGATAATGGGCATAACCATTCTTGCAAACAGTCTTGATTCGGTTCTGAATCCGACCCCAATAGAGTAAGAATAAGACTGGGAATGAAAGCAGAAGCAGCAGTACAGGCAACGGATCTGAGGGGAGTGGTTCGGTGTGAAACATCACCCAAACTAGTAATACCGGGGGAATCAAAAAATCTAGCAGAATTTCGAGAAGATAGTAAAACCAGGAGGGAGTTCGAGCCTCAGAGAGCAAATTGATTCGTATGGAGAGCATCAGTTCTCGATGGGATTCCAAAAACTCCTCGCGCTGATCCACTTCAAGATTTAGACCAGGAACGGCTTCTTCAAATCGCAGAAGCGGCAGGCTTAAATAGGGCAGTTCAAGGGCCGCAGTAGATTTTCCAGCTAATTTCATCAAAAGTGAGGAAAAGGACGAAAAGTAACTTCTGCTGGCGAAGAGAACCTCGCTTAAAATCTTTTCCCTGATTTCTCCAAATATTTTTTCCTTATAGATCGTCCACAGTGAAGCCTCCAGTTCCTGGTTTAATCCCTTTTGGAAATCCAGCATGGAGGCAAGCAGACTCCCGTCTCTTGAAAAATCCTTCCTGGTTCTCTGTAACAGGGGCAACAGCTGTGCAGAACTCTGCCTTGAAAGCTCTGTAAGAGTTTCCCTTTTCCATTGGTGGAGTCCTTTGGAGCGCAGTTCATCCAAGACTTCCAAAATCTTCTTCCGAGCACCCTGAGTATCAGATTTTAAATCTACCAGGAAAGTTTCTGCGGAGCCGGGCCATCCCTGCGCTTCAACCTGCTCCCTATCTTTTTCTTCCACCTGGGAGCTATGCGTAATCCAGGAAATCTGAGGTATGACAGGATACCAGCTCAAAAATTCTTCAAGTGACTTTTGGCGCGTCTTTTCAGGATGCATTAATACGAACAAAACATCCGCGTATTCTCTTAGCAGCCTTGAGGTCTCATGGTGATTAATACAGTATGAATCCATGTCTGGAAGATCCCAGATCAGAATATCGATCAGATTCTCATCCTCATGTGCAATGTGCTCGCAGGGAAGCTCTTCGAGGGTTTTAGAAAGTGAGCCATGAGCATAAACCTGTAGTCTTTCCGTAGTCGGGCGTGTAACCCCTTCTGCCACTACCTCTTGTGAGGCGATCACGTTTAGAAATGTAGACTTGCCTGAACCAGTTCCTCCCAGTAAGAAAATATGGAAGCAATCCAGGGACAAGGCCCACTTTTTCTCCAGAAATTCTACCAGCCGCAAATTCGCGGACCGCAATCCTGGAACAGGGCTAAGACTTAGTGTTTTATAGGCTGGAAAGCTCATTACGCAACTGTACCCATTGGGTCTTCAAATCTTGAGATTGGGTTCTATGGGATTCAAACTTCAAACAAGGTTCCTCCAGGTAACCGCCGAGAAAACCTTCAAACTGCTTATGACAATCCTTGCTCAGATTTTCCAGTTCCACCATTACACTAGGAAGTTTAGCCGAGGGTAGCTTCCCATAAACCAGGTAGCAAAGCCCTGAGAGTACTTGTTCCGAGCCTGGTATAAATCCAATGGGTCCCAGAAAAGAATAGAAGAGTAAGGATAGAAGTACTTCCTGCGAAACTGCCAATAGAGAATGACGAGTGGTCACATTGCTTTCAAAACTCTTTGAAATCTGCTCATAAATGGTTTGTTGAAAATTCTCAAATTCCTCTCGAAACCGAGCCTTTATTGACTCTATCTCAAGTTCCTCTGGCTCTGAAATCCAGTCATATTTCCTCGATGCCTGGAGAAGAATTCCATGGGATTGGACGATCGAAACCTCTAGATTACGAAAGATTTGATCCTGGTATGAAAGCTGATCGCCTGGCAATTGATCCTGATCTTTGGAGCCTAAAAAGCCGAGTGAAGACTGGATTTGATCTACAAAAGAAAAGAGATGTTTGGTGATCCATTTGGAAAAGTAAAATACCTTTTTTTCGGCGATTTTCCCCAATCTCGTCTTTAGATCTGTCTCGATATCCTTCCTTAGTAACTTGTGTCGATCCCAGAACTTTGAATGAACCTCATCCACCTGGGCTCGTGTCTGCTCAAAACCAAAGGTTCGCTGGCCATACACTTCATCGAGGCCAAGGATCTGCTTTTCAACCTGGGTGCGAAAGGATACTGCATGGGATTCAAATAGAACGGATATCCCATGGGTCTGTGACTCTGAACCCACTGAGGATAAAATTTCATTTCTGCCCTCCCCTGACGATACCGAGGAGATCTTGAAAAGCCTGCCAGGTTCCACTTCCAACAGACGTGCGCAGGATTGCGAAAGCTCATCGAGACTCTTGGGCTCGATGGTATCAATTTTATTCAGCACCGGAATCAAAGTTCGTGAACTTCGCTTTGCGCTTGAGTACCACCTGGTTGCAGCCAGATCCCCGTACTTGGCTGGGCTCAGGACTAAAATCACTTTATGAGATGCCTCCAAAAGAAGCCTTGCAATGCGAAGATGAGAAGACTCTGTAGAATCATAGTCAGGAGAATCGACAAGGATTACGTTTTTTACAGAATCCTGAGAATGGGTTTTCAAGGATACCTGGGATAACACTTCCTGGTAGGAATCCAGAACCTCCAAAACCTCCTTGCGCCTTGAACCATGTACCAGGAACTGGGGATGATTGGTACAGGGCCTTACCGAGGAAGCTGCACATAGTTCTTCACCCAGCAACCAGTTAAGAAATGTGGACTTTCCTACACCGGTTCCACCAGATACCACTACCAAATAGAGATCTTGCTCACTCAACCTGGTCCCGAGAAGCAGGGCTGAAAGGAGTAGTTCTACTTCTTGTTCAATTTCCTGGTGACCTAGAAAAACCTGCTGTCCGCGTCTTAGGCTGCCAGCTACTTTGGAAAGTTCTTCAAGAAGGGAAACCATAGTCAACCAGATCTCAGATTCATTCTTCCTGAACCTGTCCGAACTCCCTACTGACCTGCAAGATTCTGGCTGCTATTGAGATTGCTATGTGCCTGGGAAGCTTTCCTCCCACGCCTGATACTCCCACCGGACATTCGATATTTTCGATCTGATCCTCACTAAATCCCTTGTTCATCAACAGGGTTTGAAATCTCTTTTTTTTCGTCTCGGAGCCAATTAATCCAATGAAACCAGCTTTGCCCCATTTTAGAAGTCGCTCACAGATTTTCTGATCAAGGGCATGACTATGGGTCAGAATGATCGCAATAACCCCTTCTTTGAAGTCTTCGATTTCCTCTTCGGGTGCATCGCTAAACAGACTACTCACACCTTCGGGAGGCTGTAGGGGAAGATATTCCTCTCGAGAATCCAACCAGACTATGGGAAGCTGCGAATTTTGAAGGATTTGAATTAACTCCTTTCCCACATGTCCTGCTCCAAAAACCGCTACTGTGGGAGAAGTTCTGATCCATGGCTCCAGAAAAACAGTAACCTCTCCTCCACAACACTGCCCGGTACTTGCTCCCAGGGAAATCCGCATAATCTCCGCCAAGGACTCTCCGGCTGAAATCATCGCCCTGGATCTCTCCATGATTCGATGCTCAAGTGTCCCTCCGCCTATGGTTCCGTGAATCTCATCTGCACAAATGATCATCTTGGCTCCTGCCCCCCTTGGAGAGGAGCCGCGGGTTTCCAGGACTGTCACAAGCACATGGGCTGTGCGATTATCGCGCAGATGGGAGAGAGTCTGTAGCCAGTTCATTTAACTGCCGCACTGGGAACCAATCAAGAGCCTGAACTCTGATCCACTAATGCCAGAAGCAAGGCCTCGGGTGTGGCGGGTGTGCTCAAGCAGACCCGTCGCCTGGAACCCGTTGCGTAATAGAGAGCATCCTTAAGAGCAAGCCACACACTGATTCCAAGCATCAGGGGAGGTTCACCTACAGCTTTAGACCGATAAATTGTGTCTTCACGATTCTTGGAGTCCGCTTTAATTTTCACTCGAAAGTCCCGGGGGATATCCCGGCATGTAGGTATTTTATAGGTGGAGGGAGCGTGAGTCTTGAGATCACCATTTTTATCCCACCATAATTCTTCCATAGTTAACCAGCCCACTCCCTGGATGAACCCGCCTTCGATCTGACCAAGATCAATGACCGGGTTTAAAGAATTTCCCACATCATGAAGAATATCACTTCTCTGCACTTTATATTCCCCGGTCAAAGTGTCCAGGGACACTTCAGAGACGCAGGCGCCATAGGCAAAGTAAAAGAAGGGACTTCCGCTGGCTTTTTCTCGATCATAAAAAATCTTAGGAGTCTGGTAAAACCCGGTACTTGATAGAGAAATCCGCTGATGGTATGCCAGGTTAATGAATTCATCGAAGCTAAAACTTTTTTCACCGGCCTGCACTTGATTGGGTAAAAACTTAATGTCCTCCGGTTGGAGCTCAAAATAATCTGCTCCGAACTGAATCAGTCTTTCTTTGATTGATCTGGCAGCCGCCTGGGCAGCTTTTCCATTTAGATCAGAACCAGAGGAAGCTGCTGTAGCAGACGTATTGGGTACTTTTGCTGTATTGGTGGCTGTGATCTTAATTCTGCCAACATCGACTTGAAATTCTTCCGCAACAACCTGGGCGACCTTGATGAAAAGCCCCTGGCCCATCTCGGTACCACCATGGTTCAAAGTTATGCTTCCATCCTTGTAGATGTGGATCAGAGCACCCGCCTGATTTAGAAAGGAAGTAGTGAAGGAAATTCCAAACTTTACAGGAGACAGGGCGAGTCCCCGTTTCACAATTTTTTGAGAACGATTGAATTCCTCGATTTCTTTACGTCTCTTCAGATAGTTGGAACTCTCTACCAACTCATCGATAACCTCGGCTGAGATATTGTCCTCAACCTTTTGATGGTAAGGGGTAATGTTTCGCTCTTCTTTACCGTAGAGATTAATCCTCCGCACCTCAAGCGGATCAAGGGAACATTCTCTGGCTATTTCCTCCATAATGTTTTCAATTGCGATCATTCCCTGCGGGCCCCCAAACCCTCTGAACGCTGTATTGGAGACCAAATTTGTTTTACAGGCGAATCCGCGGATTCGGCAGTGCTCAAGAAAGTAAGTATTATCAGAATGAAAAAGCGCTCGATCCAAAATAGAGGAGGATAGATCGGCCACATTACCCGCACTACAGGCCAGGGTCATATCCAGAGCGTGAATCTTCCCCGCCTCATCAAAACCAACTTCATATTTGGCAAGAAAGGGATGACGCTTTCCAGTCATGATCATATCGTCATCACGATTAAGTCGAAGTTTGACAGGTCTGGAGGTTCTTTTGGCTATAAGCGCGGCACAGCATGCCATGATTGCAGGCTGGGTTTCTTTACCTCCAAAGCCTCCTCCCATTCGACGTATTTCCACACTCACTGAGTGAAAGGGTATTCCCAGGGCTTCAGCAACAAGACACTGCACCTCTGTTGGATGCTGGGTTGAGCTATAAACTTTTATATCGCCAGCTTCAGTGGGAACGGCCATGGCGATTTGACCTTCAAGATAAAAGTGATCCTGTCCGCCGATTGACAATTCACCCTTAAGTCGTTTCGGAGACTTATTCAGAGCACTTAGTGCATCACCGTTTTGGAGAGTGTGCGGGACAGCTACATAAGACTCTCTGGCAAGTGCTTCCTCAATACTTAGAACTGGATCTAACTCTTCGAAATTGATTTTCACCAGATCAACCGCCCTGCGGGAAAGTTCATGGGTCGAAGCGGCTACTACAGCAACGGGCTGACCAATGTATTCCATGATTTCTTCCGCAAGGAGGGGTTCCCCTTTGAAAATAGGACCAATCTCGTTATGTCCCGGGATGTTGGCAGCAGTGCAAAAATCCACCACACCTTCCAAATTCAGCGCATCCAGGGGATCAATAGACAGGATTTTTCCATGCGCTACCGGACTCATCACGATAGAGCCATGCAGGAGTTTCTCAGGTTCAGGAAGATCATCCACATATAGGGCTTCTCCACTTACGTGAAGCGCACCACTATCATGGGTGGACTGAGCGCCCACACCTCCCTTAACTGACATCTACAATACCCCCGTCTGCATCCCGGGAGTCCCAGACTCCAGGAAAAATTTTCTAAGAAGATTTTTAGCCACCAGGCTTCGATACCGGGCACTGCCTCGAAAATCGGTCATTGGCTGAAAGTCCTGGTCAAGGAACTCAGCGGCCGCACAAACTTGCTCTTCATTCCAGGGTTTTCCCTCAAGGGCCTTTTCACACAGGCTAGCTCTTGCTGGCGTAGCGGCCATACCGCCAAACGCCACACGGACAGAACTGACACGTCCTCCTTCGAGAGAAACTCGTATCCCTGCGCAGAGAGTGGAAATATCCTGATCAAACCTCTTGGAGATCTTATAGGTTTTGAAAATTTCATCTGCCTTGAGAAGGGGAACTCTGATAGATTCCAGAATCTCGTCGGCTTTCATATTGGTCTGACGATACCCCACAAAAAACTCTGAAAGCGGAACCGTCCTGGAACCATTTGCACTACAAAGATTTACCTCTGCGTCCAGGGCCAAGAGGGCGGGGGGAGAATCTCCTATGGGTGAAGCGTTGGCCAGGTTACCTCCAATAGTCCCCAGGTTTCTAATCTGCCGCGAACCTAGACGCAAAACAAGTTGTGCGAAGGCTGGGAAATGCTTTTCAAGAACCGCAAGGGCATCCGTGTATGTCACGGCGGAACCAATTCGTACTTCCGAGTCTGACTCTACGACCTTTTTGAGCTCGGAAACGTCTGACAAACAGATGATCGGGTCTAGCTTTTTACGCTGTTTTGTTACCTGTAATCCCAGGTCGGTGCCTCCGGCCAGAAGATATCCATCAGGATGCTCCTGGCGTAGCCTGCACAATTCCTGGACCGACCGTGGAATGTAAAACCTTCCTTTAGCGCTGCTCAGTTCAATCGTTTCCTCACTGCGCATAGACTTAAGGAGTTTAACTGTCTCAAGTTCTTGCTCACTGAAAAAATCAGGAGACCTTCGGACAACCATTTCCCTGGCCGCATCTAAAATGGTTCTATAGCCTGTACAACGGCAAAGATTTCCTACAAGCGCGTCCTCGGTGGACTCCATAGTCGGAGTTGGCTCTGATTTATAGAGCGCAAAGAGGGACATGATGAATCCTGGCGTACAAAATCCACACTGGGACCCATGTAAATCTACCATTGAGCTTTGTACCGGGTGGAGCTTGCAGGCACCGGATTTAAGGTCCTCGACGGTAATCAACTGCTTACCATCCAAACTGCCCAGAAAGACCAGGCAGGAGTTCACTGCCCTGTAGCGAATTGATTCTCCATCCAAGTCTCCAACTACTACGGTGCAGGCACCACAATCCCCTTCGGCGCAGCCCTCTTTAGTCCCACAGAGTCTCTGTTCCACTCTCAAGTACTCAAGGACAGTAAGATTGGGATCAAAGGTGTTCAGGGTCTTTACCCTGCCACCAAGCAGAAAAGAAATGCTGGATTTCATTCTCTCGCAGGACGCCTTTCGCGTGAGTCCTTTATAGGAAGCATAGCCACATTCTAAGGGCAACGGATTCGGATCGCAGTCTCATGATATACTCTCCATGGCCTTTTGCAAAGGACGCGTCTTTGGTGGTCGCCACGAAGACAGTGTCGATTCGAACACAACAGAGTCCTGCCAATAAGGGTTCTAGCCGTGTTACACACTAAGTATTCTTCCAAATCCCTTCTCTTTCTTTGTTTTTTAATCGGCTCTCCCTTATTCGGAGCACAGGCCACCATCGCTTACTTAAAGGGCGGAGCCTACATTGAGAAGGGCTTTGAAGTCCGCTCAGCCAGGGTAGGCTCGAAACTGAAGGGAGGGGAAATCTTGAAAGTCATGCAAGATTCGCAGGCCACTGTACGATTCAATTCAGGAGTATTAGTTAAAATATCTGAAACCTCACGCTTCGAAATCCAAAAGTCTGAGGAAAAATCTATGACTTCAGGGATTCTTCTGTGGGCTGGAAGCCTATGGTGCTCAATTCGTGGATCTCTTAAGGGGGAAAGTTTTGAAATCACAACTCCCACAGCAACCGCGGGAGTGAGAGGTACTGAGTTTGAGGTCGCTTATAATTCATCTTCCGAAGAGACAGAAATCATAGTCTCGGAAGGTGAGGTGTCTGTGGGTAATCTTCAAGGGAAAAGAATGCGTTTGCGCAAGGGCGAAATCCTGAGGATGGCCAGAAAGCGCGCGCGTCGGGTCATAGACGAAATGCGAATTTTAAATCGCCGTCTTCGAGCGGATTCCATCCCTGATGAAAGGGGCGAAAAAGCAGCTAAAATTGCCCGGGAACGAGCCCGTAGACTACAGGGTAGAATTCAAAATTTACGAAGTAGAATCAAAAACAAGAAACCCCTTCAACGCTTAAATGAAATCGAAAAAAAGGTTGATCCGAACCAGGTTCGAGAGAAAGTCAGAGATCGACTGAAAGATCGCCGTAAAGATCGTCGTAAAGAGTTGAAAGATAGGCTAAAAGAGAAAGGAAAGGAGGCTTCGGAAAAAACCTCGAAACGCCGAAAACAAGTCAAGGAAAATGAAAGGGGAATCCGAAGCAAAATTCAGGAACGCAGGCTTAGAGAGAATGATCAATAATCTACTTCCAGTCACCCATCTGTCTTGTGAGCCCTCCTTTAGCAATGCTATACTTCAAATACCGGGAAATTCCCAGCCCATGGGAAGACAAAGACGTGAGGGATCGGTCAATACATCGAGTAGCCGATCAGAAATTCAGGAGGAGCAAACGAGATGAGAGTTAGTCTACTCTTCTTAGCGCTGCTAATTGCTATTCCTCTACATGCGTCCATAGACAAAGGGTCCATAAAGTTTCTCAAAGGAAGAGCTTTTATTATTCGCGGGGGTATTCAAACACTTCCAGCTAAACTTGGAGCGATTCTCAAAGCCGGAGATGTTCTTACCGTAGAAGAAGGCTCGCAGGTTTCAATTGAGCTTAAAAACACCGGTCTGATCAAAATCAGTGAAAAGACAAAGTTTGAGATTCCCGCCGCGGAAAAAGAGAAGGCAGGCACTTCCAAGTTAACTCTCTTTTTTGGAGGACTATGGGTTAAGGCCAGAAAGCTTCTCCAGGGAGAAAGTTTCGAAATTAAAACTCCCACGGCCACAGCCGGAGTACGAGGCACCGAGTTTGATGTGGGCTATGACCTTGATTCACAGACCATGGAAACAGCTGTGATCGAGGGAATGGTCTTTAATATGTCCCTCGATGGACAGGTATTCGAGCTCAATGCGGGCATGGTCTCACAGGCTCTACCAGTTAGCCGGAAGGAATCGAGAGTCACAGTGAAGCGTGATCCCGTTAAGGTCGCCAGAAAGGCTCTAAGAGCAGCTGTCATCGCAGACAATAACTCCAAGGCAGCCCGGCAAAGAGTGAGTAAGCAAAGACAGGCGGCTGAAAAGCGTATGCAAAGAGCCAAAAAAGAGGCCCTGGCAATACGTAAGAAGCAAGCTCTTGAGGCAAGGAAGAGGGCTGCTGAGCAAAGAAAGAAGGCCCGGGAAGAGGCTGAAAAGCGTAAGAAGAAGGCGAAGGAAGACGCACTCAAAAAGAAAAAAATTCTAGAAGAGGCTAAAAGAAGGAAAGCCGAACTGCGTAAAAAATTAGCAGCACAGAAGGCAGCAGAAGCCAAGGCTCGCAAAGAGGCAGCGGACAAACGAAAGGCGGCTGAGAAAGAAAAGGCGGAGAAGAGGGACGCAAAGAAAAAGGCAGCGGCAGAAGCCCGCCGAAAAGCTGCTGAGGAACGATCTAAGAAGGCAGAGGCAAAAAAGCGGGCCAGAGCTGAAGCAAAGGCTCAGCAAAAGGCTCAGGCGGCTGCCAAGAAGCGAGCTCGGGCTGAACAGATGGCTAAAGAAGCAGCCAGTGCAGAGGCCAGGAAAAAGGCTGCTGCGGAAGTGCGAAAACTCAAACAGGAGGAAGCACAGGCAAAGCAAGCGGCGCGGGCAGAAGCAGCCGCTAAAGCAAAGGCACAAAAAGAAGCACAGGTAGCCCAGGAAGTGGCAGCCAAAGCTGAGGCAAAGATAAAGGCGGAAGCACAGGCCGCCCAAAAAGCAGAGGCTGTAGCAAAGGCACAAGCACAAGCCGCGGCAAAGTCCCAGGCTCAGCAAGCCGAACAAGTACAAAAAGCAACTCAAAAACTTGAGCAGGAACTAAAGCAAATCCAGGCGGAGGAAACTCAGGCCAAGGAACAGATTCAAAAGGCCGAAGCACAGGCCCAGGAAGCCGAAGTACAGGCTGAAAAACTCGATCAGGAGGTAAAGCAAGAAGCGGTAGAGACTCAGAAAGCCGAGCAGGAAATCCAGGCTGTAGAGCAAGAGGTAAAGCAGGCAGATGACGAATTCCAGGTAATGAAGCAAGAGATCGAAGCCGAGAGAAAAATCGATGTAAATCCATTTGTGGGAATTTCCACCACCCCTACCCCAACAACTCCTGAAAAGGAAGAAGAGGCTGGGGAGAAGAAGGAGGAGCCAAAGGAAGAGGAGAAGAAGGAAGAAACTACTGAGGAAGAAAAGAAAGAGGAGACTACCGAAGAAGAAAAGAAGGAAGAGACTCCTGAGGAAGCCGAAGAAGAACCCAAGGAAGAGGCAAAAGTAGAAGAAACCGCAGAAGAGCAGACCGAGCAAGTAGCTGACGCTGAAGAAACCACCGAGGAACCAGAAGTAGCCCAGGAAGAGGAAGCAGTAACTGTAGAGGAGCAACCTACAGAAACAGTGGAAGATACAAATACCTCTGATCAACAAGCCGCGGCGGAGGAAGAGCGCCGCCAGCAAGCCATCGACGCAGAGTTAGAGCGATTGGCCCAACTTGAGGCTAACAACTCCGCCAAGGTACAGGAAATCCTGGCAGGATTAATCACAAAACAAGCCGAGCTAGTTCAGATTCATCAGCAGATCGCCACGCTGCTTCAAGATATTGCCAACAACCAGAGCCTCACAGACGAGCAGAAAGAGGAAAAGAGATTAGAAGTTCAAACTCTAAAGGCTCACTCTGCACAACTCTTTGATGAGGCTGGAAAAGATGAAAGCAGCCTCGCAGACCTCAACGCTAGCTCCGATCAAATCAATACCGCCATGAGCGATGTCATGGAACTTCAGGAAGCAAATTTTCTAGTACAAGAACTCTCGGAATCAAATCTCGTAGGAATTCAGATTAATTTTGCTGATATCTTTGGCTCTCGCCAGCAAATTCCTTCTACCCAAAAACTCAGAGTGCCCGTGCGCTATAAAAATCGGAACTTAAAGATTGAATTAGAAGCTAGAGAACTCAGAGATCACAAAAGAGTCCTGCAGATTATTGAAAAAGAACTGGAATTCCAGCTTCATCAAGAGTACTCCGCTCAACAGGAAGTCCTCCGGCTAGAGGAGCTTCGCCGGTTACAGCAGGAGAGATTAAGGCAAAGACGTGAGAGTGATGTTCGACCCGCTACTGCGATCAGAGATGGACAGGGAACTCTGCTTCCTGTTCAGATCAGGTAAAGTCCCAACTCTCGCAGAATCTGTCAGGTTACTCAACTACCATTTGAATTACGCCTGATAACATCCTCGACGACTCTCAGGGTGCGTTCCCTATCTTCCTTCTCATCAGGACATTCCTTGAGCATTTGAAGGGGTAGATGCATCAGCTTGTTTGCCAGAGAGTCGGCCAGCCTGCGTAAGACTTCACGATCTCCCTCTTTAAGAGAAGCCGAGACTTTCGGAACCCACTTCTCCATCTCCTGATGAACCATCTCATCCTTCCACTTACCGATAGACTGGAAAGCTGGTACCAGATCCTGCTGATTGCACCACTGGAAAAAACTCGAGAATTCCTCCTCTATGATTCCTTCGGCCAGTGAAATCTGCTGTCGGCGCTCTTGGATATTCTCATCAACAATCCCTTTTAGATCATCAATATCGTAGAGAAACACTTTTGGGAACTTTCCCAGGGCTGGATCGAGACTGCGCGGAAGGCTAATGTCAATCAAGGCCAGAGTCTTAAAGCGTCGCTCTTGAATCAAACTTTGAACCTGTTCAGCGTCCAGGAGATATCCTGGTGTGGCTACGGCACTAATCACCATGTCTACGTCAAAAAGTCTTTCTTTCAGGTGACTCAATGGGAGAGCAGTCCATCCATTTCTTTTACAAACTTCCTCAGCTCTCTGTGGGGTCCGGTTCATGAGGTAAATTTGTTCACAGCCCGATGATTGTAAATGTCGGCAGGCCAGAACTCCCATCTCCCCTGCTCCCACAACTAGAACACGTCGATCTCTAAGGTCCCCCAGGATTTTCTTACCTAATTCTACTGAAGCCTGGGAAATGGAAACCGCCCCCCGAGAAATACCTGTCTCGGTTCTTACTCTCTTCCCCCCTCTTACTGCCGTTTCAAAGAGCTTGTTTAAGAGCTTTCCAGTCCAACCCTGGTTTCTACAAACCTGGTACGCCTCTTTCACCTGTCCCAGGATCTGGGATTCCCCGAGTACAATCGAGTCCAGGGAAGCCGTGACCTCCAAAAGATGACGGACACATTCTGTGTCGCGCTTGAAGTACATCGAAGAATCCAACTCTGACCCTCGACCTGTAAAAAAACTCTTGATAGCTTGCAGAAGAGGCTTTTCATCTTCACTCTGTAGCGATATATAGCACTCCCATCGATTGCAGGTCTGTAAAATTATCAATTCTTCCACCGATGGCTCGAGCTTTTCATGAAGTCCGCTAGCTCGATTTGGATCCAGGAAAAAGTCCTCCAGAACCTGCATACTGGCTGTCTGATGACTCATTCCTAAAACACAGAGCATGTTCATTCTCAAACTGGGTGTCCCCCGATAAAGAAAAAGATGGCAAAACACTGAAGTAGATAAGCAAGAATGGCTATCCAGGCAAGCCTTCCTCCCACCATTCCAGACTCGTAGCGCACCTGGAAATAGAGCAGATAAATGAACCAGATAAGAATCATGATCCACTCCTGTCCACCCAGCTTGAGAAACATAGTCCCCCTGTGGTGATGACCAACCGCACCGCTTAAAATTGTCAGCGTCAGGAAGAAAAACCCCAACAGGGTGGTTCGATATCCCATCAACTCGAGAGGGTTCAGGGCTGGTAAACGATGAAAGATGAAATCGAATCTCTTGTTTTCCAGGCGATATTCCATAAGGAGATAAAGAATGGAAGATACGAAGGAAAGAGTTAAGACAGAAAGAGCACCTAGAGATAAAAGCCCATGTGTGATTCCCATCAAACCTGTGCGAGGCGCCAGGGACAGGACCTCACTAAGCTCCATCGAGGGCATTAAAAAAGTATAAGAACCCAGGGCGAGTAAGGGCATAAATAGAAAAAAACCCATCACATAGCGCAGGCTGAAGCTAGCCTGGCAAGCCAGGAACCCAATCATAACCAGCATCAACACGAGTGATAGTGAGGTTGTAGGATGGAAAAGGGGGAGTGTGCTGACAGAGCCAAGGAGCCAGCCGATGCTAAGCGCATGGACTACAATAGCCCCTTGCAAGGTAAAATTAGCTCCTATCTCAAGACCAATTTTCTGGGTATAAAAAGAAGAAAAAGAAAGAAGCAGAGCCAGGAAATAGATAAAGATACTTATTAAGAGAGCCTCGTTCATAAAACCATATAGCCAGTCTTTCCTGTCTCACGCAAGAAGCATTCCCTTAAAGGACCCGTACCCTGTTGCCTAGAATCAGCGATCAATCTGGTAGAATAGAAGAAGTATGGAAAAAAAAGCATTTGTACAACAGCTTATGGTACCCGACGTGGACGCTTCGGCAACACATTCTCATTCCCAAAGCCATTTCGTCAATGAACTAGTCCCTCTGCTGGAACACATACGAAAGTCTTCCCCAGACACCTATGAACAAGCCATCGAGCAATTTAGAAAACACTGGGAAGAAAGAATCCACGCATCCAGTTTAAGAGATACGCTAGAGTATCTGCTAACCTATCTTAAGAGCACATTCGGGATGCAGTTTTTCCTTGAAGAGGCCGGCGACTCCTATTATTTAGAATCCATTCAGTGCCCACTCGTAGAAACCCTTCATCGCAGGGGAAATACAGGAGACATTGAAAGAAAGATTGTGTGTTATCACTGCTCCCATTACCACTTTCTCAAATTTCTAAAATCCTTCGCCAACAAACCTCACCTGGAATTGCATCCAAACGGCTGCCACTGGCTGATCGATAAGCCAGGTGAAGAAAAAGAAGAACCAAATCCCCTTTTCTATTGAGCCGATGTCGCCTGCTTTGGTGGCGTGTTGGTGTTTATAAGCAGCGCTTACCAGCGGTTCCCTTGTCGAAGGTGACGATGCCACCTCCTCCGCACGAACCACTGCTAATCACTACTTCTAAACACCAACACATCCACCACGCAGGCGACATCGACTCAAGTCTCTATCTTTAACTAATCCAATGCTCAACTAGCCAATACATCAGCTCCAAAGCCCAAACAAACCTAATTCAAAACTGCGGACACACCAGGTAAGCCAATAAACTGATCCCGAGGCATAAATAGACCTAATACAAAACTACGGGCACCGTCAGGTGAGTCGATTGGTGGGGGGTGGTCGGGATTCTAGTGTTCAGGAGTGGTGGATATACATGGCTCGTGAGGAGGAGGTGGCATCGTCACCTTCGACGAGGGAGCTGTGAATATACGCCGCTCATGGGCACTAGAATCCTCGTCACACCCCGCCAATCGACTCACCTGGCGGTGCGGACATACACAGGTACGTCATCTGATTCGGAGAGCCTGGTGGCCTGATTTGTGGCTTCTTTTCGTGTCGCGAAATTACCCACGAGAACCCGGTAGTGGTAGGTTCCTCCCTGAAACTTTTCTTCCACCTTGGATGATTGGCCTCTGTCCATCATTCTTTCTTGAAGAAGTACAGCATTGCGACGGCTCAAAAATGAACCTACCTGAATTGTGAATGGCTTTATTCTAGCCTCGGTTTCAAAATCAGGAACGGGGCCGATAGGACGTGAACTTACATTTGGTGCAGACTCTGCAACGATAGCCCTCACAACTTGAGGAGAAATTTCCTGAAAGAGAACCTCTCGATCAGACTCTGAAATTCTACCAATTCCAAGTCCATGATTTCTTGCCCTGAGATACTTCTCTAGACGATTGAGTTCAGAGTTTGTCTTTGGCTCACCAACAAATACATGAAACCCACCCTGTTTATTGATCAGTTCCAGAGTGAGGTCCAGATCTCCAAAATCGATTTCCTTAAGATACTGAAAAGCCTGAGCTCTGGATTTGAAGCTAGTGTCCAATTTTACCTGTGCATAGGTGATAGGCTTTGCAATTTCTTCTACGATTTCAGCGGCAGCGCGATCGGGCTCAACCACATTCGTCACAGGAGACTCCAGAGAGGTATCCGCCATAACTTCAGGAATTCTTACAGACGTATCCACGATCTCCTCTCGAACTTGAGAAGATTGCACGACAGAAGTCTCCTGCTCAAAACTGACAGCGTCTCTAACCTGATGGGTATGCCCTGAATCTACGGATTCGAAAGCATTAACCTCTTCTACAGTAGGCTCTTCATAGGAGGACTCTGAAATCGCCTCCTCGCCCTGGACAAGAGTATATTCAGTCTGCTCTGAACCAGATAAATCTTGAGTTACTGCAAACCATGGACTCTTACGCAAGAAGCTTTCAAATGTGAAAACCGCCAAATAAAACAATAAACTTGCAATGATCAGCCAGGCAATCAGCGAGATCATCTTGTCTTGTTTTGGTGTCTCGAATGTTTCGAGCGGACCTTCCATACTTCTTAAACCTCTCTCCCAGGAGCCTATGTAAATGGCCTTCTCCAGGTGGTTTCATTCTCCGGAATCAGTATATCAAAGGCTACAAATCCCATCAAGTTTAGCGATTTTTTGTTTAACAAAACACTTCAATCAAAGAATTTCCCCCAGGATTACGGAGTAGCGATCATTTCAATTTGAGTGGTCGAACCTGACTTTGGCTCGGAACTTTGCAGCATTCGAACAAACATGGACGCTCTAGCTTCTTCCAGATTGGAAAGTATGGCGCCAAGGGCTTTGGGGGTCAGGCGCCTCAGTACTTCAAAGGACAATTCAATAGGCCTGATTTGATCAAGAATTTTGGCCGCATCTTCCGGCAACATTTTTGCGTAGGTAGCCGCAAGATTATCCAACCGCTCGATGAGCGCTTTGTTCTCTTTAATCTGCCGCGCTTCCTCCTCCTTCTTAATCTCCTTCAAAAAGTCACCCTGCTCTCCCTTCAAGTCTTCCTTCTCTTCCTCAAGGGTTCGAAACAACTGCTCCAACTTCTTTTTTTCCTCTAAAATTCTGGTGGACTCTATTTTCATTTGCTTAAAGAGATTTTCCACATATACCTGTTTTTCTTCCAAGAGAACACTCTTCTGATCCCTGGGGGCCAGAGAATTTATATTAGCCATTCGAATGTATTCCGAAACAACTTTATTTTTTTTGGCGATTTCTGGCAAGGTACTATGAATGTTGATGAATCCCGTGTAATCCAAAAATCCTATGATGACCAATGTGGCCACTGTAACCAAACTCAACAGGAATAAGACCACCAATTTTTCAAGAAACTTTCTCATTCTCCATCACCCCCTCCTAGGTTCAGAATATTAACGGCTCGAAAATCATCCAATTTATTTTGCTGATCCAGCAGGTATTCTTTTTGATACTTTTTTCGAGCGCTTTCTTCCAGTTTTTCAAAAACCCTCTTCTCCTTCAGCGCAAACGTGGTTTCCTCTTGTAACCGGATCAACTGCCTTCGCGCCTCTTCGATACGCAACTCCTGGGCTGTAATAAGCTGATTTATCCCAATTTCATTGCGTCGGACCAGATCAAGCATCACAAAATCCAGTTTTCTATGAAATTCAGCGGCCTGCCCCCTTATAACACCCTTCCTCAGGAACAACTCCCTGAGGCGCTCCTGCTCCTGCTCAAAAACCATGCGCTGTGCTATCGATTTACGTTCGGCTTCTTCATATAAAGCCTCCTTGAGACGCTGAACTGGCTTGAGTCTAAATTTAAATCGCTTCATTCTACAATCTGCTTAAGCCCAAGAACTGTTTGTGAATAGGGAATCTTTTCATACACATGCTGTCGTAAAAATCCTTCAATCTGATCCATTTTTTCAATGGCGGTATCAATCTTTCTATTTGAACCCTTTTGGTAAGCGCCTATGTTGATCAAATCCCTGGCATCTTCATAGGCAGCTAACAGCTCTCTCAAAGCCGCCTGGGCCTGAATATGCTCATCATCTATGATTTCAAACATAAGACGTGAAGTAGACTCAAGGATGGAAATCGCAGGAAAGTGTCCCCGCTGGGCAAGGTCCCGGGACAAGACAATATGACCATCCAATAGTCCCCTGACGGCGTCCGCGACAGGTTCGTCCATATCTCCCCCCTCTACCAATACGGTATAAAAACCAGTGATGGTACCCTGGGCACTACGACCAGCCCTTTCGAAGAGCCTGGGCAAAAGCTGAAATACAGAGGGGGGATACCCTCGGGTTGTGGGAGGTTCCCCAATTGAAAGGCCCAATTCTCTTTGCGCCAGCGCGAATCGTGTTACCGAATCCATCATCAACATCACGTTTAATCCCTGGTCACGAAAATACTCTGCAATCGCCGTGGCAACAAAGGCGGCCTTGAGCCGCACAATCGCCGGTTCCGACGAAGTGGCAACCACCACGACAGATCGTTTGAGACCTTCCTCCCCCAGGGACTTTTCAATAAACTCCCGAACCTCCCGCCCCCTCTCTCCAACCAGGGCAATAACGTTGATGTCCGCCTCTGTATTTCGAGCTATCATTCCCATCAAAGTAGATTTACCTACCCCTGAACCGGCAAATACCCCAAGCCGCTGCCCACTCCCACAGGTGAGACAACCATCTATTGATCGAATTCCAAGCGTCAGAATGTCATCAATGGGAGGCCTTTCAATGGGATTAGGAGGCTCTCGATCTACTTCGTAGAACTCAGAGCATTCAATTGCCCCTTTTCCGTCCAGTGGCTGTCCCAGTGGATCAATGACGCGCCCTAGAACCACCTCCCCAACCTTTACCCTGAGACGAGAACCTGTAGAAATCACCCGTGACCCGGGAGCCACACCGTGGATTGATCCAAAAGGCATCAAGATCACAATTTCATCTCGAAACCCTACTACTTCCGCGTGAATTTGTTCCTGGGAACGAGTAATTATGTAGCAGATTTCGCCAAGGGTAACTTCAGGACCTACGGACTCTATCAAGAGACCGGTTACCCTTTGAATCTTACCCACACCACGTACTAAACGAGCTCGTTCTATGAGCTGGTACTGGTCTTCCCACTTTTGTGGTTCAACCAGATTATCCATTTTTTTCCAGCTCCTTTTTTAAAAGGATCATCTGACTCTCAATTGTCGCGTCAACATTTCCAAGCTCTGTTTCAAGAAGACATCCGCCTGGGGCCATATTCGCATCTCTTAGAAGTTCCACCTTTTGAGTGGGGGAAAAAAGTTTCCTAAATTGATCCTTAACCACCTCAATCGCATCATAATCACAATCAGACACCACTACCCGAAGGCGGGTTGCCTGGTGAACTTCCCCCAGGGCCTTAGCAATATTATGCAGAACATGCCTTACATTTGTCGCCCCGATTGGTCCAATGATTTTTTCAGCATATAGACGGGCGAACTTATGAATAAATTGGAGATTCTGCCGGGTAAGGTCCAATCTTTGAGCACGGATTTCCTCAAGTACTCTCCCGAGGGATTCGACCATTTCAGTGAACTGCTTCATGCCATCCTGGTAACCCTCTTCATATCCCCTGGCCTGACCTTCTTCATAACCTTTGGCCTCTTTGGCAAGGGCCTCCTCATGCTGTAGGCTTACCTTCTCTTCGCGCTCATTGATTTCCTTAAGGTGTTCATTTTCCCGAACTTCCAGCTCTTGGGCACGAGTATTGTAGAACTGTTCAGCTTCAGTCTTGGCATCACCAATAATTCTCTCAGCTTCATGATTGGCGTTGTCGAGAATATCTTGCGCGTCGGTACGGGATGCCTCGAGGTCTTTGTGAATCTGAGCCAATTCCCGCTCTCTGAGGGCTTCCGTTGCCTCGCGAATCTTTTCCTTTAATTCCCATTCATGACGGATCGACTCGATTGCCTTCAACAAATCCGCGTTTGACATGGGTATACCTCAATGGAGCAAAGACTCACCCGAGACTCCTACTCTAATAATAACTTTCTTCCATCATGAAGGAGCGAATGGTCTTAACCAGTTCATCCGGGTTTTCCCGAGCCATTTCCATGAGGAAGCGCTCTCTTTCATTGCGCTCTTTCTGCTCAACTGTCAGTACTTCCTCTTCTACTTCCTGCTGCTCTGCGATAGCTCGTTGAGCCATCTCCAAGGTTTTACGCTGCCTTTGGATCTTTAGTCTTCGATAATACCGGTAGATCCCAAGGAAAACAGCGCTAAGAAAGGCTATAACCGCTACTGACGCCAGTTTTGCTTCAAAGTCCTTATAATCTTTTTCACGACGCTTTAGACTCTCAAACTTAATCCGGTTGAATACAAATGCTTGAACTGAAATTTCATCACGCCGCTCAATCGTATCAAGACCTATCGCCTTGGCTACGGCATGGATCACCTTTTCACGCTCTTCCTCTGACAGGATTTTATCGCTAAGAACCGCCTGGTTAATGACCACGGAAACCGTCAATCTCTTAATTAGACCTATGGCATGCTTGATCACGGTTTTCTTAGTATTATAAGCCCTATTAATTCGTTGTTCCTTACTCATACTGGCGGTAAGCGTAGGATCAGGGGCCTGGTAGCCGGGAATATTTGTGGTCGTACCCGGGATAGCTTTCGGATCGGTGGTCTTCGTGTCGTGTTCTTTCTTTTCCTCTGAAATGGTTACGCCCTGGTCCTCTCCTTTGACCGGCGGCTTAAGCTCCTTGGCTTCAACCTCCTTTTCATCGAAATTAAGAACCACATCAACCTGTACACCAATATTTTCCTCGCCATAGATCTCCGCTAGTGTCTGCTCAGCCTTTCTACGTAACTCTGTCTCCTTACGACGGGTCTTCTCATAATGGCTCAATTCCTTGGTTTTCGCCTTTAAAAGAGCTACCAGGTCATTTCCCTTATCATCGGAAATGTGTACATTTTTGTCTTCCACACCCAATACAGATTTTGAAATGAGATTTAGAGTGGTTCTCACCTGGGGAGCAGCCATGGTTTCAAGGGCGTTTTCCATGGTTATCAAAACTGAAACTGTGGTGTCCTTTTGGTCCTCTACAAACAAGACATCCTGAGCCATTTCAATGGTAACGTCAGCACGTTTCACATTTCGATACTGCATTATGGTACGGGCTATTTTCCCTTCTTTGGCACGATTAATTCGTACGACCAGTTCCTTTTCAGTCAGCCCAAAGGAAGATTGGGTGTCTAAGATTTCTTCATAGGAAGGAATGGCATCGGGTAAGCTATTAGATTCTGCGAGGGCAAGATGAGCGGCTTCTACTTTACCCTTCATGACTGAGATGATGTGCCCTCCCTCAGAGGACTTCACCTTAAAGCCGAGTTCGATGAGTTTGGATTGGACTCCAAGCGCTTCGCGGCGATCCTTAATGTAGTCAAACAAGGGAACGTATTTTTCGCTACCCAGGAAGACTGCGCTGACCCCCACGAGGATCAGAACGCCAAAGGCGCCGATACCCATGGATATCTGCTGAATTCTACTGAGCTTCTGCCAGAATTCAGTTATTTTCGCCAGTGTTTCTTTCACCAACGTCCGATGCTAACCACCCCTAACAGGGAGTCCAAACCCGCTTAAAGCGAATGAACCTTATACCTTAAAGACGAGTACTGGAAATGTCTCTGTACGCCTCTAATACTTTCTTGCGCATAGTGTTGAGGGTCTTCATCGCAAGTCCAGCCTTTTCACTAGCAATGGTTACATCATGAATATTCTCGACAGTACCCATCATGAATCCCTTGGTCAGATCTTTTGAAACTTTCTGTAGATCTGCCACTTGATTCACACTTTCCTCGAGAACAGTAGCAAAGGCCGTTGAGGCCTTGTCCAGGTTCGTTCTTATTGGAGGAATGGGTTTGGTTAGAGCGGACTTCAACACCCGCTCGTTCATGTCAAAAAAATCAATCTTCATCACTAACTCATGCTGTACTTAATTAACGACCGCCACCACTGATTTCCAGAGCGGAATTAAACATCTGCCTGGATGTACTAAGAACGGTTACATTCGCCTCATAGGCCCGTGACGCTGTGATCATATCCACCATCTCCTTCACAATGTTGACGTTGGGTAAATGAACATAGCCCTTGTCATCAGCGTGAGGATGGTTTGGATCATAAACAGTCTTAAAGGGAGCCATGTCGTCACGAATTTCGCGTACCCTTACTCCCTTGCCATGAAACTGCTCCCCTTTTTCATTTTTTTCGATATCTTTAACTTCGTTATCGAAAACTGCTTCAAATACCGGTAATTGTCTCCGGTAGGGGGTACCACGGTTGGTTTTCGTTGTATTCACATTGGCAATATTACTGGAGATGATATCCATTCTCAGGCGCTCTGCTGTGAGCCCCGAAGCTGCAATATCAAAAGATCGGAATACGTTCATGGTCTATCACTCCCCTTGTAGAAGTCCGTTAAAACTCTGGAAGTATCCGCTCAACTTTTTGAGATACACCTGGTATCTCATGCCGTTTTTGCTGATTTCCGCGAGCTCAACATCCATATCAACACTGGATCGATCATTTCGGTAACGCGTCTGCGTGATAATGACCGGTTCAGGATGAATTTCCTCAAGATCCTTTCTTCCAAATTTGATATGCCTAGGTTTTTCAATCTTGGCCTTGAAAGAGGTCTTATTGTGGGCTTCTCGGAGTAATTTTTCGAAATCCGCCGTATCTCTCCGCTTATAAAACGGAGTGTTGACGTTGGATATGTTGTTCACCAGCAGGCTGTGCCTGAACGCGGCATGACCTGCTGACTTTTCCAGCATACCCAGGTAACCATTCTTAGTCAGCGACTGAATCATTCCCATATTCGTATCCTCCTCATCTATCTATCGGAGGATCCTTTAGAGAAGATTAACATAAAATGTCTATTTTTGTATATTTTTGTTTACCTTTGTTTGAATTTGTTGAAAAACAAACGGAAAAGTCTGATTTGTGGAAGGAATGGTAGAGAATTTATCCAAAAGGGGTTGAACCTCTTCATTTTCGATTCTATCGAGTACCTCAAGTCTGTCATGGGTCGAACTCAAAAGGTATATACGGCCTACAATTTCGACAAGAATCAACTTCTGCTTTGGACCCACGGAATGGACAAACAAGGTTCGGCCTGGACTCTGTACCTCCCCGGGCAGCAAGGAAGGTAAACGATTCAAGAGCTTTCGACAGAGGATTACCAGACAGGCTGTTAGCCCAAAACCCAACAATATTCTAATCAGTACAGACGGGTCTTCAAAAGGGTTCACGGGATAAATCTAACATAGAATGCAATTTTTTTTACATTTTTGTCAGAACAATCCCTGCATCGACTTCATTCTCTCCTGTGGAGAAACTATGGAGGTAATACGCACTCCAAAATTTTCATCAATAATTACGACTTCTCCGCGTGCAATTAATTTCCCCTGTACATAGAGTTCTACAGCCTCTCCAGCCTGTTTATTCAGTTCAACAATAGAGCCGTTGAGAAGCTCTAGAATCTGACCAATGGGCATCGTGGCTCGACCAAGCTCGACCGTGACCTGTAAAGACACATCTTTCAAGAGGTCCATATTTCCGGATCCGGTTCCGGCTACCCCCGGTGACAAAGCTGGGAACTGCCATGGACTATAAGACATTTGCTGTCCGCCCATAGGTGGCATCCCGGGTTGTCCGCCAGGAGGGGGAACCTGCCCTTGTTGAGCCATCATTTGCTGCATCATCTGCTGCATCATTGCCGGGTCCATGGCAGGCATTGCCTGCTGCTGACCAGCTGGCGGTACTCCAGGCTGGGCAGCGGGAGGTACACCCGCAGGAGGGACCGCGGCCGCACCGGATAATTGCTCTTCCTCCTGGCTAGCATCTGCCAGTGCTGTCTCCATAGTATCAAGCGATACTTCTTCCTGGGCTTCATCGAAGACAGAAGATGGATCTTTTGCTAAAAGGAATTGTTTAGCAAGCTCTTGGGAAAGAATATAACGAAACTGGGAAGGCGGTTCATCACCGATACTGAGATCGAAGATAATTTGAACAAGCTCAGGCTCCTTGAGTAAGGTGGCCTCCGCCGGAAAGTCCTTGCCGCCCAGGAGAACGGCTTGTGGAGGCGAGGAAACAACATCCTTATCCACAGCTATCTTCAAAGCTGGCACTACCTTCTGCATTAAACCGTTAAAACAGTCCTGTAGAGCGGATAGCTTGAATTCATCAAACTCAAAGTCAGGGTCTCCATCCCACTCTCCATCAGTCATCAAGGAGGTGAGCATGGCCCCAGAAAGGCCCGTAATCACAATTCCGGATTTACCCAAATCCAAATCGGTAGTAACGAGAAGGTGCTCGGTACTCAAGATTTCATTCTTGAGATCATCACCCGCAAGGGCTTGCGGTTGTTGTGTGCTGCTCAGAGCAACTTCACGGTTGATGAAGTCGCTAAAGACACTGATTTCCTTAACCAGAATTGTATCTGCGATCTCAAGCAGAGTCCTCATTTGCTCCGGAGTAAATATCCCGGTGGCAGCTTCTTGCTCCTCGTCCTCTTCTTCTAGATCGTCGAGACCGAAATCTCCCTGCAATAGAGCGTCAATCTCATTTTGAGACAGCATACTTTGATTGTCGTCGCTCATGACTCGCCTTCCTCTTCACTCAATACTTCGGTGATCGTTATAGCCATTTTCTTACCTGCCACACCCGGTAGCCCCTTGAATTTAGCCTCCGTACCTACCAGAATTTTGAGTTCCTGATTTGGCGTGGAATTTAATCGAATAACGTCCCCTGGCTGCATAGTTAAGAGCTCTCCATAGGTAAGTTTAGAATCACCTAATTCTACTCGCATTGTGGTTTCCATCATTCTTACACCCTGGTCGAGCATTTCCATACTCTCTTCCAGGTTTTCAGATCTATGAATTGCGTCATAGTACTGGCTCGCACTGAGCTTTCCCGCAACAGGCTCCAGGGCAAAATAGGGTATGCACAAGTTCATGATGCCCTCTACATTGTTGATATTAAGCTCGAAGGTGATGAGCAGAACCATATCGTTAGGGGGCACAATAGAGGTAAAACTTGGGTTGGATTCAAACTGTGAAAACTGAGGCTCCAGGGGTACCACGGTTGCCCAGGCATCATTGAGCTCTTGTAGAATGCGCTGCATGATCTTACTCATGACCGCTTCCTCGATATCTGTTAGTTTACGCTTTTCCTGTTTACTATCCCCGGTTCCTCCCAATAAACGGTCGAGAATAGCAAAGCAGAGTTCAAGGTTCATTTCAAAGATCGCTTTCCCTTCCAGAGTACCCAGGTTAAAGATGCATAGAAGAGATGGATTATCTACAGAGCGAATGTACTCCTCATAGGTAATCTGATCCTGAGAAGCTATTCTCATGGAAACCATGTAGCGAAGAGAGGTGGAAAAGAAGGTTGTGATATGACGCGTAAAATTCTCGTGAATATGTTGAAGTGTGCGGAGCTGATCTTTGGCAAAGCGGGTCTGGCGCTTGAAGTCATAGATTTTGATCTTGTAGCGCGTACCGGCGGTCAGCGCGGTATCGCCGCCCATAGCCTCAGTTCCCTCTGTACCGAGGGACTGGAGAAGCGAATCTATGTCAGTCTGAGAGAGAAGTTGATCGTCTCCCATTACCTTTCCCTTCCTACAAGGTGATGAAAATCAGCTTGGTCACATGTACTTTGGTGACTCTCCCACCGGTCTCTTCAATTCCTAAATCTTTCTCAAGGATCGCGTTTGCTATTTCTTTAATCTCTTCCTCCAGAATTTTTCTCTGAAAGGAATAAATAATGTCCCGCTTCGTTTTCTGGGAAAAATAAGCCAACATCCGATCATGAATTGGATCGGGATTTTTCTCTAAGATTGGCTTTAATGCTGAGTTTGAAATCCCAAAGCTCAGACGAATCTGCACCGCCAAACTGGCTTGATCATCTCCCCTCGCAATATAGGCATTGAAGCTCTTATCCTTATTATCGCCCGCCAATAAAATGGTCTGTGTGGTACGTTTTTCCTCCTCAAGTACAACTTCTTGGGCTCTCTTCTCGCGGGTAGAAATCTCCTTGGAAACGGCATAGGCCATATACATCGTGATAATGATTGATACCTGGATAATCACCAGGATCAATAGCACGATTACGACAACCGAAACACGGCGGCGCGCCCCGCCTTCCTCTAATTCTTCTACGTCTTCTGCCAAAGATCCCTCCAGAGCTCAAAAACGGTATCGTCTTTTTGGAGACTGTACCGAACGAGTCATACAAAAATTTCACGATGCAAAGTCCTTTTGTTATGCTATTTCCCGTGAAAGTCCTTTTAAGATCCCCTGAGAAAACCACCCCTTACCTTGATTGTAAGAATTTCACCGTCAAAGTGCTCAATTAGACCCATATATGACATCAATTCAAGGTCTCGGTATACTGCCGTTTCTGCCATGATAGGAGACTCAATGAACCAGGGAATCAGGATCGGAATCATCACCGCGTCGGATCGCGCGTCTAAGGGAACTTACGAAGATCTCTCAGGTCCGGCGATTCGTGAAGTGCTTAACGAATTTATCAGCAATGAGTGGGAACCTGTCACTCGATTAATTCCCGATGACTCAGAGGTTCTTGAAACCACCTTGAAAGAACTATGTGACGCGCAAAAATGCTGCCTGGTTGTCACCACGGGCGGAACCGGTCCGGCCATAAGAGACGTAACCCCCGAAGTGACGGAAAAAGTCTGCGATAAAATCATGCCGGGGTTTGGAGAACTCATGCGAAGTGTCTCCCTGAAGTATGTACCCACGGCAATTCTCTCCAGGCAGACCGCCGGCATTCGTGGGCAATCGTTGATCGTGAACCTTCCGGGAAAACCAAAATCAATACGGGAATGTTTAGAAGCAGTCTTCCCCGCCATCCCCTACTGTATAGATCTAATTGAAGGCCCCTACATCGAAGCCAACGAAGAAGTCATCAAGGCCTTCCGCCCCAAATCAAAGTAAACCAAAGCCAAAAAAACCCGCGCTTCAGGGGAGTCGAATGTGGAAAAGCACTGTGCAATCACCCATTACTTCCTATTAAAGTAAACCAAAGCACCCAAAACCCAGAAAAGTACCCGAGCTTCGGAGGAGTCGAATGGGCTGGAGGTGGTTCAGTGCAGGGGTTTCGAGAAGTAGTACTGGGAGGTGGGTCGTGAGGAGCGCGTAGCGTCGCTACGGGAGACGAGGGAGCAATCTCTCAGTGCTGCTTCTCGGAAGCACTGTGCAATCACCTCCAGCCCATTCGGCTCCTCCGAAGCCTTAGATTCCGGGAAAATAGAACTTTACGAAATTGATTTGTACAATTCTACCCTCGCTGTTCAGATCCATTCGTTCCTCCCCAGAGATCTGCATCACGTAATTGAGCCGACTCAACATTTTGCGCCTCTCAACCTGTTTTGGATCTTGGATCATATCTAAAATATCATCCTTGGATTTCATGGATAAGTAGCGCAAGGTTTCACTCACAAGTGGTGCCATACGCTTCAGGATTTCCAACTTCAAAGTCTTCTTCTCGAGCCCAAGGGTAATGGAGAAATTCATTACCTTATCCTCATCCTTGATTGTGGCTCTTAGTTCCGTATCCTTGGGATCCGCTCCTGACAGAGTAATATATGCCACCGGACGGACCAGGGTAACTTCTATGGCGTCCTCTTTTGAGCCCGCATTGGCTCCCAGGATGATTTTTTCTTCTCCCGTGGTGAAAACAAGAAAATAGAGAACAACGAGAAACGCCAGCGCGATCCCACCAATCCCAGCCTGTACTTTTCGGTCTTTATAGTCAAGATTCTGCAGCTTTGCCTTTATTGAGGCGACACTGAACTTACCCCCGGTTTCTTCTTTGGAAGAATTTTCCTCCTGATTCTCATCTGCCATACTGTGATCCTCCTGGCTTTTGAAACATTCGAACTTCCAGACGCCGGTTCTCTTCAAGTTCTAACTGCTTTGGAGAATACTGGAATTTTGGCTGATACGCCCCAAAACTTACTATACAGAAGCGTGCTGGATCAAACTCTTCACTCTCTTCAAACAAGAACTCCAGTACTCGCAAGGCTCTTGCCGCCGCGAGATGCCAACTGGTCGGATATTTAAAAGATGGGGGCTGTGCGAAATCTGTATGAGACTCAATCTGAAAAACACTATTGGCGTTCTGGTTGTAATGCTGAAGAAAGATTCTGTAGAGCTTTTCTTTGGAATCTTCCTTAAGTTCAATTTCATTCTTCTTGAAAAGAAGTTCTTCGGAGAGATTAAAGACGGCGTGGGAGAGCCCCTGGCTTGTCTTTTCCACCATACCTGAAAGTGTTGTGTACTCCTGGATTGTAGCCTTAATATCTGGTTTCTGACGAAAGTCATGCTGCTGGTCTTCTGAACGATACTTCTCGATATCATGAAACTTTTCCATCAATCTTGCTCGACCTGAAAGCTGATCTTTTTTGCGTTGATTTCCGGTGTTTTCCAGCATTGTCTGGTCTCTACCCTGGGCAATATCAATCTCGGTAAGGTCAGAGCGCATATGTTCTTGCGAGTCTCCCTTTGACCTTGGGGGGTCAAGGGGCTGATTCGCAGATTCCGGTTCTTCCTTATTTTGTTCAGTCGCATCCGAAAATTCCTGGCGCTCTGTTGGAAAATTTCGCGGCTCTTTAGATTCTAGAGTTTCTTGAACAACTTCTGTAAAGTTTGTCGGTTTTTTGTCTACACGTGAGGTGGGCTCCTCTAATTCATGGACAATTTGCCTGACCCTTTCTCTTTGTTGGGAAACCAACCTGACTGCCTTGGTTGCCTGCAGGACGGCCCGCTCAAGCATGTCCAGCCGATCTTTGGGATTTGTCTTACGCTTCATCTTGACCAACACCCTGGACACTGCTTTTTCAAAGGTACTGTCCGTTTTCTTTTTCGGCTTTTTCTTGGCCCCCTTACCCAATGTAGTAGAGGTTCCACTTAAAAATCCGAAAGCTCCTGTTAAGCTCTCTTTCAGCGACTCAAACTTCTTGGACTCAAGACTGGAAAAGGAGAACAAAAGAACAAAAAAACAAAGCAGAAGGGTCATTAAATCGCCATAAGTAACCATCCAATCGGGTGCCCCCTGGGGTGGACATGGAGGACATTTCTTCTTATCGCTCAACCGTATTGCTCCTACGCACCCAGCGAAGCTCAATTCTAGGAGAAAAGAGTGCCTCCTCACTGGCAAAAGAATACTGAGGAGAGATCGGAAGACGATCTCCCCACCCAACAGCCGCGAACTGGGACGCTGAGAGATTGCTATCCAATTCGATAGTCTTGAGAACGAATGCTATGGACATTCGAACTGTAAGATCCAGGTTTGATTCATATCCCTTGCCCGGTTGAGACTTATCCGTATGGGATTCAATTTGAAAGTAACCACCGCGACTATCCCTGAGGATTTTTGAGAATTTAAGGATCTCAGCTTCCGCTCCCGGTTTGAGGCGGTCAGTCTTCGGATAGAAAATCTTAGACGCGGGTATGGGCTCCGACAGATCAACCACGGCCCTGTTCGCATCCGCCTGGGTGGATTTTACGCGACCGCTAATATTTTGAAAGTCCTCCTTGGAAGTTTCTTTATCAGGCACCGGGTATTCAAATCGCTTCTTTTCCTTTTTGCCTTCCACTCGATCCATTCTATGTTGAAAGCTTAACCCTTGCCCTGTGAGCCCTTCCTGAATCTCGTTGTCACCTGGATTTCCCATCAATGGCTTGTTTCTCCCTGCCATTTTTTTACTTCGACTGGCATCCCCTCTCTTTTTGCTAAAGCGATTTCCTCTTGCCAGAATTCTCTTATCAGGGGCTTGATCTTCCAGGTTCTTCTTACGCTTCTTCAGATCAAGTTCTGCCTTAGCCTCCTGCGTTGACTGTTTTTCTCGAGTCATTTTGATGTTTTTAATACTTCGTGATGGAAGTGCTGTTTCATCAAACTGCTTTGCATTCTCCAACTTTTTTCCCTCACGCTTTTCAACCTGTTGAGACCTCCGAGCCTGTTCCTCTTTAATTTTCAGACGAACGGTTCTCATCACATTTTGAAGTTCATCAGCTGAAATTTGGTTTTTTTCAGCTTCTTTGATTAAGAGCCCGAAGGCTTCCTCTGCCGATGCCAGAACAGAGTTGAGATATTCAAGCTGCTCATGGGGATAGCGGTCTGACTGAGCTTTCCGAATCTTTTCAAGAGCTTCATCAAATAGGGCTGAGGTATATCTCTGCGGCTGAGAAGTAACACCTAATCCTTCAGTGATAGAATGCCCCGACATAACTCCGAATGCCCCGGTGAACGTATCTTTAAGAGAGCGAAACTCGATCTTATCCAGCTCAGAAAAAGAGAATAGCAGGACGAAAAAACACAACAGAAGGGTCATTAAGTCCCCGTAAGTCACCATCCAATCGGGGGCACCCTGTGGAGGGCACGCGGGACACTTCTCCTTGGCCACTTCTATTCCTCCTCAGCGTCCTCCTCGCCAAAGGTCGCTCTAACATCAGGTGGCAAGAAGGCTTTTAGTTTCTCTTCCACGATTCGCGGATTGTCTCCAGCCTGGATTGAGAGGATTCCTTCAATGGCGATATTGTAGAGGAGTACCTCTTTATCATTCTTAGTCTCCAAATTTCTTTCCATTGGAATCGAAAAGAGATTGGAAAGAAGGGCACCATAGAAAGTGGTGATAAGAGCAACAGCCATGGCAGGTCCTAGAGACGCGGGATCATCTAGCTTGGAGAGCATATTTACCAGCCCGATCAGGGTCCCGATCATTCCAAAAGCAGGACCAAATGTGGAGACGCAGTTCACCATCTTCTTATTTAGAGAGTGGCGGTTATCGAGTTGTTCCACCTCGGACTCAAGAATATAACGGACCAGATCCCCCTCGGTACCATCAATCACAAGCTGAATCCCCTTTCTAACAAACGGATTCTCAATCTGTCCGAGATCCTCTTCAAGGGAAAGTAACCCTTCTCTTCGGGCCTTCTCTGCGAATTCTATGAGTACTTTGATAATGGCAAGTGAATCCAGTTCCTGAATAATGAATCCTTGCTTCCAAATAATGGCGAAATTCTTGATCTCCGGCAATGTAAAGTTGATGAACACTGTGGCAAAGGTACCTCCAAGAACAATCTCAATAGAGGGAACATCCACGAATCCATAGAGCTTATCAATTTCGCTAAAGTGCTTGGAGATGGCGAAAAGGATGAAAAGAGTCCCGAAGGAGTAACCCAGAAAGGTTGCGGTATCGTTCTTCATGAAACCCTGGCTTTTTCTTTCACTTCACTAAATCCAGCTCGAATCAACTTCTGGTATTGAACAATTGCGCTGCATACTTCTTCAGTAGTTTCAGCAACGACGAGCTTAGTCCCATTATTTAGAGTGATGACTGTATCTGGAATTGTTTCTAAATACAGAATCAGATCGGAATTAAGGAAATACTCGGACCCATTGAGCCTATGGACACAAATCATGATTCGCCTCTTTGACTCTATCGGACAAAATTTCAACAGTTGTATACTCAAAAGAAGTGTTTTGCCCTGATTCCAGGACAAATCAGAATCGTAGGATTCCTGAGCTCATCGCAGATGAGCCTTCTTGAGCATGACCCTAAAGGGAAAACCATTGGCTTTACGACTGGATGAACTTGTATAAAAGGGAAGCGGGAATGAGTTTAAGCACCATTCCCGCATCTTTCTTCTTCTTTTCGTTCGCTATGGGTTTTTTTTCTTAGAAGCTGTTTTCGATTTAGTCTTCGCAGCAGCGGTTTTTTTCTTAGCGCTGAGTGCTGCGACCTTCTTTTGGAGTTCTTCAAACTCCTGCCGAGTGACCAGATCCATCTCTTGAGCCATCTGGCTAAAACGATCCCGAAACTCCTGGCCCATCCGTGAGTAAAGATCTTCCGCACGCTTGGAGAAGTCAGAAACTAATTGTGTGCGCTCATCAACCTGCACACGACCGGCCCGAATCATTTCATCCACAAAATCTTCAACTACTTCGCGTGCAAGCATAGCCGAGCCAACACCAAAATGAAAAAGATCTTTAAAACCATCTTTCATAGCAGCCCCCTTGGAAAATTTTGAATCATTCTATCATGTTAGCTGGCTGAGAACTTCCTTGAGATCAGCGGCAAAGACTTCTACTTCGTCGATAGCGGTATCAAATGAGGTCATCCATCTTACTATTTTCTCTCTTTCTGACCATACGTGATAGTGATGACCTCTTTTCCACATGGCCTCGTTAGCTTCCATGGAGACCCTGGCAAACACAGCATTAGATTCGATTGGATAGACAATCTCGACACCGTGAATGGAAGAAACCAATTCTCCAAGACGTAGAGCCATTGAATTGGCCAAAGAGGCATTTCTCTTCCATAGGTCCTCTTTAAGATAGGATAGTAACTGAGCGCTAATGTAGCGCATCTTTGAAGCCAATTGCGAACACTGCTTTCTTAGAAATTTAGCTTGCAGAGCCGCATTTTGATTAGAGAAAATGAGAGCTTCTCCCATCAATAGTCCATTTTTGGTGCCTCCAAAAGAAATCACATCTGCCCCTGATACCTGAAGAAATTCGGCTGGTGTCATTTTTAGGCTAACCAGGGCGTTTGAGAGCCTGGCGCCATCGACGTATAAGAACCATCCGTGGCGATCTTTGAATTCTCGTATTCTACCAAGTTCCTCGGGATGATAAACGGTACCTATCTCAGTTGCCTGGGTGAGGCTAAGCACCTTGGGCTGAACCCTGTGTTCACAATCTAAATCCTCAAGAAATGTTTCTAGATCTAAGAGGGTCAATTTTCCATTTTTATGAGGAATATCAAGCAGCTTTACTGAAAGAAATTTTTCGGGAGCACCGCATTCATCCACATGTATATGACTGACATCTGTGCATATGATGGCCTCAAAAGATTTCAGGAGAGTACCAAGACCAACGAGGTTGGCTCCCGTGCCGGTCATGGTGAAACAGACTCCTACAGGGGCTTCAAATAATTCTTGGAAAGCCTGAACAGCTTTCTGGGTCCAGGGATCCTCTCCATAAGCAATCTCCTGTCCTACATTAGCTTCTTCAATGGCCTCCAGTATTTGGCTGCTCACTCCCGAATGATTGTCACTCCCAAAACTAAACTTTCTTTTGGGATCAAAACTCATCTGTTCATCCTCCACAGAGAAACTCCTCCCATCTGGAGTATAAAGGCACCAAAGAGAATCGCCGTAAGTTCCCAGCTGACGGGGTAGAAAAACCTGGGATTCAATTGAGGAATCAAGTGTAGGCGGGAATCAAGATTTGATCTATTCTGCACTATTTTTTTTAGAACCTCCGATTCAAGAGCCCCTTCTTTTTCGCGGCTTAATTCACCAGCTTCGTGATCATCATGATCATGAGAACTCTTACCGGGAAACCTGCGGAGTGGATGATGCTCCTTGAGCTTTAACTCACCTCGTAAGGCCAATATATGATCCATTTCTTTCTGAAATTCTTCCGGCCCCTGCTCAAATCCGCTAAGACGATGAAATTCATAGGCGATTTGCACATCGCCAATCTTAAAGGCTGAAATAGCTGCTGAAAGTCCAAAGTTACGCAAGTTGAAACGGTCATCTGTAGTCCATTCTCTGGGATTTAGGCGCGATAGGGTCTCAAAGCAACGATGAAAAAACCTGATCGCCCTGGAGTAGTTTTTCTCCAATTGGTACTCAATGAGTCCATAATCACCATAAAGCCGATAAATACGCTTCTGAGAAGGATGATGAATGATAGCGCTCCGAAGGATATCCCGTGCTTCATCCACTTCTCCAAAGGAAACCGCGATCGTATTGGAAAGAATGGCTATGGCTTCTGTGAAAGATGGATCAATCGCTATGGACCATTCAATCAGAGGCCTGAATTCCTTTGTATTCACCAGGGATGAATAGTAAGCAATCTGATCTCCAGACTCCTTTTCTTCCCATTCAGAATTGTGCATATAGAAATCCAACTTCTTCCAGAGATAGGAACTCAGCCCAAACTTAAACTCAGAGCGAAGTGAAGAAATGACATCCTCTTGAAGGGTAGCGATTCCTGAATCTTGCCTTTCCCTGAGAAGTACACACTGCCCTGCTATGGCCAGTGACAAACTCAGCGCAAAGAACCAGCCCATATGGGGCCTGATCAAGGTCATAGAGCTTTTCTCTCAAATTGTAGGGTGGCCAGAAGGAGAGAGGACATCGAAAAGACTAGTGTATAGGCTGAAAGAAATCCCATATATTTCAAGGAAAATTCTTTGGCGTGAACAATCATATTTAAATAGCCGTAGTATTTGAAATTGGGTATGAGCAGTAAAAAACCTTTCACTAGCGAGCCCACGTCGGCCCCAAGAAGATAGTGTTCCAGCAGACTCACAAAAAAGAACAGAAAGAAAAACGCGAAAATAGAAATCAATTTAGTGAAAATCGTTGAAAACAAGACCAGCACGGCGATGGCCAAAGTAAGTTCCAGAAAGATGAAACCCAGGCCAACCAGGCATCTTGGCTGAAAACCGTTGAGAAAAGTCGCACAGACCGTAAAGACTATCCCGGTAATCAATAGCGAGGCGCCCACAGAGAGGACAATTCCTCCAAACTTTCCAAACAAATATTCCAGCCTGGAAACTTCTCTCACCAGGTAATAATAAATGCTCTTGCGCTCCAAATCATCGTACAGAGTTTCCGTGGTAAAAAAGACCGCCAATAGAATGTGAACAAGCCACAAGATCGAAATCCCCGACTCTAGAAAAAGTTTTCCACGCATCGCCTCGTCCGTGCTTGTGAAGGAAGCGGTAACGAATAAAAAGAGAATGGAAATACCCAGGCTCAACCAGAAAAAATGATTTCGACGGGCTTCAATAAATACATCCCTGGCAATTTGAAACATGGCTCACCCCCTATCCTCACGAACCTTTTCTACGAAAAAGTTCTCTAGATTCCCTTTCTCCCCAAGCAGATCCTTGGAACTCCCTTCCAATAGAATTTTTCCGCGGTTGAGAATACAAAAGTCATCACAGATTTCCTGTACATCCAGAAGATGGTGAGAACTCAAAAACACGGCTTTACCCTGCTTCTTTAGCTCCCTGAGCATCTCCTTCACATAATTTCTTCCCAATGGGTCTAACCCTGTTGTTGGCTCATCGAAAATGAGAAGATCTGGATCATGAATCAGAGCTTGTACGAGGGCAAGTCTTTGCTTCATTCCTTTTGAAAAGGTTTTAACCTGTTGATCCTGGACTTCCAATAATCCTAACAGTTCCAGCCAGGATTGAGATCTCTCCAGCAATGTGTCACGGGTTAGTCCAGAAAGGTAACCCAGGGACCGAAGGATTTCTCTAGGGGTCAGGTAAGGGGAAAAATAGGCGTTTTCTGGTGCGTATCCCACTCTGGAACGTAGTTCTGGATCTCCAACCTCCCTTCCAAAGAGTTCAATTTTTCCGGAGAACCTGGGTAGGAGACCCAAGACAGATTTGATGGTTGTGGTTTTACCCGCTCCGTTAGGTCCTAAAAACGCGTAGATTCTGGCTGGAAGCACCTTCAAAGACACCTCGAAGAGTATTTTCTTATGCGGTTTAAGCAATCCCTGGGAGAGAGAAACCTCCAGATTTTCAATAAGTAGTGAGGCATGTTCCATGCTGATGAATCTAAGAGACATTAATCCGGCTGTCAACTCAACAAATTCACTATGCTGACAAAATATTTGACACACCTTAGGGGTATTGATAAACTTCGGCCTCAATCCAGGTTATTGCTTCAAATAAGTCTTTAAGTTGACCAGTATTCGGGTTCCCCATCCCCCCGCCCGATAACTGGTCAACACTCTTTTTAAGGGCTTTGGAATGAGGCATATTCCGGTCCTGATCCCAAAGCAGGAAACTAATCCAATCAAACACCATTCCCTTAGCTAGCTATCAACGGAGCCTTTCTTTTTTAAAAGCAAGGCTTCAAGGATTTCGCCGAGACCTTGAAAAGAAAAAACACATAGGGCTATGGCTGTGGCCGGTGCCAGAGAAATTAACCAGGATTGGCTCAAATAGGTTTTTCCTTCATATACCAGCCAGCCCCAGGAAATGGTCTCTGGACCGCCGCCCAATCCCAGAAAACTAAGTGTTGACTCCGCCAGAACCATGGTACCAACCCGAAAGGTAGCCAGGACAATCAAAGGAGAATACAGGTTGGGTAGAAGATGTCTCCAGTAGATCCTTAGCTTCCCTGCCCCTATAGCCTGGGCGGCAAGCACGAATTCTTTGGATTTCATCTCCAGTAAATAAGAGCGAACCAATCTACCATTGGAAGCCCAACCACTAAGGCTTAGCGCAAGAACCACATCCCAGACTGAACTTTCGGGATGTCTCGCGGCAATTAGAATTGCTAACAGCAAAGGGGGAAAGACGAGGAATAGATCCAGGATCATCAAATAGGCTTGATCAACAATCCTCTTTGAAAAGAGCACCCAGCTAGATAATAACAGTGGAATGAAAAGGGTTATAAGACTTACGCTAACCCCAATGAATAGACTGTGGCGGGCCCCGTAGACAATACGGCTCCACAAATCCCTTCCTAGCCCATCGAAGCCAAGGGGATACGACTGAGCAGCAGGCTTGAGAATTTTACTTAGATCTTGAAAATTGGGATCATGAAGGGTGAAGAATCCAGGAAAAAGGGCGAGGAGGAGTAGAAAGATCGAACCCGCCAGGGACAGGATTCCCAATACTTTCTGTCCGGGACTGAGATTAATCTTGATACTTCGGATCCAAGAATCGATAGCTTCCCTCTACGATGAAATTTACAAACATAACTCCTAGACAGGAAACCAGGACCGATGCCAAAATCACGTTGTAATCACGCGACAGGATTCCCTGCAGAATATAAGTTCCAATACCCTTATAAGCGAAAAGTGTTTCCGCTACCACGGCACCCGTCAGGAGATTTCCAAACTCCAGACCGATCAGAGTCACCGTGGGAACCAGGGTATTTCGAAATCCGTGGGAAATTACCACCCGCCACTTACTCAAACCCTTGGCATAGGCGACCAGGATATAGGGCTCTTCTAAGATCTCCAGCAATTTATTTTGTACCACTCTTTGGAGAAATGCCGCTGGCCTTAATCCCACTGTAAGAGCCGGTAATACCAGGGCTTGCGGAAGCTCAGTACCCGAGACAGGCAACCACCCCAGCACCAGGGAGAATACCACCATAAGAACCAGTCCGAACCAGAAAACCGGGGTAGATAGGAAAAGAGTTGTGATCAATCTCAGGACCTGATCAATCCAGGTTCCTGAGAAATATGCACCGGCTATTCCAGCACTCAGACCGATTATGACCAGCAAAACTAACCCGCAGAATGCTAACAGCGCGGTGTTAAACACCCTGATCTTCAACTCCTGTCGAATGTCCTCACCGGTTATCAGGCTCTTGCCAAAATCAAAGGTAAAGAATTTTAATGCGTAAACCCCAAGTTTTTCAGAAAGATTCAGCTTCTCACGACTCATTCTTTTGCGCAGTTCGGACTCGGAGACTCCCCTGTCCAATCGTGAAAGGACTGGATTTCCTGGTACCATGGTCATCACCCAGAATGTGAGAAAGAAAACACCCGCGAGAGTGAGAAACATCCGAAGTAGGGATGCGAACAGGAACTTCATGGATATTAAAAGTGACTTATTTCTTGTCTGAAATCTTGAGAACCGCCAGAAAAGCTTCCTGGGGAACCTCTACCTTTCCAACCATTTTCATACGCTTTTTCCCCTTTTTTTGCTTCTGAAGGAGTTTCTTCTTTCGCGTAATGTCACCTCCGTAACATTTCGCAAGAACGTTTTTTCTCATGGCTGGGATCGTGGATCTAGCTATTGCGCGAGCACCCAACATGGCCTGTATGGGTACTTCAAACATTTGCCGAGGAATCAAGCCCTTCAGAAGTTCCACCAGTTCGCGTCCTCGGTGATAGGCGGCATCCTTGGGTACAATCATGGTGAAAGCATCAATAGGCTCCCCAGAGATAGCTATCTCCATCTTAACCAGCTTTGCCCTTCGATAACCTATGAAGTCATAGTCCAGAGATGCATATCCTTGTGAACAGGATTTTAGTCGATCAAAGAAGTCCAGGATCATCTCACTCAGGGGCATCTCATAGGTTAAGATCACTCGAGACCGATCCAGATATTTCATATCCACATAGGTAGCTCGCTTTTGCTCACACAGATCCATCACCGAACCTATGTATTCCTTGGGCATATAAATAGAAATCTTGATGTAGGGTTCTTCGATGTATTCAAATCGGTTGGGATCAGGCAACTTACTTGGATTATCAATTTCCCTGACTTCCTCGTCGGTGAGAGTGATGCGGTAAACCACCGAGGGAGCGGTAGCAACCAGATCAAGATCAAATTCTCTCTCCAATCGTTCCTGAATAACTTCTGAGTGTAAAAGTCCAAGAAAGCCGCAGCGATATCCGAAGCCAAGTGCCTGAGAAGTGTCCGGATCATAAGAAATTGAAGAGTCATTCAGACTCAGTTTTTCTAGAGCAGACTTGAGATCCTCATAATCCTCGGAATTGACAGGATATAGACCACAAAAAACCATCTGGCGAACCGGCTTGAAGCCAGGCAAAGGAGTCACGGATTTCTTCGTCGCATCCATGATCGTATCGCCGATAAGGACATCCTCAAGTGATTTTACAGAAGCTGTCAGGTAGCCAACCATCCCAGGATATAAAATATCCACCCTGGATTCTTCAGGGGTGAAAACGCCTACTTCCGAGACTTCGAATTCCTCATCAGCGGCAAACATCCGAATCTTAGTACCCCGGGTTATTTTTCCCCCGTAAACCCTGACAAAAATAATTGCACCTCGATAGGATTCAAATTTTGCGTCAAATACCAGTGCCCTGAGGTCGAGGCTATTTTCCACATTAGGGGGAGGAAATACTTGATGTATCTTTTCCAGGATCAGGTCGATGTTCGTACCATTTTTTGCCGAAACCTGGGGAATCTCAGTAGCATCTATTCCCAGAAGTTCCTCGATTTCCTCGGCGACTTGGTCGGGGCAGGCCGCCGGAAGATCAATCTTGTTGATTACCGGCATAATCGCCAGTTCCTGCTCCAGTGCCATGTACATATTTGCAATTGTCTGAGATTCGGCTCCCTGTGCCGCGTCTACTACCAGAATAGCTCCATCACAAGCGGAAAGAGCCCTGGACACCTCATAGGTGAAATCCACATGCCCCGGAGTATCAATAAGGTAATAGATGTAGTCCTTGCCATCACGAGCTTTGTACAAACATTGGATAGCCTGGGACTTAATGGTGATCCCGCGCTCTCTTTCGATATCCATACTATCGAGTAACTGATCCTTCATCTTGCGGTCACTAACCGTTCCGGTAAGGGAGATGATGCGATCGGCAAGGGTAGACTTGCCATGATCAATATGGGCGATGATTGAAAATATTCGAATCCGACTGGGATCGTAGTGCATTTGAAACCTGGAATGGGGCTTGAAGTAAGTCAAAAACTAACAGATAGAGGCAGGAAAAGAAAGCTCTGAGAGATTCGAGTCCATGAAGCTTCACTCAGGCGGACGATTTCTGAAAACTCTATAAAGGAACTTTGGATTGCCCAGGATGTAGCGCTTGAACATTCTTCTGGGTTCAATGAGATATCGAAAGAACCACTCCATACCGAATTTACGAAAAAATCCGGGAGCTCTTGGTACTGTCCCTGCCAGGTAATCAAATGCAGCGCCAGCACTTAAGCAGCAGTTCACCGATATACGATCTTTATTACGCCGAATCCACTTTTCCTGGAGAGGCATTCCTAAACCTACAAAAACAACATGGGGAGCAGCCCTGATGATTTCAGCTACGGCTAATTCCTCAGAAACATAACCATGAACTGAGCCACACAGATTCAATCTCGGAAATGTTTGATGAACCCTTTCAACGGCCTTTTGCAGTACCGCTTGCCGGGCACCATAGAAAAAAACCCTTAGCCCTTCCTCTTGCGCCCAGGATAAGAATTGAGGCATCCAGTCGGCATAGGTAATTCGATAGGGTATCTCCCCCCCCCTTTGATTGACCGCAAAGCGCACACCCTCTCCATCACAAAAAATATGCTGGGTAGTCTTCAGAATTTCAAAAAATTCTGGATCATCAAAACAAAGATTCACACCATGGGCATTGAGATTGAGAATCTCAATGGAGTGCTGATGTTTTACCGCTTCAGAAATCCTGTTATGGAGTTCTTCAACGGTCCATTCCTCAAGTCGCATTCCCAGAAAATTAATTGCCATATGTCTTACCCGCCACCTCCAAAATACCCCTTGTATACCGCCTTAATAAAGTGTTAGGAATGTAGACTGTCTTGGAGTTCCGCTATGAGTTTTCGAAGAGAAACCTGGATAAACATCATTCTTTGTATAGGCTTCCTTCTATTAGGGGTACTCTCTTTTGTCTTCCTGAAGTTCACCAAACCGGGACTTGAGAAGCGTCCAGAAGAGGTTAGAGCCCCACAACTACACACCCGTACCTTGAAACTAAAAGACCTACCCATCAAGTTTGAGGCCTACGGCAATACAAGCTCTGCGGCCCAGGCAGAGGTACGCATAGAAGTACCTGGCAAAATTGTCTTCCTCAGTCAAAACTTTCGCGAAGGAGGAATTCTAAAACGGGGCGAGGTGATGATCAGAATTGATCAACGCGAGTACCATCTAGCCCTGGAAAAGGCCCGTGCGACTCAGTTGGCAAAGGGAGCGTCCCTGGAACAGGTCCTTCAAGAGCGCAGTAATCTTAAGAAAAGCCTTGAGCTGTCCAGAAAAAATCTAACCCTTAACGAAAAAGAATTGAAACGTTACAAGGAAATGGTCAAGGAGCATACAGTTACCGATCAGGCCTACGAGAACATTCTTCAAAAGGTGCAGCAGCAACGATTACAGGTTCTTGGTCACGAAAATGCCCTGGCCCAGATTCCCCATAAAATCACGCTTCAAAGAGCCAATATATCCTCTGCCAGAATCTCAGTTCAGGAGGCCATGATCCGCCTTGAAAGAACCGAAATTCGAGCTCCATTTACAGGAAAACTTAACGATCGAAAAGGAGAAGTTGGTGAATTTCTGGGAATGGGAGTTTCTCTTGGCAGACTGGTGAGCCTCGAGTCACTTGAACTTAAAATTCCCGTTCCTCAATCAGAAATCAAAACTCTCTTAGGAAACAGCTCAACGGGTATCGCGGATCTACCATCCGCCGGGAAACAATTGCGGCTCGATGATTCAAGACGGTTTGTCAAAATTGACCCGGTGGCTCCAAAAGGCCCTGGTGTTCTGGGGAAAATCTCGCGGTTTGGAGCGGCTTATGATCCAAAAACAAGGACTCTTCCCGTCTATATTGAATTTACTAACACCCTTTCAAAGGACAATTTAAACGACCTCTTTTTACACCCCGGCACCTTCTGTAAGGTAGAGTTTACCGGGGATATGCTCGAGAATGTCTACGAAGTGGATCGAACCGCTCTGCTTAATGACAGGGTTCAGGTTATCCGTGAAGGAATGGTGCACACTGTGACGGTTGAATTAGCCAGGGATCAAGGTGCTACGCTGTGGGTACGGGGGGCCTTTGAAAAAGGAGATGAACTGATCCTTCGCTATACAGAGCTTTTCGAGGACGGAAAAAGAGTCATTGCTGTAACCAAAAAAGCACTTTTATGAACCTGATCCGAATTGCACTGAAAAATTCAGTGGCGATGAATCTCTTGCTCATCGTTCTCCTGGCGTGGGGCATGGCTTCCTTTTACCAGGTACCACGGGAGATGTTTCCCGAGTTTCAATTTGACCTGGTTAATGTTTCGGTCTCTTACCCAGGTGCTTCTCCCGATGAAATTGAAGAGAGCATTACCACCCCTATCGAAGAAAGGGTGAGCAGAATCACCGGGATCGAAGAGATTCGATCTACATCCTCCGAATCCTTTTCCTCCCTGATGATTGAGGTTAGCCCTGACTTCGATCCTTCTGAGATACGCGACAAAATTGAAAGTGAAATCAATCAAATAGTTACCTTTCCTCGTGATGCCGAAAGGCCAAAAGTGATTGATATCATCAGAAAGACCCCAGCCATTTTTGTTGGAATCTACGGCGATGTATCAGAAGAAGGACTCAAGTCGTTTGCGGATGGTATCCGCGATGAACTCCTCTTGTTTCCCACGATTTCCCAGGTAGATTATCTCGATGCCCAGGAAAGAGAAATTTCCATTGAAGTTTCCGAAGAAAAATTACGCCAGCACGGACTTAATTTCAATTTCATCGCGGACAGAATTCGCCGGAATTCTATCAATTTACCCGGGGGAACAATCAAGTCTCGACAGGGGGAAATCCTGGTCCGTACCATGGACCAAAAATACACCGGTCAGGAAATGGAAGGCATCATTCTGCTGAGTACAGAGGATGGTTCCAGAGTCCTTCTTAAGGATGTGGCGGAAATTAAGGATTCCTTCAAAGACATCCACTCCGCATCTCTTCTAGATGGAGTAACCGCTAAAGTTCTGCGTATTTATAAGACCGGGAATCAAGATTTGATCCACATCACTGACGTGGTAAAGGAGTTCGTCGAAAACAAGCAGAAGGATTTGCCGGGGAATATAAAGATGATTACCTGGGGTGATGTTTCACGCATGGTAAAGGGCCGCCTGGCATTGATGGAAAGAAACGGCTATATGGGCCTTATTCTCGTCTTTTTGGCTCTAACGCTCTTTTTGGAGCTCAGACTGGCATTTTTCGTCGCGCTTGGGATCCCCGTCAGTTTCCTGGGCAGCTTCATCTTTATGAATTATGCGGGCCAAAGCATCAATATGATTTCCATGTTCGGCATGATCCTGGTTCTTGGTATTGTCGTTGACGACGCTGTGGTCGTTTCCGAGTCTATCTTTCAAAAAATGCAGGAAGGAAAAAACCGGTTTGAAGCGGCCTTCTATGGCACCATCAAAGTTATGTGGCCCGTATTGGCTTCTGTGTCCACCACGATCGTCGCTTTTGTACCCCTGTATTTTGTGGAAGGACACATGGGTAAATTCTTCGCTATTTTACCTTTTGTAGTCGTCATGGCCCTGCTTCTTTCACTGCTCGAATCCTTCTATATACTTCCGGGTCACCTTGCCCATCATCTACGCATGGATCGGCCTGCGGATTCTTTTTCAAGAGTTCGTGAGCGAATACAGCAATCGGTACGTTGGTTTATCTCAGATGTATACCTCACGCTGGTTAAGATCATCCTAAAATACCGCTATAGTGCTTTATGCGGAGCATTGGGTCTACTTATTTTTTCCATCGGTCTAATCGCGGGAGACCGTATCAATTTCGTGTTCATGCCCAAGACGGACCAGGATATGGTAAAGGCGTCTGTTGAGTTTCCCGCCGGCACTGATTATCGACAGTCAGAAGAAGCGGCAAAGCTTATCCTCAGGGAACTGTGGAACTCCCAGAGGGATATGGAATCCAAGCGTTTAGCGGGTCAGAGATTTCCCTTTATTGAGCATGTCTATTCCAGAGTTTGGTCTGGTGGGGCCTCCTTTACGGTGGAGCTGCATCCTGCGGAGGAACGAAACATCTTCTATGATGAGATTCTCAAGGTCTGGCGTAAGAAGGTTGGGGAGATCCCCGAAGCGGTATCCCTGGTATTTGAGACCCGCAACCACGGCCCTGGTGGAAACGCGATTGAGCTGCAGATAATCGGGGATGATTTTGTCGCTATGGAAGCGGTGAGCGATGAACTTCAATCTGAGTTAAAAGCCTATCCCTTCGTGAAGGACGTACGAGATAACTCCAGGGATGGAAAATTGGAGGCAAGACTGGTTCTAAAACCACTGGCAAGAAATCTGGGTCTGGATCTGGCAGACGTAGCAATCCAGATTAAACAAGCATATTTTGGTGAACAAGCTCTTCGTATACAACGCGGTAAAGATGATATCCGAGTCTATGTACGCTACCCGAAATCTGAGCGAGACTCATTGAACTCTTTGAAAACCCAGCGAATTCGAACCCCCGGCGGATTAGAAATACCTTTTGAAGAAATTGGTTTTTTTAACTTTACACGAGGTTACTCCGCAATCAATCACACCTCTCGTTTCAGAGAAATCACGATCACCGCTGATGTTGACTCTACCAGGGGAAATTCCAGCCGCCTTGTCGCGGCGATGAAGAAGGCTGCTGTTCCCTCCATACTTGGTCGCCATCCGGGAGTAAAAGTGGTCTTTCGAGGCCAGACAGAAGAAAGACAGAAGTCTATGAACTCCCTTTACATTGGATTTATCGTAGCTCTGCTGGTGATCTATTCCATCCTTGCCAGTGTTTTTCACTCTTATATTCAGCCCTTGATCATTATGTTCGCCATTCCTTTTGGATTCATTGGAGCAATCTTTGGTCATGTTCTCATGGGGCATCAACTCTCCATTATGTCCATGTTTGGCCTGGTGGCCCTCACTGGAATTGTGGTCAATAATTCTTTACTTCTCATTGATTTTATCAATAGACGCGTGCGGGCAGGCTCCCCTTTTCTGCTGGCCGTAGTAAAGGCAGGTCAGGAAAGGTTCATGGCCATATTTCTTACCACAGTGACAACCTTTTTAGGGGTCACACCCATGCTCTTTGAACGCTCAATGCAGGCTCAGTTCCTTAAACCCTGCGTGATATCCCTGGCCTTTGGACTGGTATTCTCAGCAGTCTTTACGCTGCTCTTAATACCCTCAATCTATGTCATCCTCTATGACATTTATGGATATCTTAAGTATCTCTACCACGGCCACGCCTATCCCCGTGAATTTCTGCTCAGAAAGGCTTCCTCCCAGGAAGTTGCATTCTTCTCCCAAGACACCCATATAGATTGAGGTTCCGTACTCTTCAAAACTTGTTGAATTTCCCCTCAGGGTGTATATAATTCGGGATCTGAACCACAAGGGGATTTCATGAATCAAAACCGTTTTCCATACGATCCTGAAACATTGCCGAGAGAACTTGAGAGGCATTATATCTGTGCATCGCAGGAAGAAATTCAGGCTATGCTAGAGGAGGTAGACTGCTCGAAGCTTGAAGACCTCTACGCTCATATTCCCCAAGAGGTTTTAATGGAAGATCCCCCAGAGATCCCCAGGGAATTAGCATATGTAGAAATTGCGGATCACCTGGAGGAGATCGCTAATAAAAATCGAGTAGGCATTTCCTTTTTAGGTGATGGATTGGCTGACTATAACACCCATCCTCTGCTTCCTTTCCTTTGTAATATTCGAGGCCTGACTACAGCCTATACGCCCTATCAGCCCGAACGTTCCCAGGGAACCTTGAACTCTCTATGGATCTACCAGAGTTGTTTGTCCATGCTGACCGGATTCGAAGCCATCAATGCCTCCATGTATGATCGGTCAACCTGTCTTTATGAGGCTATTCAGTGCTCGGTGAGACTTCAAAGGGGTTCAAAAACAGCCCTGGTGAGCGAAACCATCTATCCAGGAGATTTGGAAGTTTTAAGAACAATGGCGCAGGACACAGGTCTAAAAATTGAAGTTTTCCCTGCTAATCAAGAATTGGGAATTATAGATCTCCAGTACCTTGAGCAGCGCATAGAGGAATTACAAGGGGATCTCGCTTGTATCGTTTTTCCACAGGTCAACAATTTTGGGAACCTTGAGGAAGTTCACTTTCTCACCAATATCGCCAAGGACCATTCAGTTCGCTCCATTGCCATTATCGATCCCTTGCTTCTGGGACCAGGAGGGCTTCTGGCCCCCAGGGAATTTGGCGACTGCGGCGTAGATATGATTGTCGGTGAAGGCCAGCATTTGGCACTCGGACCTAATTATGGGGGTCCGGGACTTGGAATCTTTGGCATTCGATTCAACGACTCCTGCCGAAATGACCTCAGATCCTCAGCCGGCCGCTATGTAGGTCTGGCAAAAGATGAGGCCGGGGCAGACTGTAAAGTTCTGGTCATGTCTACCCGTGAACAACATATCCGTAAGGAAAAGGCCACTTCCAACATCTGCTCTAACCAATCCTTTGTCGCTACTCTTGCCGGAGCCATTCTCCTGGCCCGTGGAGATCGGGAGCTTGGGACCGCGCTCCAGGCTGGCAGGACTATGGCATTAAAGGCAGCTAGCGCTCTCACACAGATTTCAGGGGTTCATCTAGCCTTTGGCATGACTCCTTTTTTCAATGAGGTTACCCTGAAGTTAGATCTTCCTATTGACCCGCTGATCAAACTAGCGGCTTCAGAAGGAATCGAGCTGGGTGTAAATGTATCTTCTCGAAGACGGGAGGGTAAATCCAACCTGCTCCTCCTATCCTTCTCCGATCGCCATAGCGCTGATGATCTTTCCAGGTTGATCGCATTCTTTGAATCTCAATTTGGAAAAAGAGGTAATGAGACCGACAATATCCCCCTGGTTCCCCTGGAGTATCTGCGGGAAGAACCTCCCGGGATTCCCCATCTTCCAACTGCTAAAATCGAGCAGCACTATCGAGAATTAGGCCGCCAGAATATATCTCCTGATGAAGGTCCCTATCCGCTGGGATCCTGTACGATGAAATATAACCCCTATATCAACGATTATTGCGCCTCTTTAAAGGGCTTCACCTCTATTCATCCCCAGGCAGATGAATCCAATACACAAGGGTGTCTTGAGATCCTCTATGAAACTCAAGAGATCTTTAAGAGTCTTCTAGGACTCCCTGCTGTCACTACTCAGCCTGTAGCTGGCGCCCAGGGTGAATTGGTTGGTGTAAAGATGTTTCAGGCTTATCACCGAGATAATAGTGAGGGAGCCAGGGACATTCTTCTCATACCCCGCTCCGCACATGGGACAAATTACGCAACGGCTACAGTCTCGGGCTTCAGCCCCACAAAAGAAAATCGAGATGCCGGACTGAAACTGGTAGAAGCGGATAGCTCCGGTTTGATTGATCTGGATCAACTTAAAGAATTGATTGCGAAGTACGACAATCGTATTGCCGGGATCATGGTCACGAATCCCAACACCTCAGGAATCATGGAATCAAAGTTTCAGGAAGTGGCTGAATTGATTCATTCCGTGGGCGGCCTCGTTTACATGGACGGAGCAAATTTAAACGCTATTTCCGGGTGGGTTCATCTTGGAAAACTTGGTGTTGACGCGGTACATAGCAATCTCCACAAAACTTTCTCCATTCCACACGGAGGCGGGGGACCCGGGGATGCGATTGTCGCGGTGAGCAAAAAACTCATTGATTACCTCCCCGGAGTCCAGGTCAGAAAGAATGGAGACTCCTTTGAGACCTTCAAGCCCTCCAAATCAATGGGCCCTATCCATCGTCATCATGGTAATTTTGCACACAAGGTGCGCTGTTATACCTACCTTCGAGCATTAGGGCCGGAAGGTGTTCGGAGAATGTCTGCTATCGCGGTACTTAGTGCGCGCTATATGTTCTCCAAACTTTCCAAAATCTATCCCTGTCTCCCCGCTGAGAGTAAAGAACCCCGCATGCACGAATTCATCCTAACCCTGCTGGAGGAGACTTTTGAGCGGGTAAAGGCCACTGGAATCAAGCACGCGCTAGTGGTACAGCGAGTCGGTAAACTATTCCTGGATTTCGGGCTCCATGCGCCCACCGTAGCCTGGCCGGAAACCTATGGATTGATGTTGGAACCAACAGAGAGCTATTCCAAGGCAGAACTGGATCGATTCATTGATATTGTTGAGGAAATACGGGATCTGGTACGCGCCCATCCAGAAGTTCTACACACCGCCCCCCACTTCACCCCTGTGGAGCGAATCGATGAGGTTAACGCCAATAAGAACATCCAGCTCATGGAATGGATCAAGGAACTCCCCGAGGTACCCCAGGATAGAATTTCACCCCAGGAACTCGCTAAAATGGACGTAAAGAAAATCAGCGCCGAAATCCTCAAAGTCCATCACGAACGGATGAACAGAGGAAAAGAAAAAGAAGCCGAAGCTTCTTAAAGAAACAAAGTCCTTATGTGCTAGCTGCATTGCGGCGGGTCCTGTCACCGGCAACAACCCCCATTCCATTGCGTTTGCGTAGGGTCTTCTTTCTATGGCATCACAGGAAACGCCGGACACTTCCAAGGGAAGTGCTCACGGCTTAGTAGGTAAATTACCAAGTAGCCCTGAAAAACTCTTCACTCCCTACACCGCTCTACACTCCACGGGGACCCCGTTGCCCAGCGCCACCCGCAAAATTGGCCTCGATTAAAAAAGCTAAACAAGGTATTTTTCCAATGTTCTTTGGTGGGTGGCTCCGTGCAATGGGGTCCCTGTGGAGTTTGGCGTAACGCAGGGTAGTCGGGCTTTGCTTTGGCTTGAACCTGGCTCATGAATTTGCCGTGCCAGCTCTGCCAGGAGATGCTCGGCGTTGTTTGCTATTGCTCTGGACAATATCCCTTCGTGCGCTGAACGGAACGGGGTTATTGCCGGTGACAGGACCCGCCCCTCTGTAGCTCGACCTCTAAAAAAAAGATTCAAATTTTTTTAACTAGAACTTGCCATTTTTAGAAAATTCCCTAATCTGGTAACTTAACGGTTACTTAGTACTGGAAATTCAAAAATGAACTTAATCTACATGGCAATTCCAATATTTATATTGAGCATCATGCTCGAAGCGGCCTGGTGCCACTATAAGAAGAAAAAGCTTTATCGCCTCAATGATGCCGTCAATGACCTTTCCTGCGGGATTTTTGAACAAATCGTAAATATTTTCACGAAGGGATTTATTTTTTATAACTTCTACGCTGTGAGTAAAGCCCTGGCTTTAACCCACTGGTCACAGACCTCCTGGATTGCCTTCCTCATCACCTTCCTTCTGGGTGACCTGGCCTACTATTGGTATCACCGCTGCGCTCACAGGGTTAAAGCTATTTGGGCGACTCACATCGTGCATCACCAGAGTGAAGAATATAACCTGGCCGTTGCCCTGAGGCAGGGAGCATTTAGTAATTTTTTCTCCAGTCTCTTTTATATCCCCCTCGCCATCCTGGGAGCCGACCCGGTTCACTTCGCCATTGGTCATTCCTTGAATCTGATTTACCAATTCTTCATTCATACACAGCTCATCAACCGTTGCCCTGCTCTTATTGAAATGGTCATGAACACCCCTTCCCACCATCGAGTTCACCATGGCAAAAACAAACAATACATTGATAAGAACTACGCCGGTGTTTTCATCATCTGGGACCGCTTATTCGGTTCCTTTGAAGAAGAAAAAGAAGAAGTTCAATATGGGATCACCACTCCTCTAAGGAGTTTTAATCCCATTTGGGCCAACCTGCACTACTGGGTGGAAATATCGCAGATGGCTTCGGCCACCAAAGGCGTCTTGAACAAAATATGGATTTTGATAAGCCCGCCAGACTACCTACCAGAAGGCTATGTTCATTCTAAGGAAGAGCCCACTCTCCAAAAGCAGGATGTTAAAAGCCACGATCCTCAGATTTCTGGTAGAGACCAGATCTATGTATTTCTAAATGGATTATTGATCCTGGTAGGAACTTTTATATACCTGGGGATTCAACCCAGCCTTGGAATTATCTGGACAGCGTCATTCGCAGTCATACTGGTAGTGAGCCTGTGGAGCCTGAGCACCCTGGTAGATAGAAAATCCTACGCCTGGAAAATCGAAAAGCTAAGAATAGCCGCACTAGCAGTGATTTTCCCCATCTATACAGGTATGGTCATTTGAGGTTAGAAGGGGAATAATGAGCTGCGGTGCAGCGGGTCCTGTCACCGGCAATCACCCCCCAAAAAAAGACCCGAGAGCAACGAGGGATTTTCCCAATTTTATCGTGATGCGAGGGCCGGAAATTTTGGGTAGGGTTGGGATTTCAGCAGATGTGCATGGAAGTTGATTGGGACGAAGGACGGTGCATCGTACCGTTCAAGGAGTAATCAGCTTTCAGGTGCTTCTGATGGAATCACAAATCACCCAAAAATTTCCGGTTCTCGCATCACCTTCCGGTTCGGAAGCCTATTGTGGTTTCCCATCTTGAGGGGGCTGCGTCTGCTGCTAAGGCGAAGATTCCGGCGTTTTCTCCCTGGGCCCAATAGCCTCCACGATGCATTGCTCCGGGTAAGCCAGTGACCCAGCTCATTCTATCGTTGGTAAAAGCTTTTCCGTTGATATTATAGGTGAAGTCGGAACCGTACTTGGACCCCCAGGCATCTAGACCTTCACCCCTTGAGATTGTCATATCTCTGCCGAATTGGCCCCATTCTCCAACCCATTCCCAGAGATTTCCAGCCATACCCACCACTCCAAAGCGGGAGAAGTCCTGTGATGAAATCACTTTCCAGTCATTTCCATCTACCATCTGGTTTCCAGAGCTTCGAATGGTCCCCATGGCAGCCGTCTGCCACTGGGAGTTAGAGAGAAGCCGCTTTCCAGCATTCGCCGCGGCTTGTGCAGCTACAAACCAGGTCATACCAGTAGAACCTCTACGTCTCTGTGAGAATGCCATCCAAGTGGGTGGAACCTTGTTGTTTCCACTGGAACGCATCACAGGACTATCATCTTTGAATTCCCCGCCAGCATAGTTGAAACCTACATCAATAATCGCCGAAGGGTACTTATCAACCCACGTACTGCCCGCACGAACCTGAATATCATCCTGACCACATCGAGCGGCTGGCATACGGGGGTTATAGCGGTTATTGAGATGGGTTCCAGGAGGTAATTGATCTTGGTTACCATCATAGTACCCTACGGTACTCCCATTAATCTTCCAATTGGTTGGGTTTCCTGGATCACTGATTCCTCGGTCAGCCTCATATTCCCGATAGTACTTCCAGACTTTACGTCTCGAATCCCAACCAATCCAGAGGGCATTTTTGAGCAGGTATGGAGGTGCCTGGTCAAACTGCGGCCAAAACTTTGCGGGAATGGGGTTGAAGTTCGAAGCTCTTATATATCCACGATCATTTCCGGGCCTGTCATCCACATGGAGTAGAGCTGTAGGTTCGCCAATTCCAATACCAAAGGACTTTACTAGAAACAGAGCACTAGATTTAACCTTTCGAGGAATAGAGATCTTTTGCTTTGTTCCATTGAATCCAAAGTTTCCATCACCTTCTATGATGAGATTTTGTCCTCCGGGAATGGTGGAAAAATCACCCCTGGCCTCATTTTGAAATCCTCCCAAGACAGCGGATCCTTCTCCTGAGGCACTATTTCCCGAACCTCCGCCAACAATGGAGTTTTTCGATCGGGAAAGATTAAGAGATCCCCCCGCGATAGTACTATTTAAGCCAAGTGCTTTGTTAGACTGACCACCGCCAACTGTGGAGTTAACTCCAGAAGCCACATTTACATTTCCCCCGCCAACATAGCTTTTCAAACCAGAGGCTGTGTTTAGATTTCCCCCAGCTATGGCACTGAGTTCCCCGGAGGCCGTATTGACATTCCCACCCCCAATAAAACTTCGGATTCCCGAGGCCGTGTTAGCGTTTCCTCCAACTACACCAGCCCCATCTCCAGGAACCTGATTTCGATATCCTGCCCCCAGGAATCCATCTAATCCGCTCACAAGGTTTCCGACTCCCGCTACTACCGCGCTCCTCTCGCCGGTAGCCTGGTTACGATCCTTTCCAGAAGTAGCACCTTTAGCACCTACAAAAGCTCCCGAGGCATGCTTTCCAGGAACCGGAAGGTCCTTGCCAACATCAATGCACTTTTTGCCTGACTCATCACAGATCTGACGAACCCTCAAGGTCCCTGCAACATGAAGTAATCCAAGGGGAGTGGTAGTACCGATACCCACTCTCTTACTGCGGCTGTTTACGACCAGGTTAGCGGGTCCTACCCTGAAACCTCCCTTTATTGCAAGGTAATCCAGGGTCCCAACCCTGGTGATTTCCTTCTGGTAAGGAGTCCGTAAAGAGCCATAGAGGCCGCCAAGAGAATCTATCCTGGTAAATTTCGCCGGTCCGGGAATCTTCAGCCCGATCCTGGCAGCATCAATTTTTACACCCGTCAGGATGCCCCCTCCAATTCCCACGCTGGATGAATCCTGAAAGGCCATCGACTTAAGCTTTAAGATTTTCCTGGCTTTCGCGCTTGTGATCGGCTTTACCTTTGAACCGTCACGAACAAGAATTTGATTTTGAAGGGGTGGAAGAGCTGCCAGACTAGATAGGGTTGGATGAAAGGGCTGTACTTGCTTACCGATCTCCAACCCAAGATTTTTACGGGCATCCTTGGGAGTACTCGCCCCGGTCCCTCCATCAGTGACAAGGATATCTTGAATTCCTGAAATCTTACCGCCTTCAATAAGCACCTTACGAGAATCTTGAGAAGCGATAGAACCTATATTTCGAGCTTTAAGATCCCCATAAATCAGCACACTTTGAGCTACAAGTTTCTTTTTCAATTCCAAGCTATCCGCTCTCACTCCACCTGAAATTTCTACCTCAGCCTTCCTTCGATTGGATCCAAGAGTAATTTTGGATTTTCTGGTATCAATTAGAATCCGGTCCCCACCCAATCTGACATCACCAGCCACACTCAGGCTCTTGAGGGTGCCAACACTCTGAATCATAGGTTGCTGAGGCGATTGAACCTGACCAAGAATTCCGTTGCGAACTTCTACATGGGTAAAGGTGGCAAAGGCTGGAAAGGATTCACCAATCAAGACTCCGTCAAGACTGGTTCCTTGAATTTTTCCACCGCGAATATTCACAGCCGATGCAGATTGGTGTGCAAGGGATTCTAACCCTAGATAAGATCGAACTTCTGTTGCTGTTCTTGTTGCCAGAGAGGAACCTGTGTCAAAGAGCATCGACATGGTTTTTGCTCTCTTTGTAGCTAATTTCTCAAGGAGAGGATGATGCTTTTGGACATTCTTTCCAATTTCAAGCCCCAGGTTCTTGCGAGCGTCTATGGCAACACTTGCTCCGGTACCCCCGTCTGAGATTGAGATATCTTCAATTCCACGGATACTTCCACCGGATATATGAACCTCCTGCGCATCTTGAGACGCGATAGTCCCCAGGTTAGCCGCGCGGATACCACCTACCACGGAGAGGGTTCCCGCAGTGAGAGTACCAGAAACCTCCACCGAATGAGCATTCAGGGTACCTCCAACATCAAGAAGAACCTGTGGGTCCCGTGTACCTATCCCCACTCTTCCATACTTATCCAGAACCATGCGGCTTACTGACGCGGAGTCATCAGAAATATAGAGTGCCTGAGGATGAGAAGAAGCCTCAGCTCCCCCCAAACCGATGGTAAAAGTTCGTCCGCCGGGAGCCTGGTTCCTCAATCTCATTACCGAATGACCTCGGCCAGAACCTTGGATAACTCCTAGCGCGGCACTAGAAATACTCTCTCCCGTACCAAATAGCTCCAATTTATGGGTTGGATGCTCGGTACCTACCCCGATATTCCCTCCATCGTGGATATGAATACCCTTTCCTCTTCCGTCCGTAAGGTTTAGCCCCTTCTGATCTCTGGCCATAACCTTTTGAGTAGCGATCTTCGAGCCATTACGCTGCTCGAAGGATCCGAGGACATCAATGTTCACGACATCAGTCAGCCCCACATCTGATTTTGTAACTCGGTGTGGGTTGCCTTTCTGGGCATAGACATGCTCTACGATATTGGAGTTTCTCGGTTCATAGGCCAGATTGAGTCCAGCTTCCAAATTGGAGACCTGTTCGCGTACATAACGGGCAACAGCCTGGCTAGATGGGACTTTCTTGGGATCTTTGGCACTTAGGGTATCTTCCAGGAAACTATAGGGGAGCTGTTTTATATTCTCCACTTGGTCCAGTCCCACCGCTAAAGAATTCAGTCCTTTCAATGCTCTTATAGGAATATTTCGTAAAGAACTACCATCTCCTTCAAATCCGTTAGCACGAACGCGACCGGAGGCATCTAGCTGAAACACAACTTCATTTCCCTTGCCAAGAAGAAGAATTTTGGTTGTATTCTGCTGGTCTCCTACAGATCGACTCAATCCCAACTGTAGCTCGGGACCAAAAAGTCCTAATGCGGAGGTTGTGAAAAATTTTCCTCTTCTCGAAAAAAAGTATCCTGAAGTCTCCACACTCTTGAGCAATCTGGCCAAATAAGCCTGAGAATCGAAATATTGAAGTCGACGGGAAAGCTTGGAAATTTCCTTTGTAATCTCTTGAAAGGAATTGCTATTCCCCTGATTTAATGCGACTTCAGGAGATATTTTAGATGGCGGACCTGCCCATAACCCAGGCAGAGTTATGACAAAAGTTGCCCATAAGAGGAGTTTTTTCTTCATATATGAATATAAATTGGGATTATAGCGAACCATTGGAAGAAGGAAAAGTTACTTCTTCCAAGAGAGAGAGATACTGTCTTTCGAATTCCTCGCTAACCTTATCCCAGGAATATCTCTCGCTCCGACTCCGACACTCCTGGGACATAGTTGATCTCTGTGTTTCTGAAAGGCCTGCCAGGGCTCTATATCCCTCTAGTACCCTCGACATATCATCAAAGGGAACCTCTAGACCGGTGGTATGCTGAGTCACGAATGATTGGAAGGAGGGGATCTGGTTAAGCAAGAGCAAACAACCCGCTGACATTGCCTCTACAACTGATATTCCGAAGCCTTCAAATTGACTCGCCGAAACGAAGATGCCAGCACGCTGGTAGGCAGAGACAAGATCCTCTCTGGAAATTTGACCGAGAAAACTTACTGATTTCTCTAATTTTCTGGCTGAGACTTGCTTTAATAAACCTTCCTTCATGGGACCATCACCTACGATCTCCAAGTGAATTCCCGGGTTCTCCACGCGAAGTGCTTGGATGAGTTTCAGTAAAATTTCTATTCGTTTGTGAGAATACAATCCTCCCACGAAAAGCAATCGATCAGGGTCAGGACATTTAGGTTCCAGGATTCGTAGATCTTCGAGGTGGGCACCGTTTTCCAATACCACCAAGCGCTCACAAACCGTCTCAAAAATTCTGGCATCCTCGTGGGAGCAGGCCATCACCAAATCTACTTTTCTTAAAAAAGCGCGTGTTCGTGTCCGAAACCATAGGTTCTTGACCCAGTTCCAATTCTTGCTATGGAAAAATCCACCATGAGTGGAAAGGACCAGGGGACACGAACCAGTTGCTGGATATTTCTTCTCTCTTAGAGAGACTATTTCTTCCAGAAAGCCATCCGTTCCATGAATGTGAATCAGATCATAATTTTCAATCAGACTCACCTGAAGTTCGGGAATGAACCAGGGGCCAAGGTGACGCGCGCCTACGCGGCGAACAACGCATTTCCCCCACCTGGTCTCAATCTCCTCCACTGGACTAAAAAGATCAGAGGTACTCAGAGAGTGGTCCAGGGTCAAAACTTCCACGTGGTGACCCAACCTGAGGAGATGAGCGGAAAGATGCATCACAAATTCCTCCATGCCGCCCACACACGGGTAAAACTGCCTTACTACCTGCAAAACCCTCATACCAGATTTTCGTTTTGGGAGAGGAAGAAGCGAGGATTTTGAAGCTCCGCCGGAGAAAACTGAAATCCAATCCTTCCACCTTAAGGAACTCTTTGCAATAAGATAGGGTACGGCCAGGAGGAGGGCACCTTTCCAATAGTAAAAAGAATGCACCCATGGATAAACAAGAACCACCACTAGAAGCATCGGAATCTCGGCGGGTTTTAACCGAAATCCGCGGAGTAGTAACGCCCCCAGTACACCGTACATAATTCCCAGGAAAAAGGACAATCCGGGAATGAGTGTGACCACACCTACTAACACCCCCAGCACCAGCAGATCACTCAGGGCTCCCCTGAGCTGAAAAGTGCCTAACTTCCCCTTCTTTAGAGCAGAACCTATCCATCTCCTCCCCTCAGGATTCTTAACCAGGAAATATGCTTCAAAATAGTACTTTCGAGCATCCTTAATTAAGAACCAGGGATCGGCTCCGTCACCAGGATGCGTGGCAATGAGATTTTGAGAGAAGAGAATAACCCCGGTGGAAAGCATTCGTAGTCCGAGGTCGGTATCCTCCCGGAAATGAATTCCAGACGGGTGGAAATACTTCTCGTCAAATCCACCCAGTCGAAGGAAGACTTCCTTTCGATACAGGACGTTTCCGGAACCAAACCCCTTACTAAAATTCTTCCGGGCCGGATGTCTTTCCAGGGGACCCTGCACCGAGTTCACTATTGTAGTTCCCTCAATCCCCACAATATCTTCATCTAGCTTTAACTCACCCAGGTTCTTGAAGTAGTCCCCATCCAGGATCAAGTCATCATCTAGAAAAAGAATCCAGATACTCTCCGCCCGGGCAGCTTTAGCCCCCAGGTTTCGAGAATAAGATGGACCCGCATTAAAATGGTTCCGTAAGATTTTTATGGAATCTCCAAAGCCGGGATCGTCCAGATCAATTTCGGGATGGGAATGATCATCGACTACGATCACTTCCGCAGAAATCTTTACCCCTTGGAGGGCCGCATGAACAGAGTCTAATAATCTGTGCAGCGCATGAGGACGATTTCTACCAGGAATCACGACAGACAGGGAAGTGATGTACGTCACGTACTCTCCTTGCACCCAGGATGAAGGTCCTGAGACTCAAGACGCATCATTTTTAAGAGGAAGAAGAACAAGAAGCTCATGATTTGAACCTTAAATACCGGTTCAAAGAAACTGGTCAAAAAATATGCTCCTACCATTCCACAGAAGAGCTCATAGAATATTCTTCTCCTATGATCATAATCTCCTCCCTTTTGTGACAAGTTCCCAAATCTTCGCAGGGAATTCAAGACAAGAAGAATCACACAGAAGGCAAAACACAAGAAGGCTACAGCCCCTATGAGACCGGTTTCAGCCAATAATCCTGTATAGAATCCATCCGCGTCTTCAAATCTGGTGAGAACAGGATAAAGACCAAGCCCGATCCCTTCGAAGGGATTCTCCAGAAAGACTTTAACCGCCTCTCTATAGTTTTCGAGTCTACCCAGCGTGGATCGAATATTATAAAGAATGACCGGATCATTGGACCCTGAAAAAAGATAGAAAGCACTTACAATTCTATAATAGATATCTTGAGGCAGCAGCTTCAATCCAAGTCCCAGGCAAAGTGGTATTCCCAGAATCGTGAGCGGAATTTTCATCGCCGATTGACGGTCTTTGGCCCAGGAGGTAAAGCGAATCAAAAGAAAGATCAAAAAGGCCACACCCAGGAGAAAAATTCCATTCCTGGAGAGAGCCAATTTTAAGCTTAATAGGTTAATCAAACCGCTTAATACGCACAGGATTCTAAACCCCGTATGATTGAATCGAACCCATCCCATAATCACCAGTAAGATCATTGTTCCTGAAAACATGCTCAATACCAGGGAATCTTCGAAGGTACCCGGTACGCCCAGTCGGATGGTGACTTCACCATCCAAAACATCCGGGAAAGTGAAGTCATTCAATTTCTGCCACAGGGCCACGAGACCCACTGCACACGAGGAACTGAAAAGTACCCCTAAGAAACTGAGAAGTTCTTTCTCCCGGAATCTATCCATGACCCAATAGGTCAGAAAAAAATTCACACAATAGGATATTAGATCACGAAAGGATATTTCAGGTTGGGGAGACCGAATTGACAGAGCAAATAAGATCAGGAGAAATAGGAGACTGGAAAGGAGTACAGAATCCCACCGGTCCCGATGTTGTTGTGCAAATCCGTGTGACAGATTCCAGCAGCCAACCATCACCATCAAAGCATCAAACCAATCTAAATTTCTACCCCAGATTTCCAGCCCCTGGGTGGGAAAAAGCGGCATGAACAGCGCCAGAAAAACAAAGATTGAAAACTTAGCCCGGCCCGCCCAGAGATTAGGGAGAAAGAAGGCCAGGAAAAAGGAGAGAACAAGCCCAAAAACTCCTGTAAAATAGACTAGTGTTGCTACCAGAATAATGAGAAGCAGAAAGAGTACAATCCATCTGCCTGAAGGGGGTGACCAGGCAATCATTCCTCTCCAGTCCGGATTTTTGAACTAAAGTCTAAAACTTCATCAACCACTTTCTCCCACGACCACTTCCAGCCTTTTCCATTTACGTTTTCCAACATCTTGGTACGTAGCGCTCTATCTTTGGCCAGACGGACGATATAAATCGCAAGCTCTACCGGGGACTCGAAAAAGAAACCTGTTTTCCCTTCCTCAATCATTTCCAGATTCCCTCCCCTTCGAGTTGCCAGGGTGATTAGTCCGCCCTGGAAAATCCCCTCTGCAAGAGCTAGTGAAGATCCCTCATAATAGGAGGAATTAATCTGAACATGAGCATGGGAAAGCTCTTCAGCCACCTTGTAGGCACTAACATCACCGAGGTAGCGAACACCCTCTTCTTCGGGGAAGCAGCCCCTGGGGCCGAGAACAAGCAGTTCTATGTTCTGCACCTTTTCCCTGGCCAGACGAAAACCTTTTAATATCCAGGAAAACCGCTTTACTTTGTCACTGGTCCTACCGCAAAAGATCAGCTTCAATTGCTTCTTTGAGTAATAACTACTGACTCTCTCCTTCTCTAAACCACCACCAGAAGAGATAAGCCTCAGAGGTCCCCTGTATCCCATCCACCGAATTTCTCGACAAGCCCAGGAACTTACACCAATTATTCCGTCTTTACCCTCAAGAGAACGGCGCTCCAGGAGGAGCCAGTTCCAGAACCGGGGATGAATCCAAAGCCACGGTCTCATCAGTAAATTTCCGAGGATGGTTCCATGAAAGGTGTGTAGGAAGATCTCAGCCTTCGGCAGAGGGCTACTTCCATAGATGGCATGTGTCAGGCAAAGATCATACGTGTTCTGGTCTTTGAGGATAGCGTCCAGGGGATGAACTGAGATTGATTCCTCATCCAATAGAGTGTCGGTATAGAGAGTGACATCTGCGTGTTCTGAAAGAGCTCTGGCGAAGGAAAGAATGTAGCGCTCTACCCCGCCGGTCCTGTTTAGCTGGTATGGAGCAATGAGAACCACATGCATGTTTAACTACTGGATTCCGGAAAGAATGGCTTCACGCTCATCCGCATCAAAGTGAGCTTCAAGGAGAGCTAAATACTCACTGCGATAGTACTCTTTTAAACTCAGGTACCGATTCAAGGCAAAGGACACCTCCTCCAAGAAGAGGTCTTGAGCCAGGGGGCTTCTTAAATAATTGAGATCAGTAAGAAAGGCAATCAGAGTTTCAAAGTAAATAGAGTAGTAGTAGTAGTTCTTAGGATCTAGCTCACAGGCCTTTCGCATATGCTCTACATAAGCCCTGTAACCGTTTTCTGAACTATGGAGTTTAGCTCCTGTTTTTTCAAGATTAGCCCACCAGTAATGAACCTCAGGGTTTCTGGGAAAGAAGTTTGATGAGGTCTGAAACTGTTCCCTTCCCATCAAAAGGTCTTCTTGACTCCCCTTTTTCAAATAGCGCTGCAGAAATGCCCGTCCAAGATAGAAATGGGCCAGATCAGATCGGGGTTCAAGTTTGACCCAGGCCTTGAACACGGGTATTGCTTTCTGCGCGTTTCCAGACTCAAGAAGTCGGGTCCCAACCTCCTTGAGATTTTCTCTTTCCAGTAATCCCAGGGAGAACGAACCGAAGCCTGCCAATAAAATTAAAAAACCTAAAAATCGAATCATCCTTCCTATCATATATACCCAAAAAGAAGCCATTTGTCCGAATTCTCATCCGCGATGAGCTTATTTTGGTCATGAACCTGCAAAGGGAATAGATTCTTGGATTCAAGGAGAAGGGGGGCTCATGAATCGAGGACCTTGAAAGAAGGCTTGTGAATCAGAAGCCCTATCAGGCTCCCTTGAACTCCACAAACCCATCCCCGAGTTCTATATTCTGCAACTTCACGGGAATCAATTCCATCAAGGGGAATCGATTGAGGTTCAGGACAGGATTAATTCGATTCACAATAGAACCGGTGACAAACCCTGGGATTTTAAAAGCATTAAGCCTGACGGAGTTAGTTCGAAAATCAACGGTTCTTTTGGCCTGATTTACGACAAATCTGCCTTCCGTTTTCACTCGGGCACTGAAAAATCTATTTTTGATCCGTCCTGAGAAAAGCATGCGGTCCTCAGTCAGTTCAATTTTGGGCCCTCCAAGATTAATGCGTTTTTGATTGGCAGTTAGATAGGTGTTGATGTCTTCTTCATCCAGACGTAGGGAAAACTTCACCTGACCAACGGTGGTAACCTTGAGCTTTCCTTCGCTCATCAGTTTATCAACGTCAAATTTTAGATTTGATACTTTCAATCTTCCTCGACGTATGTTCAGGTTTTCCAGGCCCTGTATGGAGCTATCTCGAAAGACAATCTCCATGAGCTCGAATTTTCCCCTTACAATATCCTGATGGCGGGTTGGATAGAACCTTACCCTGACATCCTTCTGCGCTATCAGGTATTCCTGGAGCCCCTTTCGAAACGCATTCTTGATTTCTTTGACTCCGTAAACTCTAAAAGCACTGGAAATTTGTGGCTCTGAATGAGAATAAAGATCCACATCCAACTTACTTTTCGCGGAGACTGCAGGGACCAGAGAAAGAGCTATGAGAAGGGGGAGGAACCGAATCATACCCAAAACATCGTACAAAAGTATTTAGGTTTTAATACTTTTTGTACGTTTTTGTACTCATCTGAGCTTTTGACTACTAACAATGGAGATAATGAATAAGGTGGATGCGACCAGAAAAATGACTTGAATCAAGAATTCCGTAAGACTGATTCGTTCAGGATACTTTGCTATGGTTGTCAGGCGAGACTTACCCTTCATATAGCGCTGAATCTCGTTTTCCATCTTCTGCATTTCTTGATAAAAATCTTTCAGTGGTTCCTTGGGTGGAATTACCTTGGTTGGGGGAGACATGGGTGGTGCCTGTTGAACCCCTGGCGCGGTTTTCTGGCCTTCGAGCCTTCCCTTCGGGGCTGGAAAAGGAGAGATTGAACTCTTGGATCGAGTTTCCTGGGCACGCTCTCTCCAGCGGGCATAATCATACTCTTCGTATTCCAGGGAACCAGGAGTGGACTTTCCCATAGCTGAAGAATCAGTGGGAGGATTGGTCGGTACCTTACCAGTCTCCTCTAGAATCCTTTGCAAATAGCCATGGAGTTCCGGCACATCGTATCCATGCTTTTTAGCCAACTTAAAATATCTTTGTGCTGTATCAAAATCACCGGACTGAAAATATCCACGGGCCATATCAAAGAAGAACACAGCATTCGCTGGAAATTCAGTATGAGAAGGATCTGGCTTTGGAGGAGGTTCCTTAGTTTTTGGCTTCAAAATTTCTGTGATTAGATTATCCTTTTGGTTCTTTCGTCTGGTCTTAGTTGTTACCCGCCTGGGAGCTGAGCTGGATGGCTCCATAGATGCCTTAGGCTTAGCACCCCTGACAATCTTTTTGGCAGGAGCAGAGGAAGCAGTTGCGATTTGACGTCTTTTTTTCAAGTGAGACCGAACAGGCTGTGGTTTCGACGCCATCGCGGCTTTAGCTGCTTGGATATCCTCAAAAACGATATCCGCTGCCCTTCGTCCTTTCTTAAAGGAACGGTTAATGATTCGAGCTACAGAAATACCCCCATTGTTGACATACAACCCAGATAATCCATCCAGAATCAGGTCCCGGTGTCCTCGGTGGCCAGTAGCAATGACCGCCTTATCTTCAAGCTTAAATCCCACCTGGTACTTACCCACGTAATTTCGTTCGAATAATTCAGGTATTTTCCCCCGTGGATTAGACTTCACACCGTGAAAATAATCTTCCATAAAGCGCGTAACCGCTTTCTCATCCACCGTGGAGAAAACCTCCAGAACCAGAGTTTCTTCCGGGGCAGAATCCAAATCCATTGCTTTACTGTCTCCACGATCAAATCCATCTAGAAGAAAATAAAACTTCTGATACTTCTTTGACTTGCTGTATTTGGGGGGATAGACCAGCTGAAACCCTGGCATCTCAAGGTTAAAGTTTTCACTAAACCTCGGTTTTGACACCTCTACAGATCGTGCGGCATTTGCCTTAGAAGAAACCTCTGCAACGATTTTCTCTTTTTGTGCTTTTGTGGAAGTCGACTCTTTCAGGGGCTGGTCTTTGGAAGCCTGTTTTCTTCTCTGCTTAAACTTCCTGGCCAACTCTTTAGCCCTTTCCCGCCAGGAAGAGCTTGGATTTCTTTTGGCCATCTTTACCTGGCTTCTAGCACCAGGGCTTGATGCGGCTGTTTCTTGTCCTCCTGTTTTTTTCGCGATTCTTGATTCAAATCCAGATACAGATGGGCGCTTTCGTATAGGACGTGACAAATTTTCTGGGTTCCCTTCATCATTCACCGGCCAAAGCATCACATGCATAAGCTGGGGCTGGGAAGTACTCGATGATTTTTCAGCCGATACGAGACGAGTTGGTAAAACTCCACCGTGCCTTTGTTTTTGAGCTTCGGCCAAAGCATAAACCCTACGGTGAAATTCCAGCATAAGCTCAGCAAAGACCTCGTCTAGAAATTTACGGTTGTAACCGGAAAAATCCTTGTTTCTAGCATTTCTAATCCGGTAACGACGCTCAAACCTACGATTCAGTTCGAAAAACCTCTCACCGGTATATGTGTTTAGACCAAACAATGTAATCTCAAGGTTTAGCAGTAAATGTTTTCTATCTTTTTGGTAAGAGTAGTGATTAACTTTTCCGCCTAAGACCGCTTCTATGAGATGAAAATTCCCCAGTCTTCTCAGGGTGGCCGAATTCTGATAGTTCAGCTTTCGAGAAAAGTCTGCCATTGCTTCAGGGGTATCAACCAACTCAATGTGAGGCAGGGATCTCAAAACATCATGGAGATAGAGCCCGAGGTTTTTGGCATCATCCGCAAGGACATTCTCTCCAGGCTCCAAAGCGATTAGTACAGACCTTAAGGGAGCTTGCAACATTGGAATTGGCCCTGCGGACTTCCCTCTATGAGAGCAGCCTGAGCCAAAGAAAAGAGATAGAGCACTCACCCCTATTAAGAAAAAGCGGACTAAGCCTGCCAAAACCCTTTTAGATTCCTGGGTAGCACTATACATTCGCACAAAAAGTTAAATCGACAAGATGTTCTTGTCATATTAAGTGATTTGAACGCCATGTTCAATGGTGGTTGAAAGGAAGAAGGAAGAAGAGAGGTTCCATTCGCATCCTCTGACCTGGACAAACTTCTACTCATTTGTATAATGGGTACGCTATGCCATTTACGATGAAACTTACATATGTCGTCCTATTTTTGGTGCCACTCGCTATCCTTTTGTTCTACATTTTAGGCCTACCGTTTTTGACGCTGTGGGCTGGCGAAGACGCACAAGTCGAAGTTAAAGCCGATGAACTGGATGAAGTCGAAGAGGATACCCTCGGGGGTGTAAGGATTCGACAGGCTAGTGCTGAGTAGATTTGCAATCCGAAGTTGATGGAATGGCTTCGTAAAAATTCCATCACCAATACTTGCTGACGATGAGTTAGCCATGGCTGCCTAAGAGTGCATGCCACGTCAGTTCCAGAGTTCACCGGGCTTTGGAAATCTGGCGTCGATCTTCCGGTGTATACCGATCAGGGGTCCACCTCCTGTGAGATGAATAATCAGGTGGATAAGCCGTGGCTGGTTTGCCAGTGGACAGGTCATGGCCGACAATTAAACACTGAATATGATTGTAGACGGTTTATTTGAATCTTGTACCTGGACGGGAGTTCGATTCTCCCCACCTCCATAAAAAAAAACCGCCCAAAGTAAGGGCGGTTTTTTTTAACTCACTGTTAAAGCCGGGGATGCCCCCTCAGAAACCACCCTCAGTAAGGGCGGTTTTTTTAACTCACTATTAAGGCTGGGGATAGCCCCTCAGAAGACCAACCATAACACCTATTACATCTACCTCCCCATGGATTCGAATGGGTTCCATCGTTGCGTTTGCAGGTTGAAGACGGATGTGATCCTTTTCCTGGTAATACTTTTTTAGCGTCATGGCGCCCTCGTAACACACCACCGCTACCTGCCCGTTTTGGGCATAAGAAGACTCCTCAATCAAAATTAAATCCCCATTTAGTATGTGCTCCTCCACCATGGAGTCACCCCGGACTTCCAGGGCAAATACCGGCTCTCGGTTGCGCAGGATTCCCTCCGGAAGGACTACTTCATCGAATTGTTCAAAAACCTCTACTAGTAGACCTGCCGGAACCACACCACGCAGGGGAATGGAGCGAGCGGAAGAAGGGGTATTTTTCAGTAGGTGAATGCTTCGTTTTTGCTTATGAGAACGACGGATATACCCCTTTTTTTCCAGTGCCTGAAGATGCTGAATCACGGTGGAGTTTGCCGAATACCCAAATCGCTTCTGAATCTCCACAGTCTGGGGAGTCATACCGCGCTCATTCTCATAGGAGCAGATATACTGGTAGATCTCTTCTTGCCTTGCTGACAACTTCATCACCCCTCCAGGATCATTCCCATCAAGAAGAGAATAACCGAGACAGTACCGAGACAACAAGAGTTTGATAGTTGAATGAATGGAGTCCTGGCTAAATCAACCGAATTCAAGTGCTGATTTTCTTGTATTCAACTAGTCAAAGACAAGGTCTGAAAGAGGTCGGGAGCAACAGGTTAAAATGAATCCCGCCTCTTGATCATCATCACTGAGTCCATCAGTAGATTCCGACTCAACCTTTCCGGACTGCATTTTAACTTTGCACGTACCGCAACTACCACTACGACAGGAGAAGTCGATTTCAACTCCTTCTTCTTCAGCTACATCCAGAATATAGTCATCGGCTCCACATTTAATCGCTCTACTGCTAGATTTGAACAAGATGGTGTGGTCGAATTCTTTCCTGGATGCGGTCTTGGTTGTAGCTTTTGTATCCTCCTGCGGCTTTTGATCTGGATTTAAAATCGTAGGACTTCCCGATTCTCCGACTGACTTGACCCTGTCTGACTTTCGGTCTGCTGAAGAAGTCTTTCTCGAATCCTCTTTCGTCTTGCCCTTACTTCCTCCAAAACTCTCTTCATGATAGTTTTGCAGGGGAAATCCAAGCTCATCGAACAGCGTTTTCACTGAGTCCATAAACTCCTCGGGGCCGCAGCAATATACCGAACGTTTTAGAAAGTCAGGACAACCTAATTCAAGCAGTTTTTCAGAGACTCTCCCCGTATAACCCATCCAACCTTCACCAGGAGATGGACGGGTACAAGTAACCAGATATCTGAAATTTGACCGCTGCACAGTCATTAACTCCAGTTCCTTCTGAAAAATAAGGTCGCTTGCGGCTCTGGCGCTATATAAAAAAACAACGTCGCAATCTGCATTTAGATCATGTAGCCAACGGCTCATAGACATACAGGGGGTAATCCCGCTTCCCCCAGCCAGAAACAAAATTTTCCTCAGGGGAGAAGTCAAACAGGTAAATTTTCCATTGGGTCCCCTCCCCTTCAAGCTGTCTCCAATTTTTAAATGATCATGAAGCCAATTAGAAACTAATCCGCCAGGCACTCTCTTCACAGTAATTGAAATTGCATGGGGTCTGGAAGGAGAAGAAGAAATGGTATATGAGCGCAGGATCCGCTTGGAATCAATTTCTAGCTCAAGGGTTATAAATTGACCGGGTTTGTAGCCAAACAAGACTGGAGAAGATCCTCGAAAGACAAAGGTTTTAACATCGTGAGTCTCCTGGACAATGTTGACTACTCGCAATTCAATTTTCCCCCTGGTCCAGGTGTCCGTAGCAGTCTCGCTGAAGATCTTAGGGGCTATCGGGGTGGAATCAGTTTGAAGGCTTGGTTGCTCTTTGGATCTCGGTATTTGCTGGTCATCTAGAGAACCATTAAGCGAATTTTCAACCAGACCTTTTTGAGAAATACCTGATGATTTCTTAGCGTCATCAATTGCCGGTAAGCTTTGTAGGTTCACCTTAAATTCCTCGTAAGCCTCCAGGCTTGGAGTAGTCAGTGATCCAAACAGGGAAGATTTGGACGCGGAAGCGATACGTTTTGAAAGGAAAAGCAAGTCCTGGATTAATAACGTACTTTCAACCTCAGTCAAGCTGCCCAGAAGAGACTGAATATCATTTATCACGTTTCCCTTAAATTCCTCCGAGGATTTGGATTTCACATGGTCTTTCCAAAACTGGGAATAGCCTTCTCTTGTCCGGGGAAGGGCAGAACGTAAGGAATTACTTTTGCACCAATTCTCATTTCCAAGCATTTCTTGAAAGGTATTTGCCTCCTTGACGCTAATCTGAGAACCGGTCTCAGCAATCTGAACAAAAATATCAAATGGGATTTTTACCAGGGCTTCAAATTTTTCCATATCGCGTTAAACTTCCAATTTCAACCAGTACTTTCTTGAAATTAGCCTACCGAAGCAACCATTTTCTGTAGCCTCTCACAAACCGTAATTAAGATACTCTTCCCAATATAAGATTCCTGCTCGATGTAATGATGGAGCAGATCTCCCTTAACAACTATTAAAATGGCATAGTCAGAAGAGATTTTAATAGAAGCTGATCGCTTTTGATAGGTCAAAACACCTAGTTCTCCAATCACTTCTCCGGCTGAAATCTTGCCTACTATTTTCTCATGATTTCCAGTGTCTACAACAGCCTGAGCAGCACCCTCCTGGAGTACATACATATCCTGGGCTGGCTCACCTCTATGGAAAAGCGGAGCACCTGCGACGTAACGCCTTACTTCGACATCACGGGCCAGGTTCGGCAACATACTTACAGGTATATTTTGAAACATTGGGACCCTGCTGAGCATCAGTACCTTACTCATGGTTGGGACAGGCTCGACGGTAAACTCTTGATCTTCAGTAAGGCTACCCATCTGAAGAACTATTTCTGGATCCATCTTTGAGTTGCCGAGGTAAAAACCATTTCCATCCCCCAACTTAAAACTCTGTGAAAAGAGATGATTTTTCTCTATGGAAGTTCCCAGCAGGCTGCCAAGGTCCTTTACCCAAAATTCATCGTTATGTTCGTAAATCAGCACATGTTGTTGAGAAACGGAAGGATGAGATAAAACAAGATCATTCTCTCTGCCGGCCCCAATCTTGATGTGGTTCTTCGTGAATTCAACAATTTTTGGAGAAGCGCCCTTGATGATTACTTTCAGACTAAGCCTCGTCTTAGTTTGGGCTGGGGCAAATTCACCACAGACAAAATTCGCTGTCTCCTTCTTCAGCCAATGAAGACTAGAGGAGTTCATCAAAAGATGCTGAGCTAATTCCTTCGCTCTCTCGGGTCTAAATACACTTAAAGCTGAAAGGGCAATTGAACTAATACCAGGGTCTGTTTCTACAGAAATGTCTTCTAATATTTGAAGGGGCTGCTTTTGGTTGCGTATGACATCGGAAAACCCAAAGTTTAGGACCGCCACTTTATCTTCGGGGCTATCTGAAGAATTCCGGGGCTTCAATTTCATTTGCAGAGCCTTAAAAACTTCTGTCTTCAGCCTGTTTTGAACTGAATCCACAATACTTTCTCTTTGGTCTGAATCCAATATGGAGGCTACTGTTTGACCATCCATTAGAAAAAGAGACTGTGCTACTTTAATCTGATTATCAATATTCTTGATCGAAGGAATCAGATGCAACAATTCGATACAAACTCTTCTGGCGCGAAGTTCTAACTCTTTATCGATGAGTTCCAGATTTTCATTCTCAGACTCACGGTACAACTCCATAAGTGAGGACTGCTGAGAGGCAATGTCCAAAAGGCTGCTGAGAGCATTATTACACTTTCTCAGGGTCTCCTCGTCGCCACCCAAAAACTTATTCAGTATTTCCTTACATTTTTCGGAGTCAATATTGTAGAGACTTCGCAGCTTTTGAATTTCAGAGACCACCAAACTCTGGGCCTCTACAAGTAATTCACCCCTCTCATGCCCTACCTCAAGACCCTCTTCCTGCAATAGGCCTGCCATCTTTAGTGCAGCCAGGGATCGCTTAGAAAGTTCGCTGATTATTGGTACCAGGTCACCGATCAGGACTCTTTCATATTGCAGCGAAGAATCCACGTTTGAAGGAGCCTCCTCCACCAGGAATAGTCTTCTAACATCCACCTGATCACAAGAAGTGAGTACCTTCTTCAGATGACTTACCCTGATTGCAAGTACTGCTCGGGCCTTATTCAACAAACCTCGATGAACTTCGGATATGGAAGAATTGCCCTTACCAGGTCCCGGAAGAATTTCCAGTGCGTCAACAAGGGGCGCTTCATAAATTTCGGCCAAACGCAGTATCTCTTCTCGTTGATGCGCATTTACGTCTCCAACAAGGACTATAAAACCTTCTGTTGAAAGGGCCAAACTCATGGTGAATAATTCCAAGTCCTTTTCTTCCGGAAGATTTTCACCTCTGTATTCATTTTCCTTGGAAGGTTCACCAATAACCAATAGATCTTCAGCTGAGGCACTATAATCACGCATAGTGCTCTTGATTAAGGCCTCCACACTTTCTCGAAAGCTCCTCAGGCGCAATCGATCTCCCTCTTCACCAAACCTGTCTAAATCCAGAAAACTTGCATCTTCAACACCTAGCTCCAGTAGAATTTCTCCGTGCTCGGCATCGCTAACACCTATTTGATCGCGTATTTCCCGTAGAGTTTCTAAACTTTGAGCGGGATTGGATTTACCTGATTCAATGAACTCTCGTAAAAGACCCTTGTAAATTTCTCTTCGTTTTCCGTGCGAAAAGCTTGGTAAGGTTTTGGCGAGAACATATATTTCATCTACTTTTAAATCATCTAAAGAGCGACCTTCCAAAACCTGGCTAAAGTCAAAATCTACATTCTTCAATTGTTTTAGGAGGCTCTTGACGATGGACTCACGCTTGTACAGATCCTTGCTTCTTGAGAGAACCTGCCACAGCCAGACGGTACTCATGAAAACAACCAGAAACTGTAGGAGAGATCTTAGCCAAAACGGATAACTTGATAGGACTGGATAAGCCCCAACTAAATAAAATATGTTTACTGAAAGAAAGGAGATTGTGCAAAAAATCTGGTGTTGAGCCATGGATTGATCATTTTTTCCAGGGTGAACCGTTATCTTTTTGTGAATTCGCTCCACCATGGTCCAGAACAGATATCCTGCTAAAACAAAACCTGATAGGACAAGCGGAACTGCTAGTATCCTGGGAACTAACTCCAATCCAGGTATCCAATAAAAGTCCTGGTGAAATCCATGTCTATACAATATGGCGAATAAGTCGGACTCTCTCGTCCAATCGCCAGAGAAGTAGTAATTCCAAGATCCTGAATAAAGCCAGAAATAGGCATAGAATCCGAGAATCAGTCCGAAGTAACCGTAATAAGTCAGCTTACGCCCAGGCGACTCAATTTGCTGCCAATATTGTTTTTCAAGGTCTATATCAGGGCAGCCCTGTGTACATCCGACACAGGCGCTGACCTCGGTCTTATAGGGGCTGATGGTGCGACACATGGATTTGGATAGGTTTGTTTGACTATCGTAGGCCCTACTTTCCAACAAGCCGCCAGGTTCGGAATAGATCTTTTGAACGGGTGCCAGGGGGCAGAAATAGTGGCACCATGTTTTGCCACCAAAGTAAAAACCTATAGAAACCGCAGACAGAATCAAGACCAGGAAAAAAATTCCTAAAGCAATACTCTCAGAGTTGATTAGAAGGATTCGAAGACATAGGCCTACGAACAAGATTCCAAACTGAACCATCCAATGATTTCTGGCCAACCATGAACCGGGGTGAATCAAATGTAGATTTCTATCCACCATCCCCGTTTTTGAATTAAAACGCGTCTTTACCAACTGGATGCCAAGGTTTCGGGGAATCTGCATCAGTGCTGATAGAGGGCAGATTCTGCGCCACGCCTCATGCCCAAAGATCATTAGAAATACTGGAACTAAGGGAATCGCAATCGACCAAAAAACCGTTTTCCCATTGAATGCGAAGAAGGATTCCAGCGGGTTATAGAAAAGAGAGAAAATAACCACAAACCAGCCACACACAAGTGCCCAGCGGACCAGGGAAATATTTCTTTCTGAAAAATTGGCAAACATAGATCTATTCTCAAATTTTGAATCTAGCCTACGACATCGTTAAGTCTCAAACCAGATCTCCCGGCTAGAGAGAGTTATCGCAACAGGTTAAACACCAAATCTCTGCTATCTTCCTTCCTATATTTTCCTGGGTCCAAATAAATCCTATGTTCCCTTAAGTTTCTCACCCGAGGGTTCTGATTCGATTAATTTCTGAATTTGTTCATCATATTCTTGAATCAGGCGTATCCAGCTAAAGCGCTCCACTTGCCGCACCAGTTCCGTCTGCAGCCCTGAAATTTTCTCAGGGAACCTTAGCAGCCCTTCCAACCTGGATTCCAATTCAATTTCATCCTGATAGAGACACATTTTGTGAAGTCTGGTATTCAGGAGTTCTGGATAAGCAAGACGATCTGGAAGAACTGGAAAACAGCCATGAAAAATAGCCTCCACGACACTGATTCCAAAATTCTCCTGGATGGCACAACTCACCACAATATCTCCTGCCGCCAGCCAGCCCAGGTACTCTTGCCTACTTTGTACAAATCCAAATTGCAGAATCTGGTCCCCGAACTCCTTCTTTGAATCTAGAAAAACTTTGGGCTGTGCCTGAAAGTTCTGACCTAGAACTACAAGTGAAAATTCCACTCCCTTCTGCTTTAGTTTTTTCATTACTGAAAAGAAAACCTCAGGGCATTTATCAAATTCCCAACGATGGTTCCAGACAACTAATGGAGGACCCTTTGAGAGCTTTTTAGGCTCGATACCCTCGACACCTAGCTCTACTCCCGGATACAGAACCGCACTTTTTTCAAGCAATTCTTGAACGACCCAGCGAGGCCGGTGATCCGGCATCATTTGAATGAGCGCTTGAACTCTTTCAAAGAAGAGGTCGCGGTGAAATTCAGAGTTAAACAATACTTTACTTGCGCACAAGGCAGAAGAAAGCTCTGTGAATCCAAACTGCACATCGAAACTCTCGCTTGCAGGAAGTGGATAAGTTAGTTGACTCTCATGAAAATAAAGGATCGCCGGTGGACAGGCAGATCCCCATAACGCTTTAAGGTCCGCGAGGCTCAAAAGGTCAGTTACGACCATCGCCGCATAGATACCCGGATCAGGAACCTTCCTTGCAAAATGTAAAGCCGCGCCCCGCATTCTCCATTTCCAAAAACGCATAGGGAGTGTAAAAAGATCGAATTCAAATCGAGAATGGCGACAGAGGCCTTCAGCAAATTGGCGGTGGGAGCCGCCATGAAAGGACTCAAGAAAGAGTATCCGTATCATAGGGCATCCGGTAAGGAACAGACCATGATATGATCTGAACAATTATCTACAACCTCACAATAGCCAATAACCCCCAGAGAGGAGCTAAAATGGCCCTGGTAAAACTTCAGTGTGTACAGTATGGAAATTACTACATTAATCCGGAAAATATCACTTTTATAAGCTGCGGGGAAGAGGGAAAGGGAGAAGATGGAACCACGTCACAACAGATTTTCATTCATTTTCGAGGAGGAGTAGAATCGGTAATGATCATGGTTGCTGACCAGGAAGAGGCCATAAAAGCACTTGATTCTTGATCAAGGCACGCTTCACAAGGGTTTCATCCATGTCTGTCAGCGCTATCCTAGATCTTTTAAAGAAGCATTACGAACGGGAAGCTCAAGATCGAGCAGACACCCAGAGTCCCTCAAAGGTTTATCCTAAAGAAATCCAAAACCTCGATAAAGAGGCATCCGAATGGGCATTCGGATGTGCCAATCTACACTCACATTTAGATCGCGAAGAAGTGGATGGCAAGGCAGTTCTCGACTTTGGCTGCGGAGCCGGAACCGATATGATCTATCTGCGCCATCTCTTTGAACCCAGGGAGGTTCTTGGAATCGATCTGGCATCTTCGATGATCAAAAAGGCAAACAAGCTCTTCCAAGATCGGGGATTCGCCAATCTACGTGCGGAAAAACTATCCCTTTTTGAGATTCCAGAAACAAAAAAGTTTGATCTCATCCTCTCCAACGCCGTCATTCACCTCAATCCCGAAAAAGATAAGGTCTTTCAACACCTGTACAAGATCAGCTCAAACAGATCCGTCATGATCCTCTCTGATTTCGTGGTTAGCAAGCCTCTTCCCCAATCCTTAAAGCAGCACTATCAAACTTCCAAGGGACTCTTTCTATTCGGAGGACTAATCCCTATGGAAGAATATATTTCCTTAATTCATAGGACCGGGTTTGAGGAAGTGGATCGGATGGAACTTCTTGAGTTTTCTCCACACCAGGAGATTCGTACGATGCTGGACCACGAGGATGTTCCCGCAAGTGAGTGGAAAGATTTGGACCAGACCAAATTTCACATTCTCGTTGTGCGCTGCAAAAAGAGAGTAGAGCACGAGTCCATAGCTTTCCGGTGCGAATCCTGTGAGCACATTAATTCCATGCCTTTCTACCGTTCCCTGAACCTGGAAATTCACCGTAACCTGGGTACCCAACTTCTCGAAGGCAGCCTGAATCAGGGAATATGTTCAGAATGCTCCTTCGAGCAGATACCAGCACCATTCCAGGTACATGACATGAAAAGGCAAAAAATGTGCTTCCTGTTCCCTCGGGAGTATGATGTACAAGAAGGACGGTTGCGTTCGGATATTCTCGAGCCCTGCCAAAAAAGGCTACCAGACTATGAGATGGATCTTTGCTTTTCTTTTTCTGATTTCAAGCAGTTTCTCTCAGGGGCCTGAGACCCTCACTTTCTCCTACCGAGACCTAAACGGTAGGGAAGGCAAATTTCCTATTCATGGAAAACAGGTTCTTCTTTCATTTCTCAATAAAGAGTCCTCCAGCGTTCTAGAAAAATGGCTTGGTTCACTTCCTTTAGAGGAACTAAAAAGAAGACAAATAGTATTTCTTAACATCCTTTTCCCCGGTGGCATCTTCTTCATGATTCCCAAGAAGAAAGCCCGATATTCACTGGGCATAAAAGTCAACCAGGAAGTCGCCAACTATCTAAAGTTCTCGTCTGAGGTAGAACGCGAAATTTATGATTCCCTTGATATCAGATGGGTCCCTGATTTCGATCGAAAAATTTTTGGACAGTTTGGCTTAAATTCCAAGCAGTCCCATTTTCTCCTCTTTAACGAAACGGGAACCATCCAGGGGATCTACGAGGGTTTCACCCACATGCAAAAAGTGGATTTTTTATCCAAACTCAGCTCCCGTAAAGAAAAAAAGCAGGAGACCTCAGTCAAGAGCCAGAACAAACTATCTACCGAGTAAGTTGGATGGTCTTCCCGGGCACTTTGAGAAAACGCTAATGCTCCCATTGGTTCCAGTAGTTCCTAAAGAGAATATCTTTAGGTACAATGGTGCCCTTTTAAATCAGGTCTTCTTGGGGAAGATGTGAATGAGGAGAACAAAATGGCGGATGAGACAGCAAAAAAAGCCACCCAGTCTGGGGACTTTAAACGAGATATTGTGGATTTAATGCTCGATTCTCAAGAGTACCGAGCTCTTATTTTTCATATTGCCTCTATTCCATCAGAAGAACGGCTGAAACTAGAACGCCCCCAAATCCTGGAGAAGAGCTGGGATTCCCTTATAGATGGCAATAACGCCGACTATGCTGTTTTAAACTACTATGTAAGAAAGGGAATTCTAAAGGTCTGATTTAAAATCTATGAAAGTAGCCAATTCAAGTATAGAACTGATCGGTGAGACCCCGATCCAAATTCTTCACAAACTCACCGGAACCCAATGTGCCCAGATCTGGGCAAAACTCGAATTTAACTCTCCTGGTTCCTCAGTTAAGGATCGAATTGCCCTGTTTATGCTCAAAGAAGCCCTGAGTGCGGGACTCATAGGGCCTGGTGGAACGGTAATTGAAGCCACAGCAGGCAATACAGGAGTCGGATTGGCCGTAGTTTGTGCCTCCATGGGATATGATTTTATCTGCATAATGCCCGCAAAGTTTTCCATCGAAAAGCAAAAGGTTGTCGAATTTTTAGGAGGCAAGGTTCTAAGGACTCCCACAGAAGAGGCCATGCAGGGTGCTTTAGATCTGGCTTATCAAATCCAGAGTGAAAAAGAAAATTCGTGGGTTGTGAACCAATTTCAGAACCTTTCCAATCCCCAATGTCATTATGAGTCCACTGGCCCTGAAATCTGGGAGCAGACCGAGGGAAGGGTTACTCATATTGCTATCGGCGCGGGAACGGGCGGGAGCTTCACGGGTATTGCCCGGTATCTCAAGGAAAAGAACCCCCAGCTCAAAGCCTATGTCGTGGAACCCGAAGGCTCGGTAATCGGAGGGGGAGAAAAGGGCGATCACTGGGTAGAGGGTATTGGCAACTCCTTCATTCCCGGAACCCTGGACATGGAGCTGTCCGATGGAGTTATTACTGTTTCAGATGAAGACTCCAAAAAAATCATCAAGGAACTGGCGGCCAAGGAGCAGCTTCTGGTGGGCGGTTCTAGTGGTGCAAATGTATTTGCGGCGCTTCTTCTCGCAAGAGATCTCGACCCATCAAAGATCGTAGTAACCCTCATACCTGACCGGCTTGAGCGATATATTAGCAAAGGAATTCTAGACCTATGAGCCGTCTCGCAACCAGGGTCATCCATGAGGGTTACAAACCTGAACCCTTAGCAGGTTGTGTGTCCCCTCCGATCTATCTCTCCACAACCTATGCACAAGAAAGCGTGGGGGAACACAAAGGGTTTGAATACGCACGCTCCAATAATCCCAATCGGGAAATCTTGGAAAAAAATATCAGCGCGTTAGAGAATGCAGTGGGCTCCTGTGCCTTTTCTACCGGCATGGCCGCTATCTCTACACTTGTTCTCTCCCTGGAAAAAGGATCCCATATCATTGTCTCTTCCAATGTATATGGAGGAACTTATAGAGTCTTCACGAAGGTATTTCAAAATCATGGCCTTGAATTCAGCTTCGTCTCCACGAAAGACCTTGAGGCTCTTCAAGGCAGCCTTCGCCCAAATACACGCCTGATCTTCGTGGAAACACCAACCAATCCACTGATGGAGATAACAGATATTCAGGCTATTGCTGACTTTGCTCATGAGAATGGGATCCGGCTTTGTGTGGACAACACTTTCATGACACCAATCTTTCAGCGTCCGCTGGAACTGGGTGCTGACTTTGTCATCCATTCAGCAACAAAGTATCTCGGTGGACATTCCGATGTTTTAGGCGGACTCATTTGCTTAAAAAACAAAGAAGACTATGAAACCCTGAAGTTCCTTCAGAAGTCTGTGGGGAACGTACTCGCTCCCTTTGATTCCTGGCTGATTCTCAGGGGTATCAGGACTCTCGATGTTCGTATGCAGGCTCATGAAAGAAACGCCAATAAAGTAGTTAACTTTCTCGATGGGCATTGCGGAGTTGAAAAAATTTACTATCCCGGGGTAGAAAATCACCCGAATCGGGAAGTAGGATTGCGACAGAGTTCCGGGTATGGAGGAATGATCTCATTCGAATTGAAGAATCCTGATCGATTGGATCAATTCCTTAAACGACTGGAGATTTTTACCCTGGCCGAAAGCCTGGGAGCAGTGGAATCCCTTGTTTGTATCCCTGCTTTAATGACCCATGCCTCAGTACCCGCTGAGGAGAGGGTCAAACTGGGTATAAAAGATACACTCATTAGACTTTCAATCGGTATCGAAGACCCTAAAGATCTCATTGAGGATCTGGATAAGGCTCTAAAAGAATAGGAGAATCAACATGGCAGAAGAGACTGAGGAAAAAAACCAGAAAAACAGTGACGAAAAACCAGTAGACTTACTAGTTCGCACCCTCAAGACACGCAGAGTCTTGCTTAGTGAAGACGTTAACTCAAAATCAGCACGTAAAATCATTGATCAACTCTTCTTATTGGAGCAGGACGATCCGGATTCTCCCATCTATTTCTTTATCAACTCTCCCGGAGGAGAAGTTACTTCCGGCATGGCTATTTACGATGTGATGGAGTTTCTCAAGCCTAAAATTTATACGATCGGCTGCGGTCTCGTAGCATCTATTGCCGCAATAATTCATCTACAGCCTGAAAAGGATGCCCGTCTCTCCCTGCCTAACGCAGAGTTTCTTCTTCATCAGCCCCTTGGGGGGATGCAGGGCTCAGCATCAGATCTGGAGATCCACGCCAACCATATTTTAAGAACCAGAACTCAACTCAATGACCTGATTTCTAATAAGAGTGGGCAATCTCTGGATGAGGTAGAAAAGAGCACGAAGCGGGACTTCTGGATGACTGCAAGACAAGCTCTGGAATGGGGCCTGGTGGGTAATATTATTGCCCGTGCCGAAGATCTTCCTGGGAAAGAATAGTCAGATTCCCTTCAGGGCTTCTTCCTTGACCCTGATTTGCTCTTTCAACTCTTCATATCTTTTCAGGGCCTGCTTTTGACCTCGCTCCACTTTTACCCGAATATCTGGAGGAAATTGTTCTTTGTTGAGAATCTCTGCAGAGAGCTCTTTAAAGTCCTTTAACACGGTTAACTTTTCCCGATCACCATCTGCCCTCTCCAGCCGGTCTTTCAGCTTCATCCCCATTTTCATGACTTCACGTGCCTTTTGAATCTGGGTCTCCGTGAGATCTTTAGAGTACTTCTGCAAAAATTCATCAAGCATATCTTCGTTCAAGTCCAGCGCAGCAAGTTTATCAAGATCCGTAGAAGGCCCCTTGGGAGCTAATTCCTGAAGGATCTCCTGAAATTGAAGAGCGAAGAATATTTGAAACTGCGTATCCGCCAAAGAGAGAGCCTTTGCAAGATCTCTACGGGAATCGGAAAACCAACCCATCCATCTATGCAAAAATCCCGATTGGTAATACAGCCAAAAGGACTTTTCTTCACGAAGCTTTTCCCTGCAGTATTCAATTGCAATTACCACATAATAGGTTAGCTTTTTCGGGGGAGTGTCTCCACTGGGCGCAAGACTGCCAAAGATTTCCTGATTCATCTCAGGATAAAGTTTGAGCATTGGAAAGAGGACCTCGATGATCATCTCCTTCTTAGTCTGGGTGTGAAGTTTCCGTGCCAGGGTCAGTGAAATCTCCTTTCCGCGCTCAAAGAAAGGCTGAATTTCAGGTAAATAACTAGATGCCTGACCTGGATCTGCCGCGATAATGTAGGCAAATTCGTCCATAGACTCACCATATCTCTGAGACTCAAAAAAAATTTTACCGCTCCAAAAATGGTACTGCAGAGGTTCCGTGTCATCCTCCAACAACAATGTAACCACTTCTTCAGCCTCATCCCATTTTCTATCCTCAATCAGCGAAGGCACCAATTCTTTAAGCTCCTCAATCTCCATTAATTCATACTCAGCCCCATCTTCTTCAACAGTAAGATCAGGCTCAGACTCCTTCGGTATGGAAGCAAGCTGCTGATTGGATTCAGGTTTATTGGATGCTTTCGGTTCTTGATCACTCCCTGAACAACCCTGGCACATAACTAGAATTATTAGGGGAAAGGTAAAAAAAAATTTAAGTCTTGGAGCAAAAGAAGGATCGGGACCCATCTAAAAAACCACCGATCGCGATAAGCCCATAAACATCACATATGCGATCCGCAACAGGATCACTCCCAGAATGAAAGCCAAAAGAATTAAGAACTGACCAAATTCCCTGCGACCCAGCAGCCTTTCAGCTTCTTCTGAATCCTGCCGAGAAATCTTATAGAAGCTATAAATGCTTCCAAGCACCATAACAACACCTAAGAGAAGATAGATATATTTAAAAGGAGCAATCATAGCGGAAAAGTATAGTGGAATTCCCTGTTTGCCACAAACAACAGACCAAATTCTTACCGATAAATCCCTGATTTCATCGGAGAGTTCGGCAAAAGCCTTACAATTTCCTTTGAACCAAGGCTTTTTTTGTGATACATTCCATGAGATTAGGTCCAAAAAAGGCTCCGTTTCATGAACGACGACGTTCTGAGGGAGATTCGTGAACATTTAGCACGAATCGAGCAACTCTCTGCCCACTATATCGATAGGGTACAACAGAATATTAGCGAGCAGGAAACACGCCAGCTCGAAGATGCGCTTACCCAACTCCCTAAGCAAGAGCGCTTGGAAAGGGCTGACCTATATTTTAATAGGGCAGAGCAACTCTTTTACCAGGGAGATCTTCACAAAGCTAAGGCAGAATTTCGCAAAGTAGTTCTTGCCGACCCAGATCACAAGCAAGCAATTCTTAACCTTGCGAACCTCTCCAGCCTGGCCAGAGAATTTGATGAAGCGATCCTCGGGTTGAAGCACTGCCTGAAAATAGACCCCGAGTATGGTTTTGCCCAGCAGTGGATCCTACTCCAGTACCGCTTCATGTATGCGAATCATGCTTCTGGCATGGAAATGCTTCAAAGAGTACTCACAAGACTGGAACAACGCTTTTCTGAAGATTCTAACGGCCCCTGTGACGGCTACGCACTTGCCATGGGCTATCTCCTCTTCGATACCGGTGAAGCCATTGAAAGCCGAATCTCTAGAGCCAAAAAGATCATACTCAAGGAAATAGAGGATAAACCTTCCAATCCATTTCTTAGATGGGCGCTTAAGTACGCTTGCCTTCATCCAGCCGCCGGCGTACCGTCCAAAAAAGATTTAAAAAATGCTATCGAAGCCTGCGAGATAGCAGTTGAAGCGGGCTCCTTTCTGGATCAGGCCTATTTTGAACTAGCCGAATCCCTGGAGATACAGGCAGGCTTCCATGCACCCAAAAAATCCATTTCCCAGGCTCAAGAATTTTATGAAAAGTCCTTGGAGGTTAACTCCTCCCACATAGACTCATTGATTCGCCTGGCCACGATTCAAGAAGGCCAGTTTCAATACTATGATGCCCTGAACTACCTTCAAAGGGCAGTGGAACATGATCCATTTCATACCTACGCCCTCTCGAAACTTGGGCGACTCTATCGGCAGACCCGTTTTTACGATAAAGCCCTTAGTGTACTTAACCGGTTCTTGGAGATAGCAGGAACCTTCGGCTGCAACCCTTACCTCAATATTTTGTCTTCCGCGGAGGAGGGATATCTAGATCTACTGGATATCCGCCAGGAACTTGCTCTCACTTTTGAGGCCTCCCACAAAATTGAGGATGCCCTTTCTCAATACAAAATCATCCTCAAGGAAAAACCGGACATAATCCAGGCCGGCGAAAAATATATAGACCTCTATTTTTGGAAATACAGAAATGCCGAGAACGCAGAACATGAGTTTGAAGGACTGATTAAACACTATAAGGAAGTGTGCTTCTTTGACCCTGGAAATGCGGTATTGTCCTACCTTTTGGGCTATGCTTACTATCGTTTCCATGAGGCTTTTTCCTATAAAGAAGAAGTTCTCACCAGGGCAATCCAACAGTTTGAAAAAGCTACTCGCACCGATGCGACCCTCAAAGAGGCATACTTTTCCCTCAAAGAACTCTACCTCGAAACAACTTTCCGCCAACAACATTCTGACGCATTGGATAAAGCTTTTAAATGTACTCAAGGAATTTTGGAACGTCTTCCTGATAATGCGCTTTGCTACTACCATCATGGGGAAGTTCTTGAAGCAAAAGATGAACTTGAAGCTGCCAGCAACCACTTCCACAAAGCCATTGAAATTGACCCAGATCTTACTTCTGCTTATTCCAGATTATCCAGAATCCATCACCGACAGGGGGATTATGACAAGGCTATAGAAATCTGCAACGAAATCTTGAGACGGCTTCCGAATGATGCCTGGGCTCATCATGAACTTGGACAGGTGTTTTATCTAAAGGGAGAGTACAAAAAGGCGTTGAATGAACTAACACACGCCATAGAGTTGGACTCAGGTTTCGTAAAAAGCTATTCCCTCATGGGGCAAATTTTTTATGAGCAAAGCAATTATGATAAAGCGCTTCCCCAGTATTTGAAGATTCTGGATCATGACCAAAGACATCAGCTAGCCCTTTTACGGTGCGGACATCTCTATAACCTACTGGAGCAGTATTCTGATTCGAGAACTTACCTGGATCGCCTTCTCAAAATAGATCCTGACGATTCAAGAGGAATTCTTGAGTATGGGCATACCTTTTTTCATGAGGAAAAGCTAGATGAAGCTATCAGTAAATACCGACGGGTTCTGGCTCTTGATCCAAAAAATTTATTAGCTCGCTACAACCTCTCAAGAATTTTTTCAAAGCAGGAGAAACTTGAGGACCAGGAAAATGAGCTAAGAGACCTCATTCAGCTTTCCCCCCAACACCTTAAGGGATTGCTCGACCTTGGTGATTTATATGTACTCAGAGATCGCGTTTATGAGGCTGAAGAGCTTTATTCCAAAGCTCGGGAGCATTTCCCCGATTCTCTTGATGTATTGTTTCGTCTGGCTCGCGTTTATGACTCACAGGCTATGCTTGAGAAGATGAATGACATCCTCTACCAGATTCTGGAGCTTGACCCCCAGAACTACCAGGCCACCTACCTTCTGGCTCGCGGCTATGAACAGAGAAAGTTTTTTGAGAAGGCTTATCAGCATTATCAAAATGCTCATAAGATGAATCCCAAGGACATCGAAATTTTATTCTCCCTTGGAAATCTTGATTTTCAGCAAAACCAACTCCAGCAAGCGGAAGAATACTTTAAGAAAGTTCTCAAAGGGGACTTTCATCATGTCCCCAGTTTGAAGCGGCTTGGTCAGACCAAGTACCAGACCCATGAATACAAGGATTCCATTACCTTTTTCAAGAGAGCCAGCGAGAAAGATCCCAACGACTTTGAAACTCACTATCTCATGGGCCGATGCTATTTCGAACTCGGGCTGCTAGATAAAGCCAAAGACACCTTTTACACCGCTCTGGACTTAGCGCCAAATCACTTGGAATCCAATCGTGCCCTGGGACAGCTTTTCCTCAAAGAAACAAACTTTGAAGCCGCCAGTGACTATTTAGAAAAGGCCAGTCAACTCAGTCCGGATGATACCGTTTTACATATTACCCTTGGTAATTGCTTCAATGAATTGGATCAGTTAAACGATGCCATTGAGCAGTACAACATTGCCCTTCAACTGGAACCTCAGAACGCTCAGATTTTTTACGCACTCGGACTGACCCACAAAAAGGAAGGAAATCTAGACGCCTCCATTCAGAAGCTCCGTCGAAGTATTGAACTTGATCCGTCTGTACCTGAGGTGTATTTCGAACTTGGAAAAATCTTCATAAACAAAGGCAGACTTGATCTGGCTATAGATAATTTTCAGACCGCCGTAGCTTATCAACCTGGGAATTGTATTTTTCGCTATCATCTTGGCCGTGCATATGTCAGCCAGGGCTCAATGGCTGACGCTGTTGACGAATTCAAGGAAGCGATTATTCTCGATCCCACTCATGTGGATTCCATCATGGAGCTTGGTCACTATTACACAACGATAGATCTTTACGACCAGGCTATCGAGCGCTATAAGCGGGCCACTGAACTAAGTCCAAGCCACCCCGAAGCGAATCTTCAACTTGGGAAATTATATTTGAAAACTGGCCAATACGCTGACGCAAACCGTCAATTCAAGATTTGCCTCCCCCTTCTCCCTGAATCCGGTGAACTCCTTTTCCAGTTGGGATTAACCTTTTTCAAAACAAATCAGCTTGAGTCTGCTTTAGATTATTTTAGGAAATCTACTACTCTTGATAGCGACCTACCTGAAGCTCAGTACTATAGCGCCCGGGTTTATGCGTTGAAGGACCAAATTCCGGTTGCGATCCAAAGCATGAAAGAAGCATTAACTCTCGATGAAGATAATCCTGAATTCCACCGTTTTCTCGCTGAGTGCTTTGAGCGGCACAATGATACCAACGAGTCCATCGAACACTATGAAAAGGCCCTCAATCTAAATCCCAACTTATTGGACATAATTTATCGACTTGGTAATAAGTACAAGCTGGTCAATAATCACGTTGCGATCATTCGTCTATACGAGAAGGCGATTAAACAAACCCCGACTAATGCGCTGTACTACTTTGAACTTGGTGAGGCATATCGTAGAGAAAACAGGCTGGACAAGGCCATAAAATCCTACGAGAGAGCCCTCAGACTCAACTCGGAATTCATTGAAGCCATCTACTCCCTGGGGGGAATTTTTGAGACACGCGACCAGTTTACCCGTTTAATCTCCCTATATGAAGAAGCGATCAAATCCTACCCAACCAACGTTCGAGCACATTTTGAACTGGGTAAATCTTATGCTCGCAAAGAACAGTACAAAAAGGCCATTAAGACCTTTCGCAAAGTGATTCAACTTGATTCTCAGCACAAGCAAGTCTTCGTGGAACTTGGAGACATTTTGATGTCCACTGAGAACCTTGACCAAGCTCAAAAGGCCTTTGAGAGAGCCTGTGAGTTAACTCCGGAATCTGCTGAGGCACATTATAAACTGGCACGGGTTTATGAGGCTAAAGGATATTCTGAGGATTCTACAAAAGAGTACAATCTTGCCAAGGACCTACAAGGATCTAATGCGGAGATTTATTTCAAACTTGGTATGAGTGCATTTCAAAAGGCAAGCTATCATCAAGCGCTTGCTGAGTTCGAAAAAGCCCTGGAAATAGACCCCAATGATCCACAGGTTTATTACCAGATTGGACTTTCTCAATTGTATATAGGAGCGTTTCCCCAGGCTATTGATCATTTTCAGAAGGCTGAAAGTCTAAAGCCGGACTCGGAAGAATATTCATACTACCTGGCCAGAGCTCATTTTAAGAACCGGGAATATGCCACGACACTAAAGATCCTAAAGAAGCTAAGTGACAGCCCTCGCTGGACCCGCGAAAGTTCTATTCTCGTAGGAGACACCTACGTGGAAATCGGGGAGCATCAAAATGCTATTGAAGCATTTCAGAATGCACTAAATCTTGATGAAAATGACCTGGAGGTTCTGGAAAAACTCTCCTCCGTCTTCCAGGTACAGGAGCGCTGGGAAGATGCGTTGGAGGCTTACCGAAGACTCCTTAAGCGCCAACCCGAGAATACTGAACTCTACGTTCTCGTAGGTGACCTGGCAACAAAGATCTTTAGCTATGATACCGCTATCGAACATTATCAAGCCGCCCATCGGAGAGAATCCGACAACCTTGCCTATGCCATGAAGCTGGCAGATGTCTATTTTCGCGTAGAACATTTTGAACAATGCAAGAACATTTATGAGGAACTGGTACAGAGCTATCCCCATAATGTCGAAGTTCGAATCCGCCTGGGTGAATCCTATAAGGCTCTGGAACTGGAATTTGAGGCCATTACTCAATTTAGAGAAGCCTACAAAATCTCCCCGAATAATCTCGAAGTTCTCCTGGTTCTTGGTACTGATTACTACAAAAAGGGAATCATTGATAAAGCCCTCGATCATTTCGAGAGTATTTTGCAGCAAGTACCACAGCATGTGGAAACCCTGCGTAAAGTAGGAACTATCTACCAGGAAAAAAATCTTTACGACCAGGCTATCGGATATTTCTCGCGAGTGCTGGAAGTAGAGGGGACCGACCGAGAAGCCCTCGAACGCCTCCAGGATATTTATGGAAGATTGGAGAATCACACCGACCAAATCTCCATGCTGCTTCGCCTGGAACAGCTTGAATCTGGTAGTGAAAATTATCTCCTGGCAATAGCGGATTGCTATTTCAAATTGATGAATTATGGCAGAACAGAAGAGTACGCCCTAAAGGTCCTTGACCTAAAGGAGTCCCAGCAGACCGCTCTCAACTTACTTTGTCTTGTGTATATGAAGCAGGAAAACTACCGGTCTGCCATCCTTTACCTGGAAAGAAATCTCAAGCAGAATCCTGAGCGAATTGATCTCTACCTGGATCTTTTTAAGGCAAACTTTGAAAGAAACGAAAAGGAAAAGGCCGGAAAATATATTGTCCAAGCACTCTCTATGGAAGCAGAAAATTTAGAAGTGCTCCAGACCGCCCTCTATTATTACCGCGAAATCGGAAATCTCTCCAAACAAACTGAAATCTGCGATCGGTTACTCTCCCTCAAGCCGGATGATTATGCATTTAAGAGGCAGATGGGCAAGCTGCTCATGGAACAAAAGATGTATAAGGAGGCTAGCGATCTTATCAGGGATTTACTTAGCCACACTCCCAATGATCCTGAGTTACTGGTCTCCCAGGCCAAAATCTATACTCTTCAAGGCCTTCCCTCAAAGGCTGTAATTCAGTTACAACAGGTTCTTTCCTCCGACCCCAACAATTCGATGGCGCACTTTGAGCTTGGCAGAACCTTCCATGCTCAAAAAGAGTGGAATAAAGCTGTCGTGGAGTTTAAAAAGGCAGTAAATCTAGGTATCGATGATCCAGCGGCATTTGTGGAGTTGGGAGAAATTTACGCCGCCAAAGGCTTCTTTGAATACGCACTTGAAGTCTATCAAAAGGCTGCCGTACTTGATAAAGACAATATTCGCAATCATATGGAGATTGCTGAAATTTATTTCAAGCTAAATATGCCTGAGAAAGCTCTTTATGAGTATGAGTCTCTGCTTGAAAAACAGCCCTCAAACATCCATTTGAATCTGCGTCTTGCCCAGGTCTACCAGGCTAACCAAATGTTCAAAGAATCCATTGGATTACTTGAACATCTCTTTGAGGAAAACCAGGAGAATACAGAAATTCTCTATGAACTGGGAAAAACTCATCTCTATATGAATGAGAAAGAACAGGCACGGGAATATTTTGAGAGAACCATAGAGCTGGAACCTTCACATATGCGCTCCCAGGTTGAGCTCTCAGTGCTAGACTCCAAAAAAGATCCTCAGGCCGCAATTCAAACACTCAAGAAGATGATCCAGCAGTCTCCAGCCGAAGACTCTTTCGTTTATCTCTCACGAGTTTATATTGAAAATAATATGATTGATCAGGCTGTCGCTGATTTTAAGGTTCTCACAAAGACTCATCCAGATAGCGCTCCCACATTTTCTGAGCTAGGTAAGCTTTACACCATCCTATCCAAAGCATTCAACAACGATGAGAAGATGCGTCAGAGCGGGCTGGACGCTTTGAATAAAGCCGTCTCCCTGGATGAGAATTACTCCCTGGCATATTTTTATCTTGGTGAGAGCTATTACCTTGCCGACAACCTGGATGCTTCCCTGGTCCATTTGAAAAAGGCTTATCAACTGGATCCGCAAAATTTAGAGATTAAAGAATTTCTTAATTCAGTTGAGAATCAAAAGATCGATATTGAAATCCGCTCCAAGCTCGAAGAAGCCAAGACATACCTGGGAAGAGGAATGGATCAGAATGCTATCATCGAGTATGAGGCTATTTTGGAACTCTCCCCATTTCATGACGAGGCAAATTTTGATCTGGCATCCATCTACCTAAAGCAAGAGAACCTTGAACTTGCCCGCAAACATCTCCAGAATTCGGTAGAAAAGAGCCCGGACTACTTGCAGGCTTACTATGAATTAGCCCGAGTTCATAGAATGGAATCTAATCTCAATCAGGCTGAACTGGAACTTAACAAGGTATTAATTCGAAGGCCTGATGACTTTGAAGCCAATCTCTTGATGGGAGTCATTTTGAGTGAAGCTGGAGAAATTTCCGAGTCCGCCATTTACCTTCAAAAATCTATTGAAATTAATCCCTCCTCGGCTAAGCCCTATTTCGAAATGGGCAAGATGTTCTTAACCATCGGAGAAATTGATCAAACCAAGTATTTTTACGAGAAATGCTACAAGATGGATTCCAGCATCCAGGAAGTAAGTGATTTCTTTGTCCAGCTTGATCAAAAGGAAACTCAAGCCAGGCTAGATCGCTTACTCACCCACGCAAAAGAGGCTGAGGAACGTGGTGATTCTTTAGGTGCCAAAACTTTTTACGAAGATATACTTGGTATCCAGCCCAGCCAGTTTTACGCAAGATATCGGTCCGGGGAAATCAATGAGGAACTGGGTAAACTTGGAGAAGCGGCATTCGACTATCAACAGGCTTATGTTCAGTATGAAGATCAGAAAGCTAAGTTCCCGGCTTTACCGGTGAAACTTGGAAGAGTCCTTGCCAATCTTCACCGACCCGCGGAAGCAATTCCAGTCCTGCGTCATGCCTTGGAGATTGAACCTGGCAATGAAGACCTCCACTTTACCTTGATAGAGCAATATAAGGATCATTTCTCGCAAACTGGGGAGGGGGAGTTTGATGGAGTTGCTGCTGACATGGTGATTTCTGAATACCAGAAAAAGGCTAAAGATAATCCCAATTCCCATGTTGGCTGGATTTCTCTCGGATTCTGTTACAGGGTCAATTTGACAGGTGCCGCCGAATTGGAACCAGTCCATGAAGCGGGAATTGAAGCCTACCAAAAAGCCCATTCACTTGAGCCTCAAAATGAACACGCCCTTTATCAGCTAGGACTTCTGCATCATTTTACTGGAAAAATCGCGCGGGCTAAGGAGTTTCTGAAAACACTGATCGACCTCAACCACAAGTACCTCAAGGCTTACGAGCGCCTGGCACGTATTTACTCGGATAGTAAGGAATTTCAAGAAGGTATTGATTGCCTGCGCAAGCTGATCCGTCTTGATCCAGATAATGGGGAACATCGAATCGCCTTGTGTGATTTCCTTAAAGAGGTTGCAGAGGCTGATCCTGAAAAGGAAAAGCTATTTGCCCAGTATAAGCGCGAATATACTCATGCCGTTGAGGAAAACCCCGATAACTTCATGGCCCACTTTGATCATGGGTATGCCTTGCTCACACTCAACTCCAGCCTATCCCTTGGTGAACATGAGTCCAGCATGGCTATCAGTGAATTCAAAAATGCGATCTCAAAAGAACCAGGAAATCCCTGGGGCTACTGGGGACTCAAGCGAGTCTACAACAAAGAATCCATCGCCGGAAAACCACGCTATCAGGAGGCCATTGACATTGCCAAGAAGGCCCTTGATCAGGCTCCAAACTTGGCCCGCTCTTATCTCGAACTAGCTAACGCACTCAATGAAGACTACGAAACTAACCGTAAAGGCGAAGCTCTTGATAACTATAAGAAGGCCGCGATTCTTGATCCTGACTCCATTGAAACTTTCTTTAAACTGGCCTCAATCTGCAGGATTCGAAACCAGTTTGATGAAGCCGTGCGCTATTACCAGATGGTGATAGAACTAGATCCCACTACAGGCTATGCAAAAGATGCGCGGCGGTCCCTCATCCACATCGAGAAGTCTCGGGCCGACATCGGCTAGAGTTCTTATTTTGCCCCAATTTCCCGCAACAAAGTCATACAAAAACATTCATCAATAGTCCAAAAACATCGATAGATTCTTAAAGAGACTCTAAAGTTGATGTAGATGGGGTCCGGATCGGTGTTTTTGCTGTCAAATTCTCTCAATCCCCTTAAAATAACGGCTCCATGACCCAAAACAAGATCTTTTTATCTCACCTTGGATGCGCCAAAAATATGGTGGATTCAGAAATCTTTTTATCCCATTTTCTTCGTCTTGGATTTGAGGAGACTGAGGAATCTGACGAAGCTGACCTTGTCTTGATCAATACTTGTGGATTTATACAGTCTGCCAAAGAGCAATCCATCGACACGATCCTTGAGCACATCAAAAGAAAGGAAGTTCGTGTAGTTGTCGCTGGATGCCTCTATCAAAGATATAAGTCACTCAGCACTCAGATACCCGAAGTAGACGGCTGGCTAAAGAATAACCAATGGGAGGAAGTCAAATCCCTGGTCGAAGGTCTTGGATTCCAGGGGAAACCAGTCGAAACACCTTTTGATCCCTATTCCCGAGTCCTTTATGAAAAGGGCCCCCACGCCTATCTACGGATCTCTGAGGGCTGCAATAAAACCTGTACCTTTTGCGCTATTCCTAAGTTCAAGGGAAAAATGTCATCAAGGACCATAGAATCTCTCGTGGAAGAATCCACCAATCTAATCAAGAAAGGTATACGCGAAATTAACGTTGTATCCCAGGATACCTGTAACTATGGGGTGGATCTCTATGGCTCAGCAGCTGGCGGAAGGCATCTAATGAGACTGCTCAAAGAGCTGGAGAAACTTGATGTGGCCAGAATTCGCCTACTCTATCTCTACCCTCTTTGGCTCTCAGAAGAATTTTATGAGTATATGGCCGCCTCAGATAAAATTTGTAATTACATAGATATGCCTTTACAGCACTCTAACCGCGAGGTTTTGAGAGCCATGAAGCGTCCGGGTGATACAGGGAGGTACCTCAAGGAACTACAGAAGATACGCTCTATCATTCCCGATGTGAGCCTACGCTCCACTTTCCTGGTGGGATTTCCGGGGGAAACTGAAGAACAATTCCAAGAGCTTGTCTCCTTCGTGAGAAATGCGGGACTGGAATGGATGGGGGCATTTACTTACTCGAAAGAAGAGGGAACCACCGCGTTCGAACTGAGCACAAGAGTTCACCATAAGACCAGGGAGCGAAGAAAAAGAGAATTGATTCAGGCCTATGAAGAAACCAGGTATAAGCAGCCATCCCGTGTAGGAAAGAGTGAATTGGTTCTCATGGAAGAAAAAATCGATGGGACCTGGATTGGCAGAACCCAACATCAAGCTCCCGAGGTGGATGGAGTCACTTACGTATCTCTTCAGAGTGCCCAGCCTGGAGATTACATACCAGTGACAATTAAAGCTGAGGAAGGTTTTGATCTTCTGGCAAAGGCATACCAATAGGAGTGCGGATGGGTTCAGAATCCTGTGAGCAAGTTACCGTTGAAATTGATGCGATAGACCATCTCCTCGAAGATGCCTTTTGCTTCATACAGGTAATGTTTATGGATCCCTGGAATTATGGATATGCGGTAGATTCTCTCAGACTGACTCACTGGATCCTTTCACTGGATAACCTCCTCGCCATAGAGCTTCCAGAGGAGTTTTTGGAAATTGAAACACTACTCGCCAAAGAACGCTCCTTTCGTAACATTTCGCGAACAATTGCCAATAGCAGAACTCTCCAAGAACAATCCCTCTCCCTGCTTCTTTTGCTTCTTTCCCAGGTAGACCCCTCCAATATCACGCAAAGGGAAGGCTTAGAAAATTTACAAAATTTCGCCTATTCGAAACTTCTCTTCGGCCCCTGGTTTCAAAACTCCACTCCACAATCCTCAATTCCAGTCAATGCAGTTCTAAGAATGCGTCTGTTTAACCCGATCCACCTATTTCGCTGGAAACTCGGCATGGAATTTCACGCCACAGAGAGATCCATTAAAGTCGGCTCTCAATGGGTTCCTGATCTTCAAGCGATATGTGAGCTCAATGATCTGATACGGATGGAGAGTCTCCCCCTTCGTTGCGGCTATCAACCGGTAACCCATCTCATACCCCTGGGCTCTCAAACCCTGAGACCTATTGATTCACTCCATGACTTTTATGAGGTCCTGGTAAATCCCGCTCGTACTTTCCGGTCTCCCGCGCCCTTTCATCCCAGTGTGATCCGCTGTGTACAATCTATACTGGGTCTTGATCTAGCTAAAATAAGCGCTGAACAATCCAAGTTCACGCGGCTCATGGAACACTTGAATGAGTCTAGCTCCTATATTGGGCGAAAACACCTCTACGCGGACCCCTTGATGCTGGGACATCCCTTTCTTCCAGGGCAGATCACAACCTTTGATGAACCAGTCTTTCTCAACTCCAGTTTTCGATCCCGTTCTGGAAGTTCCACAAAGCTGCAGCCATGGGAAAGTCTTTTCCGAGGATTGGCAAATCTCCCCAGCCTACTCAATAAGTTAGGTCCGGATGAAATCTACGGCCTATACCAAGAAATCCGCTTGACTTCAAAAGATAAGCTGGTATCTCTTTCACAACAGTTAAATACAAGTATTACCCAAGAGAACTTAAGTCCAGAAAATCCTAGAATTTCCAAAGTAAAGGTCCAACCCATGTCTATTCGCCGCAAAGCCGAATTGATGCGTAAAAAGCGCGAGACAAATATTCGCTATAACTATCCCCTGAGTTCCCCTCTGAACTCTTTTGATGAATCAAACAAAGATTACGAAGAGGAGCCATTTCTAACCAATGAGCTCCTTCTCTCAATCTTCGACTCTGAAGAGTGGATGAACAATCCATCCGGATTTTTTTTATTAGCAAAAAGACTCATCATGGCTGCTGATAAGGAGCAAAAATCCTCTCTGCCGGATCTTGAAAATCTTGAAAAACTCTTCCAAGAAGCCGCCGACTCCAAATCCGATAAACCCATTGAAGATGTCCTGAAATCCTGTATGACCATCTCTGAAAATCTTGATGAGGACAAACTCAAGAAACTGGTAGCAGTCTCAAAGGACCTTCCGGTTATCCACCAGGTATTCAGCAATGAATTCTATTCCTCCGAGGCCAGAAGACTCATTCGCGAACAGAAGTGGGATCTCCTACCAAAAAAGGAGAGGGCTGAACTAGGTACCCAGGCAAGGAAGAAACATGTCCAGAAACTTGCCGCAGTTAAATTAGATCAATTTTTGAAGAAAGATTTAATGTCGCCAAACGAAATAAAAACGCTTAGCAAACTAACCGTTGATCTACTGGAACAGCTTATCCACTTTCTGCAGAATCAAAGTGAATCACACCCTGTAATAAAAACGTTAAAATCTGATCTTTCAAAGATCCATTCTAGACATGAAGATCGATTAAAACGTAGAGTAGAAGGTATGGATTCAGACTTTGTTTTGGAATGCCAGATTTGGCTCCAATCCCTATGCACATACCTTCACGCCAAGAATTCAGAATCCTATTTTAGTGTAATGCAAAACATTGAGGATCTATTTCAAACGGTCTGGAAAAAGGTCGAACAAAACCTACTGACCGACCTGGTAGTATGAGTCGGCAGAAGAGTCCCGCACAACAACAACGCGAACAGATTAAAAGTGTAGACGAGAAACTTGGTGATTTTCTTCAAGACCAGGGATTTGATAAGTCTGCTGACCTTAATTTACCCAGTCTAAGCCCTGAGGAGTATCGCCTAATAAGGGAAAAGCTCAATTCAGAGGAGAAGACCAGGTCGCAGGAATCTCCACTGCCGATCGGCAGCCGCACCCTAGACCTGACCCGTGAGGAAGAAGACATCCTCATTGAATACCGACGAAAATTCAATGAAAACCGGAATCAACAATCAAACAGTCGAATCTTCACGGATGAGGACCTCATCCATGCCCTGGTTTTCACCATAATAAAGAAATCTAAGGACCCCCATGATGTTCACTCTCTCGAAGAGATCCGCCAGTTTTTTGAAAAAATATAGACCTACTTATTCAAAATCCTCGACTTGAATCACAAGAAGAACAATGAAATCTCACACCTTGCTGGAAGTCTCCAAGATAACCGGAATCAAGCTGAATGCTTTGCGTTATCACCTCAGGAAGCTTGAACCACTTTTTGAACATCTAAAGCGGGATCGGTACAATAGATTTCGGCTCATGTCCCATGACATTCAGAGGCTTCAGCAAATTCATGATATGAAAAATCAGGGGTATGACTACGCTGAGATAAAGATCCGCCTGGGAGGAGACTCCGCTAACCTTCAAACTAAGGACTCCACGGACACTCAGTCCTCTACACGACTTCATAAAATGGAGAGAGCACTAGAAACCCAGCATCAATCAATTCAACAGTTAGAACAGAAAATGAACTCGTTGGAAGAGAGGCTGGAAATGCTGGTAGATATGCATACAAAGTTGATCCTGGAAATCCCATGATCAGTCGCGCTTTTAATTGTTTTTAACTCGTTTTAAACACTCTTAAACTTCGCCCCCTTCTGGCCTCTTGGATCTGACAGTCCGTACGCCCTTCAAAAAAGGCGTGTGATATACTGTTTTTCTCTCTACGGACAGGGGAAAATTCTCATGATGGAGAATGGACAGGAATACGTTACAATTCAAGAAGCATGCGAACTTCTAGGATGCGGACGAACGAAAATATATACCTATTACCTCAACCAGGAATTACTGGAAGTTAAACGCAAGGTAGGGAACCGTTCTTTCCTGCTAAAAATGGATGTCCTTTCTGTAAGAGACTCTGAGTCTGGTAACGAACCGAATGTTCCGTCTCAGCTAAATACCCACGATTCCCCAAAAAAAACTGAACTTTCCAGTGAATCCGATAGACTAAGTTCCAAAGGATCCTCTGAGATTCTTCTCCCTCCACGCTGGAAAAGCCCCCAGGATTCTGAAAAGCAGATCGTGACCGAATACCTCAGCGAGCTAAAACAAAGAATTCACCAGCTAGAACACTCCCTCTCAGAAAAGGATCAGTTACTCACCCAATATAAGTCCAAATTACTAAATACTGTCCCTTTGGTCGAATACTCTGAAAAGGTAAAGGCGAAGGACCAGGATCTCAAAAATAAAGAGCAGAAACTTCAGGAACAGGAAGAAGCACTCAAACTATCCGAACAAAGAACTGTTCAGCTCGAACATAAGAACGAAGAAATTCAACAGGTCCAGGAAGACATAAGTCAGAAACTTAACAAAACCTTACAAATAGCCCTGGCCTTCCAGACTCGGCTAGATGCGGAAGAACAGCGCAAGCGTACCCTTGAAAAGCTGCAGCAACGCTGGGAAGAACTTCAAAAACAATTGGATAGATGCGGATTCTTTGACTTCTCAAAAAAGCGCATCCTGCGCGAAGAACTGGAACAAGTTTTAAAGACACTGCGCCTTTTTCACTAAAGGGTACCAACCCGCTTAATCTTCCCCGCTGTAAATTTGATCATAGTAGAACTCTGCCATGAGTACCTTGTGAATATAACGCCTTGTTTCTGGAAAACTAATTCTCTTCAAGAATTGAGCATCTCCAGGATCGTTCTGATTCCAGCGCATCACTTTTCGGGGACCGGCGTTGTAGGCTGCTAAAGCCTGGTGTTTTTTACCCTTAAAACGACGTAGAAGCTCTCCTAAAAAGAAAATTCCCAGCCGAATATTCAAGGACTCGTTGAAGAGATCCTCCTTGGAAACCTTGTTAACGGCTAGCTTTACCCCCTTTTTCTTTAGTTTCTTCACGAGGATCCCAGCAGTGGAAGGCAATACCTGCATCAGCCCGCATGCCCCTGCTGATGAAACAATATCTCTTTTGAAATGTGACTCCTCACGCATGACCGCATAAGCCAGATGCTCTCCCAGTCCATACTGTTCGGACCAGATTTTAACCTGGTTTAAGAATGGCTTTGGATACTGAATTTGAGAGATGGGAACACCCAGAAAGGACTCCAGGCGGTCCTGGTGAAAGTCATTGAGCAGCAAACGGGCAAAGTAGCGAACATTATAATAGTCCTGAATCTCAATCATGCAGCGAACCCGCATCAAGAATAAGAGCATTTGAATTTTTCTGGCAGTCGCCTTCCCATCCAAACGCCTGGATCTAAACATGGTCAAAAAGGGCTCTAATAATGCGGCACACCGCTCCAAAGTAGGGTGTTCATATGCATCGGGCATGGATAGTGACTTAAGAATATCCAACCGAAATAATCTCCCCATACACTTTTCAAAGGTTTGATTTGCACGAAAATAATCCTTTGAATCGAACAGATCGAACGCTTTCTCGAACAGTTCCAGGAATTCTGGTCCCTGGTTTAAGGCCTTCTTTGCAAGTTTGGAGAGTCTAAGTTTCCTGCCCGCTGGGAGAGTTCGAGGTGGAGGCAGCTGCACAAACCCTGACGTGACTAAGAAGCGGTCTAGCTCTGCTTCGCTATGATTTTGAAATAAGGATGACTGAAGTTCTTTTTCAAAAGGCTGAATCAGCCTTCCCCAAATAACAAAAAAAAGGTAGACCGCAGTCAATGCTGACAAGAAAATCCAGGGAGAAGAGCCTCTTTGTTTGAAAACCTGAAGACAAGGTGACCTGGATTCAACCAAGGCTTCATTCACCAGACTTGGGAAGCTTTAAGCGAAATAATGAACCCTCACCTTCCAAAGACTCCACTGAAATTTCACCGCCCACATCTCTGAGCATCGAGTACACAAAAAACAGTCCAAGCCCATGTCCTTTCTCCGAATCCAATCCCAGGTCTGCTTTACCCGTAAAAAATGGAGTGAAGAGACTATTCAAATCTGTCTGGGAAATTCCTTTGCCGGTATCCCGGATTTCCAGGATTTCAAAAGAAGTGTCCCCGCCAACAACACTAATATCAATAGTTCCAAATTCAGAAATCGCGTGAACAGAGTTAGTTAGAAGATCAAGGAGAATCTTTTTCATCATATCTGATGGAACATTGACCTTCCCGTGTGATTGAAAGCTGGTATTACAGACTATTCCACGGCGGGTTAGTTCGGTCTCTAGTAAACTCACCACATTCATTACCGAAACGATTAGATCTGATGATCGATTCGGGGTCTTATCCTCACAGGCGAAATTATGGAGTCGATTAACAATGGATAGCCCTTTATCGACAGCCTCCTCAACGGCCGTCACGAATCGAGGCTCGCAACTCTTGTCTTTGCGGTAGAGTTCCAAATAGCCCGATAAAGATCCAAGCATTCCATTAAACTCATGGGCAATCCCCGTTGATAGAAGTGCGATACTGCGAAGATTGTTATCCCAACCTTGCCTCTGTTCCAAACTCTTTACATGAGTTATATCCTTGAAGACTCCAAAAACTATCGGCGGAGAATCCTCAGCAGTCTCGGGACAGTTCAGCGTGAAACCCATCCACATCGGCTTTCCATCTATGTCCGCAAAGGAAAACTCAGCCCTGTCCACGGATTTGGAGTCAAAGGCTTCCGTCACCGCTGCCCTTAAATTGGCGAGAGTGGGATGATCAAGGAGATCCTCGCTGGATAAGCCCTGTCCACAAAGCCTTTCAAAGCACTTATTCCCGTAGGCATTGAGATAGGTGATCGCGAGATTTGAATTCGCCAGAAAAATACCCGAAGAGAGTGAATCAAGGAGCTGATAAAGCCTCGTATCCCTCTCTTCTCCAATCATTGTATTCGCAAGTTCAGACGTTTCGGTCATAGGTCCCTCCCTGGCCCTATTATACCGAAAATCAAACAGAATACCCGTTTGTAGGTTCCTGACCAAAATTAGCTCGCCGCAGGTAAGCCAAGGAATCGACAGATTCCTGGTTTGTCCGGGAATCCGGGCAAACCAAATACGATTGGGCATATATCCCGCAAAACTTGTTTGCTAAGTATATAATTGAATTCCATGAAATTCTTACTGATATTGGCAGAGTCCGAAGACGCAGTTCTAACGCCCTTATCTAAGCTGCAGCAATATTGTGAAACCGCGTTACTGGAGAGCGGAGATCCGGTAGATACTATTGTACAGGGAGAAGAGCCCTATGCAATTCTATACTTTGACAGCTTTGGAGGAGAGCACGAGTCGCATTTAAAAACCCTGCGCCAAATCTACCCTGGGATTCCGTCCATCTTTTTGCATGATCTTCCGGGAAGAATTTCCAAGAGATCTAACCTCGAACCGCTCGTTCACGCATTTCTCTCAGACGTGCCCCCTATTTCTATTCTTTGGGAAATCATTGAAACACATGCGAATCGATTAAAAACCAGACCTGTACCCAGAACATCTGTACCTGAAGACCTTCTTTCAAACCAGGTTGACTCCCCTCTTATGCAGCGGATTTTGAAAATGGCCTCCAAGGTTGCACCAACCGATGCCACCATTTTGATTTCAGGAGAGAGCGGGACCGGTAAGGAGGTCTTGGCAAAATGGATCCATTTAAGATCTTCCAGAAAAAATAAGCCCTTCATTGCTGTCAATTGCGGAGCCATTCCTGAAAATCTGTTGGAATCCGAACTCTTTGGTCATAAAAAGGGAGCGTTTACAGGGGCGGATAAAGATAAACAGGGACTGTTTGACGCCGCCCACCATGGGACTATACTTTTGGATGAAATTGGAGAGATGCCTTTGACTCTTCAAGTAAAGCTTTTGAGGGTCCTTCAGGATCGTCGCATCAGGCCAGTGGGAGGAATCGATGATATTCCGGTAAATGTTCGAGTCGTTGGCGCCACCAACAAGAATCTCAAAAACCTCGTGATGGAAGGTTTGTTCCGTGAAGATTTATTCTATCGCTTCAATGTTGTCCCTTTAACCCTCCCACCCTTGCGTGAACGCAAGGAAACCCTGAGAAAACTTATCGATGAATTCTTCCTCGAGTTCACCCAAAAATACAGAAGAGTTCTGAGGCAAATCTCACCCTCAACCTTAAATATCCTGATGAACTATCCCTATCCAGGAAACATTCGGGAGCTTCAAAACATCTTGGAATTCGCGGTAATCATGTGTGAGTCCAACACAATCCAACCCCAGGATCTTCCAGCGGAACTCCACCGGGACGCGCCTTTAAATCTTTTGCCCGCGCCTGAATCGGTGAACCAGCTTCCCGTAGAAACCCTGCATGACTTCCTAAAGCTTTGCTATAACCTTGAGACCCCGACCATAGAAGATGCTGAACGAGTCCTGATCATGGAAAGAATGGATATGTTTATGGAGAATCAAAAACAGGTCGCGGAGTCTCTTGGAATATCCCGTACCTCGCTGTGGAGAAAGCTTAAGGAATATAAGCTCGCAAAGGGAGAGCCTTCCTCCTGAGTCTAACAATTTATCCTCCTTTGAGTTTAGTTCTGTCGCTCTTTACACAAGGGCCGCGAAAAGCTCCTCCCGGGCTCTCAGCGCAATCCTATTACTGATCGATCTCAAGGAGGTGAAACCTCCGATAATATCCATACTTCGAACCTTTCTCTTTGCTTTTGTGCTCCTGCTACAGACTGAGGGTTACTTCAGGCCATCGGACAATCCAAGGTTCAGAAAATCTGCCTCCATACATGCTCATACCGCCAAACTAATGTTGGATCGGAAGCGCTATGCGGTAGCCATTGAGGAGCTAAAGAAAGCTCTTCACGCACAACCCAAGAGCCGCGGGCTGGCAGTCAAACTAAGTGAACTCTATTATCGCAAAGAGGAATATTCAAAAGCACTGGAACTCTTGCTGCCCCTACAGGCTCTTTCAACACGCAAGCACAACATCTATTTATATCTCGGACTGATCTATGATAGATCTCAGGAATACAGAAAGGCTTACATCTACTACAAGAAAGCCTTTAAGTTAGACCCGACTCTTTACCGTGCAAGATTGAAGATAGCTCAACTCTTTATTCAAAGAGGACTGTATTTCGACGCAGCTACACATCTTAAGAATCTCCTGGAAATCAATCCGGACTACAAGCCCGCTAAGGTGGAATTCGATTTAACTCTTCGGTTGATCAAGGAAAATGAGCACAACATCTTTCGGCGGGGCAACCTGGTCATTACCTTCCCAGACTACAATCTAATTCGAGATATCGAAGAATGGTATCCGTACTTGCAAGAGAAAATTTACTATATGCAGAACGCATTGGGCGTCTACAACCAAATCGTTTGGATAAAAATAGTAGATAAAATTCCTACCCATGCCTCCCCCCCAGCTCTTTTCCGGACTATGGAAGACAAAATCTATCTCACTATTGACACGCTCAAGAGAAAATATACAAGTCTATTCAGCCATGAATTGACCTACCTGCTGACACACCGAATAGGAGTTCGTAAAGCCCCTCCATGGCTCCTGGAAGGCCTTGCCCTATATTTTGGGAAGCCTAACCTACTTAAACATATGAGCTTGAGACGAGTAAGGGCCGGGCTGGAACTCCTGAATGAAGAGTTTTTCCCTGACAAACGCTACCTTCACTTTCACAAACTTACGCAGCGGGAGAAAGAAAATTTATTTCATGCGTTCTTAATCGTGAAATACTTTGTGCTTCAATACGGGTGGGATAATGTTCAGAAGTTAGTGAAGAGATTCAGAGAAGGAAAATACACAACTGCGGAAGCTATCTGGGATGTTCTACACATTCCCATGGATAAGCTATCCTCCGATTTCGATGTGTATGTCATCACCCAACACTTCTTCAAGTCCTGAAAGAACGATCTTGAGATTCTTTCCTTGATCAAACATCCCCTGGACTTTACACAATCCCCTTAGCGCCATCTGTCTGGACCGATCAGAGTCTTGAACTGCTCTTAACAATGACCGTCCAAGCTCCTCCGCACTCCCTCTTTGTGACAGGTATCCGGTGATTCCATCTTCGATGATTTCCGGGATTCCTCCAGTTCGAAATGCACACACGGGTATACCGTATTCGAAGGCTTCCAGGATCACCATTCCAAGGCCTTCAACCAAAGATGGAACCATAACAAGATCAATATATGGATATTCCTTGCGCATATTGCGAAATCCATGAAAATTTACCCTGGTTTGCAATCCGAGTCGTTTCACTTTCAATTCCAGTTCATGGCGTAGTGGCCCCTCTCCAAAAATATTCAGCCTGAGAGAAGGCTCTTGCTCAACAGCCCAATGAAAAGCATCAATACCGTGGATCTGACCCTTGAGCGGTACCAGGTTTCCAATCATCGCAACCTCGCGAATGGGAATAGTCCGGGGATATATTCTTTGAACAGGTTCAAGGGGGTAATAAGCGGTTCGTATTCGATCTCTTGGGACGCCCAGCCGAACCAACTGCCCAGCAATGTCGTTAGACACAGCAATCACCCGCCTGGCCGATGAAATTCCCAAAAGGTCTTGTTCATCAATCCAGGCCGGGCGGCCCATGCCCAATCCATGGCACATATGTACGAAGGGAATTCCTTCCTTACTCGCTGCGAGAGCACCAAATCCGCCATGCGTGAGAAGTAAATTCTGAGGTCCATGAGCATAGCTTCTCAGATATTTTCGTATAGCCTGAAGCGCCCAGGGATTTCGGTAAAAAGTAGACTCTACCATTCGGTATTGGATGCCCAACCTAAAGAGCTGTTCAAGTAGGCCCGGACTATGTTTCATCCAGCTCCTCTCCTGAGAAAGCAAAATAGATTGGGATCTTAGTTTCGAATCTAATCCCTTAATCAAGGCTAAAATCCCTTCCGCCGAGCCATAATTAAAAATCTGAGATAAATGCAAAAGATTCATAGGTCAATATCCTATACACAAAAGCAATCAGTATACCCGTTGTAGGTTCATAACCAAAATGAGCTAATCGCTGATAAGCAAAGGAATCGACAGATCCCTGGTTTAGCTGGGAATCCAGTCAAACTACATAGGATTGGGCACATTTCAACCTCAATTAGGTAGATACCGATATGCAACCCGCTTGTCTAAGTGTAGGGTCATACCGGACAATGGTTCTTATCGAGTGAACCTTTGAATCAAAAGCTCTCGATTCGGGTGAGATTTCGGACAATTGATTTTATTTTGTGTATATACTCATGAATCTGGAAGGTAATGCCGATAATCGATAAGGGATCATCCACGCCTTTCCATCTCAAGGAGACCTATCCTATGAAAGTGGCATTTGTTGTACCGCCCTCAAAGTTTCTTCTCAATGAATATGTATATCCATCTCTTGGTATTCTGTACGTAGCAGCTGCAGCAAGAGAAGCCGGATATGAGGTTCAGGCTATGATTCCAGAAGTAGCTGAGCTGAGCAAGCCAATTGATGCGGATGTTATCTGTGTGACAGGCACAACTCCCCAATATGACGGTATGGCGGATGTAGCCCGTGCAAATCAAGGTAAACGCTTAATTGCTGGAGGTCCTCACGCCTCAGCGGACCCAACCAGTCTCACCGAGATAGGATACGATACTGTAATTCTAGGGGAAGGAGAAGAGGCCATTGTAGAAGCTTTGCAGGGCCGACGCGGAGTCTTCGCCAGTTCACGGATTAAGCAACTTGATTCTCTGGCACTTCCCGCCAGGGATTTGATTCCCATGGAAAGATATTCCTATGATCTTGAAGGGCATCGGTCCACCTACATCATGGCTAATCGTGGCTGTTCGTGGAAATGCGGATTTTGTTCGAAACCCTGGGACAAAGACAAAGTTACACGTCGAACCGTGGATAACGTCATTGAGGAAGTTATCTATCTCAGAGATTCACAAGGATTTAGCGGGGTCATGTTTTTTGATGATGTCTTTACGATGAACGTAAAATGGCTCACTGAGTTTTGCGAGAAAATCAAGCCGACTGGAATGGTGTGGAGATGTTTCCTGAGATCCGACACAGCGTCAGTTGCCAAACTACAGATGATGAAAGATGCAGGCTGCATTGAAGTAGGAGTCGGAGTTGAATCGGGATCCAATAAGATTTTAAAGATCATCAATAAAGGCGAAACCGTAGAAGCCAATACCCGAGCCCGAGAATATTGCGGGGAGGTTGGAATTCGCTTCAAAACTTTCTTCATCATTGGGCTTCCGGGAGAAAACTATGAAACCGCTGATGAAACGAAACAATGGATCATCAACAATAAGCCTGATGGATATTCCCTTTTCGTTTTCGTCCCACTACCTGGAGCCCCTATTTATGAGGCTATCAAGAGAAATACGGGCGAATACGATTATGTTCTGGATATTCCCGACTATCGTCACCGCTATTGGGGTGGGATCATGACCGATCAGATGTCACCTGGTCACACAAGTGCTTTATCACGTCAAGAAATTGTCCGGGTTAGAAATGAAATCGCTGAAGATTTGGGGCGATTTGGTATTGCAGATCGAAATAACATCCTGGGTGAAAACTTCCAGGAGGGAAATCTCTACAATACTGACGTTCGAACTGTAGCCTAGAAGCAGTTTTTTAGAGATTACCTAGAAGGAATCCAGTAGACTTCTATAATAGCGGTGGGTCTGATCAAGGGCAGAGTTGAAATCTCCTTCCTCGAAGACAAAATCCTTCTTTAACCTGGAAATATCCGCTCGAGAATGACGAATATCGCCCGGTCGCGGCTCTGTATGGTTCATGTTCAAATCCTGTCGATCAGATTTCTTGAGGATGTTTTGGGCCAGGGAATTGATCTCCATTGATGTACCAGAGCCTAGATTGTAGACACCGTCCATATTTCCCTTCACAGCCTGTAGATAGTACCTGACCACTTGTTCAACAAATACAAAGTCACGGGTCTGCTTCCCGTCACCATGTACACCCAGGTCTTCCCCTAAGAGGGCTTTGTGAAAGAAAATAGGAATCACAGAAGCATAAGCGCTGCGAAGGGACTGAAACGGTCCAAAAATATTGAACATTCTAAATGCTACAAAAGGAATGCGATGTTCCAGGTGGTTCATATACAGCAGGTGTTCACCCGAGAGTTTTGAAAGACCATAGGGACTCTTTGGCATAGGAAGCTGACTTTCTTCTTGAACACTAGCTCCATCTCCATACACAGCCGCGGAGGACGCAAAGATGATTTTACGAATCCGGTGCTGCTTTGCATACTCAAGCAAATGTAACACCGCATGTACATTTGAGATTTCGCAACGTACCGGATCTGTTTGAGATTCCACCACCGAGGTCATCGCTGCCAGGTGAAAGACATAATCGACCGGAGAAAGGTCCTTCCAGGTTGCGAGATCTCCGACATCACCACGGCGAAACTCTACACCTGTGGGAATATTTTCTTCAAAGCCGGTAGAAAGGTCATCTATAACCAGGACCCTGGCGCCTTCTGACTGCAGCAAGCGAACCAGGTTACAGCCTACAAAGCCAGCCCCTCCAGTGACAATAACATTCATAGTTGGCCTTTGAGAAACATCGTCACTCTGTCGAACACATCCACAATTCGTGAAGGAGGGTTTACTCCCCAGTCTCCAGCAATTATGCCATAAAAATCGTGATTGACCCCATCTGGACCCGTATCATTTTCCGAAAGAAACAAGGGTCCGGCATGAATTTTACCAGCACAACGATAATCCAAATTTCCGATGTAAAGAAGAAAATCCGGAGCCACTGCAGCGCAGCGGCGATATAGCTCCTTAGCAGGAATCAGCTTCATGGAAATACTGGTGGTCCTGGCAGTTTCCTGAAGGTCTTGATTCAGCTCTTCAAACAGAGTTGATATGGAGTCAACGATCCCCTCAGGCTCTCTTCCCCTCTTATTTACGTATATTCTTCCACAATAACCACCGTCGGCCCACAGACGGGTCTTGGACCAGTCCACATCTGCGCTTTGGAGAATCGACCCTTCTGGAACGGCTTTCTTGAGTACCAGATATCCCTTTTTGATTAAGAAGTCTTGGAGACAAAAAACTCCCAGGAGACTCTTTGCTCCATGATCAGACATGATGAGCGGTCGAAATCCTTGTTCCTTAGCGAGTTGATACCAGGACTTTAATCTTGTGTCGAGGAGCCGGTAGTAATCACGAAAAAAAATCTCGAATTCCTCATTGGGTTCGTAACCGGGATGGTCCCTGAAAACATGTTTCCAGAACGCGTGATTAATCCTATCGGACCCTATAATCACTGCCATAAAAAACTGAACGTCTTTTTGAAGATATTTTAGAATCACTCGGTGCTTCTGGTCTAACATCTCCTTTAACTCGGTCATTAGCTCTGATTTTAATTCCGTTCTATAGCCACTAACATCAAAGAGATAGTCATACCCTGCCTCTTCCAGAAACTCAGCCCCATCCCCAGGGGGTTCAATCCAACGGGCCTGAAGGTCTGGAGTGAGGATTCCACTCACCAAAGTTCCAGCAATTTTACTGGGGGGATAGGTTTGGGGAACCCCAAGCACAAACGCCTTTTCCCCTTCTTCGACCTGATCCCAAATCCGTGGATACTTGATTCTTTTGGAAGAGGATATCTCATATTCCAGATAGCCTCTGCTGCTGCGATTACGAAAACCATAGGTACCCAACTCGCCAGGGTCCTTACCGGTTGTAACTACCGACCAGGCCGGCACCGTGATGGGCGGATCACAGGAAAGAATCTCTTGAAGAAGGCCTTTCTGATCAAGAGAGATTAAAAAGGGGAAGGAGTCAGGCATAGCCCTGATCAATGCCAGTGGGAGAGAATCTACTCCAAAGATAGCTACCCGATTTGGTTTATAACACATCGTTGAAAACTTTTTAGGTACTCAATTGAGTACGTAATAAACAAGGTTCACCGCGAATTTTTCAGCCAGATTTCTTACTTGCGGCGGATCCTTATGGACCGGGTAATCTTCTAGTCCGTCCCCTATATCTGAGCTGTAAGAATAGAACAAAATCATCCGGCCTTCATGAAACATAGCAAATCCCTGGGCCGGGTCCCCCTCGTGTTCATGAATCTTGGGCAAGCCTTTTAATTTATAAAAAGATTGATAGATCTCATGACTGGAAGAAAGGGGTGAAAGCTTCTTTTCAGGAAAAACCTTGCGGATATTTCTACGAAAATAGGTGTCCATACCAAAGTTGTCATCAACCCACAGAAACCCGCCGGAGAGTAGGTATCTGCGCAAAGTATCCGCTTCCAAATCTGTAAAATTGATATTCCCATGCCCGGTAGCGTAAATCAGGGGGACCTGCCAGGTGCTTTCATCTCTTAAATTGACCACGGACTCAGAAGACTTAATCTTCATTCCAAGTCGTGACCGAAGAAGCCTGAGCCAATTTGGAATTGAGGTTGGATTAGCATACCAATCTCCCCCTCCGGAATACTTTAAACGACCGATTCCAAAATCACGCCCAAAGGAGGGTGTGAGTAGAAGTAGAGCTAGAATAAGAGCGACCTGAGTTCGAATTGTCAGCATATTTCCTTTCCCTGCAACCTATTCTAGCATTGTAGAGGAAAACACTGGCTGAGCTTTCCAACAAGAAAACCGTATATTCTATGAATACAGCTGAATTCAAAACCATTTTAAGAACATCGAGTACTCCATGGACCTGAAAACAGGCCAGGTGTTGAGTGATCTGCTATAGATCCCATCAAAGGACAAATCTCATTGGTTCTCATCCCTGAGGATCTCTTCGAGCAAATCTACGGTATCATCACTAGCGCGAGTTACTACTACAGGAATTGTCTCTGTGAAGTCAGGTCCGGTTCCATGAAGGACGAACGAGAGTTTCATCAGGTAATCCCCGGGGGGAACTCTACGCTTGAAGACTACCTTCCAATCTCTCTTAAATCCCTTTGAATCTAGTGCTTGTCTCCCCAGGGTTTTCCAAATTTTTCCGGTAAATCCGCTCTGTGGATCTTGATGCTTGAGCAGGATCGTAACCTCACCGCCCAGAACCGGTGGAACCACGCTGAACCCAAATTCCTGGTGAATCGACTCAAAGTGCACCGGAGTGGGAACTGTAAGTAGTCTCGGATGCCTGCTGGAATAGTATTGAACCTCCTGTTTACTCTCACAGGTAGCATCAATTCCATTGGAATCGACAACTCTCAGGAGTCCACGGAATACCCCGGGAAGATCATATCCATTTAGTGATATGGTTTCGCGCGAACGAAGAGAACTCTTTTTTTTGCTGCGACCTTTCTGACCCTTAAGTTCATAATGCCTTTTAATCTTTCCGAGTCCCCCTTTGACCACAGATCTGAGCTGCACTGGAGTGGACTCATAAAGCCCCATAGGAGGTCCAATAGACAGAGTGCATTTCAGGGGTTCCACGCGAAAATGATAATTCGAAGTCGTTTTATTACCGTCTCCATCAATCGCAAACACATGTAATAAATAAGACCTCCGGTTCTGATCAAGAGGCAACTTCAGCAAGAGAGGTTTCTTCTTCCAATCAAGATAGACCGGTTTTTGGTCATTAAGAACATAACCGCATTGAATCACGCTTGCACGGTTGTCTTCGAAAACCAGGGAAAGCTCAGAATACTGCCTTGGAGAGAGTATTTTAAAGGTATCCTTTTCAAGACCAATGAGTTGAATCTTTGGAGGAACTCTCTCTTCCAAACTCCTCTCTCGCTTTTGCCCATTTACAAATTCAAATTCCTGTCGAAAATAGCGTCGATTCGCGCTAGCGCCATAAAGGGTCAGGCGATTGGTTCTCAAATCAAAGGTTACTTTTCCAGAAAAGTAACCATTTTTGACCTCTAAAAACTCTACCTCCTTCTCATTCACGAGCACTTTGACCTCGGTCACGCTCAAATCACTGATCAAGCCTTCCAATAAAACCTCATCAGACCTGACTTCTACACCCGGTTCCGGCGAAATCAAGGTTACCTGAATTTCATCGCAATAGAGGACACCCGAACCAAAAGCGATTAAAAAAATATTAAAAATCCAGCTCTTCAAAATTGCCATATTGCCTACCATTGTCTCATAGGATCCATTACGTATGTTAATGTCTGTATTTGTTTGTATTGGCCCTCCATGTGTTTGTGCCGTCCGAATTTGATTCGATTTACAAAGTTTTGTCCATTGGTTGCAGTTTGTACTCAAAAACGACAAAATTTATATAAAATTGGTTGTTTTTGTTATAATAGTTCTTTAAAATGGCGATATAACAATAACTGAACACCACAAACAGTTGGTGTTTGTAATCTAGAATTTGTGAACAAAAGATTGATCTCAAAGGACAGGCGGCATGAAGTTTAAGATCAACAGGTTCCCGATTTACGGCCTGAGTATTAAGACTGGAAAGATTGAAAAATTCTCTAAAAAAGAGGATGCCTTAAAGTTTTTCGAAGGAAAACACGAGGATAAAAAATCAATCCCTATTCGTCATAAGAAGCCACAGACTCCTCCTGTTTATGTTGGCTACCCATTGGACAACAGTTCGGACTCAGTTTCGAACATTCCCATCTCAGAATCAGAATAATTCCACTCCGGAATTTCCTGGAACACCCTATATCGAAAAGTGATCGGTATACCTGTTGCAGGTTCATGGTTCAGATGAGCAGAGGGGAATTAAAGATTCCTGGATTGAATTCGATAGCGGACAATCCCAGAGCATTTGGACCACATTCCACGATCCTGGTGGAAACTTAGCATGCGCGGCTAATTGCTAATTTTCTTTGCAAAAAAGGGGAGGATTCTTTGGAGAGCTTCTCTAAACTCCCTGATACTATTCAATTCAAAGCAATTTCAAAAAGTCGAAAACTTTGAAGAAGGAATAGAGTAGGAAAAAACTGACTCCCACTGAAGAGACCAGCACAGCTAGTAAACCTAAAACATCCATACTACCGTTGATATCGGAAATTCCCAGGAATTCTTAAGACTTTTCGAAAGAATTATTCTGAAGGGGTGAACTCAATATTCGTGTTCCTCTCCCGGAAATCTTAAGCTGTGAACATCTTCAACAAAGCTTTTCACTGCTGAAGACATAACTTGTGACAATCTTGCGTATTTTTTCATGAATTTTGGCTTATATCCCTCGTGAAAGCCCATCATATCATGAAAAATTAAAGATTGCCCATCTACCAGGTGACCAGCACCCTGCCCAATGACGGGGATCTTGAGACGCTCAGACACGATTCGACCCAGTTCAGAAGGAACACACTCAAGCATCAGTGCGAACACTCCTATTTTTTCGAGTTTTAAGGACATATCGATAATGCGATCCCAATCTTTATCTCGATCTGCTTCTGTGATAGGTAACCCACCCAGCTTATCGAAGAAGCTGCCCTTGAGACCGATATGACCCATGAGCGGAAGTCCAGCTTTCACAATCGCCTCGACACAAGGGAAGAAATCCTCTCCTCCCTCTAGCTTCAGAGCCTGGGCCCCTCCTACTTCCATAAGAATCGTAGCATTCTTAACGGCTTCCTCCGGACCCAATTCATAGGCGCTGTAGGGAAGGTCTGCCACAATCAAAGCATTCTGAACAGCTCTGCGAACAATCTTTGTGTAATAAACAATGTCGCCAATGGCAACTGAAAATACATCCGATTCACCATGAATATGCTTACCGAGGGAGTCTCCAATAAGGATACAATGGACTCCAACCTCATCTACCAGCCTCGCGGAATAAAAATCCGGAACGCTTAACATGGTTATTTTCTTTGCAGATTTTTTCAGTTCCGATAGTTCCGCGATTTCCACTTGGCAGCCTCCTTTTTCTCCGCTTTCTGGAAAAATGGGGGTCAATGTATTCCTTTCGGAAGAGACTGTCAATGGAGTGAAAAATTTGGGATTGGAAGTCGTATATGGAAACAGGTGCCATCTCCGGGTATGGAGGTACATTTCACCTCGCCCTGGTGCCTCTCAACCGCGTCTCTCACAACCAGGAGTCCCAGACCGGTACCTTCCTTCTTCGTGGTGAAGAACTCATCAAAGACTTTTTGCGGCTCCTCCACCCCAGGACCATCATCCTGGACGGTTAAATGAAGATCTGAGCCCAAGACCTTTCCAGTTATTCGTATCCTTACCAATTCATCTACCGCAGCCTCGCTTGAATTTCTCAACAGGTTCTCCAGCATTCGATAGATGAGATCGTGATTTCCTTCTATACGCACTGGTTCTACATCCACGGTCAATTCCATGTTTCCCAGATCTTCCTGACCCAAAATTTCGGCAATAATGTCTTCTATCAGAATGATTTGGTCAAAGGGAAGGCTCTCCTTTCCAAAGACTAAAAGCGATGCAACAGTATGATCGATCCTTTTGATTTCCTTACCCATTTTTGAAAGAAGGTCCTGAGACTCCAAATCTCCCTCGTACATCTCACGCATCTCTTGCAATTGCAATCCAAGGATCCCCAGCGGATTCCGAACATCATGGGCTACACCTGCTGCCAGGGAACCAAATTGGGCCAATCTGCGGCTCCTTTCCGATTCTTCCTCTAGAGTTAGAAGTCTCTTTATCAAACCCCTGGCAAGAATCAGTACAGCGGAAAGCAGAGCCAGGAAAAAGAAGAATCCCAGGCTTAAAAAGTTTTCTTGAAGCCGGATTACCTGGGAGAAGGGAACAGCGAACACAGCCACTATAAAACCAACCTGCTCCCCCCCTAGCTGAACCACTTTGTGCCTATGAAAGAAAGAGTCGGGAAGCTCCAGCTTCAGGGGATTGGAATGATTCTCCTCAAAGAAAACACGGGAAACTTCGGTTCCCAGTAAAATTTTACCGATGGAATCAACCAAGACCAGAGATTTGAGTTCAAATCCACGTTCAATTCTTGATAATTCGCGGTAAAAGTGATTCCACACCAGTTCAGAACGAGCTTCGTTTTGAAAGAGACTTGGAAAAAGTTCGTGCCTTAGGAGGGTCTGTTCGAATTCTTCAAAGGATTTTCGAACCCTTTGCCTTGCAAAATCCTCAAGGAACGTACCTGTACGATTTACCAGGTAGAGGTGAAATCCTTCAAAGGATAGGAAAAGAAGACTAGAAAAGAGAAAGAAGATGAGGAAGACATTGCGATTCTTCCGATCCATTCCCTAGCCCATTTTCTGGTGAAGCTCCATCCATTGATCAATCAGGAAAAAAATTCGATTTTTTTCGAACTTTTGTAATTGGTCCTTTTCCTTCATCGCTTCCAAGGTCTTAGCACTTTTTGATGGGGATTTTAACTGCTTAAGACTCACCGGTAAATTGCTAAGCGGCGTTCTCATGGAATGGACTGAACTATTTACAAAGATCACCAGAAACAGAATACCCAATATACGTATAGTCATATCCCACCTCCTATCTAGTCCATCGAACGGTTGAGGGGGTATTAGTTCTAGTTTTAGGAAAGATTTTTCAAGAATCTCAAATAATTGAGCTTAAAGTCGGCTCAACTCACTGGCCCAAAAAAATCCTAGTACGGGATCTTTTAGGTTTTGGGCATGCTTAAGGGCTTCTTCCTTTAGCGATTGAGCTTCTTCAAGGGAGAGTTTTGAAGGCACGCTAAGCTTTTCCTGGGCATCCTTGAGGAATCTAAGAATTCCAGATTGATCAAGAGTCTCTCCAATCTGTGAGGCATTGGATCCTAATCCCTGGGTGGAATGATTGTTGACCATAGAAGTTGGAGGTACGAATTCTGTCTGTATGGCGGGCTCTATCACGGGCAACTCTTCCACAGCCCGGGTCAGGTCCTTGTGAAAAGGATCTTGGATTCCAGGATCAAGGGATTGATGCACTGGAGGAACAACCCTTTCAGTCGGAGTTGCATATCCTCCGGCACCTGGAGTTGCCAGACTTCCTCTGACCCCTCCCCTCATCAAGGTGGCAAGTTTTGAGTCTAAAAGCTCCTCAATCCTACGCTCTAGCCTTCCTACGTCAAATTGTGAGGATGATGGGGACCCACCGCTCCCCTCCTTGAGACTTAGCGATATTCCCTGCCCAACAACATTGTCTGGATCAAGAGATAAGAGTTGATTCAGAAAACCGGATAATTGGTCCACTCTTTTCATTCTTTGCAAAAGCAGAACAATACGCTCCATTGTTTTTACGGGTTCTTCTGTCTGGGAGAGGCCCTGCTTATACTGTTCTAACGCGGCCTCCAATGAACCTTGCGCTTCAAGAATTTCGGCACGCATGAGCACTAAATTTGATTCCAAACCATATTTTTCTTCTATTTGTTTAAGGAGTTCCAACACCCGAACATGCTGGTCCAGCGACCGGTAAATCTCAGCACCAACACTTAGAAAATTTCTACTTTGAAGTCCCTCACTACACCCATGTTCAAAGAGCTTTTGAGCCAGGTCCAGTCGTGAAAAATCCTGGTATTGAGCCAACACACTAACCAAGAAGCCTTCTCTTTCTTCCAAAAGATTTAGTTCCCGGTAAAGTTTCGCGATACGGCCAACCATATCCTCGTCGAGCGGGAGATATTCCCGCAATTCCAGACAAATTAGCAATTCATTGGCAGGTTGATTCTCCAATTGAGAAAGACATTCCATCTTCAGGCTTATAACCGCCAGAGATTCCCCAATTTCTTTATGAATTTCACTAAGAACGTAGGTAGATGCCGAATTCTTTCCATCTAGACCTGTGTATTCACAATAGCCCATCAGATCTGGAAGCAAATCTTTGTTTTCCAAAAACACCGTGGATAGTTTTTTCTTCAAATCTCGAAAATCACCCGAATTTCTAGATAAGTAAGTGTCCCAGTCACCCACGTTAAAGCTCTCTGCAGTTAGGCTCTCTGGTGACTGTCGTTTGGTTCCTATGAAGGTTTCTGGAGCATGAAGGTTTTTTGGAGTTTGAACGGATTCCAAGGGGCCGTCGGAAGTCTTGACCATCTCCACTGAGGGTTGTACAAATCCATCTTCAAGTAAGTACGCTGATTCTTCCAGAGCTGATAAAAGACCTGCTGGTAGAGAATGCTGCTGAGGAGTTGATTCAGTTCTGCTCTTTTCTGAGGAGGAGTCCAGGGGAACATCAAGTTGATCCACGGGAATAAGTTCTGTTGTATCCGCAACCTTCAAAGGTAAACCAGCAGCAGGCTCTGACACTTCAAATTCTTTGTTGCGCTCCTCCATTTTTTCAATCAACTGCTCTTGCTCAATGAACTGGGCAAGGTCTTTTTCATCTTCAGGTACCTCTTCCTCCAGGGTAGAGGTGAATGGATCCAGGGACTGTGTATCATCATCAGGAGTTTGCGAGGCGAAGTCTCCACCGAGATCGATCTCATCTGGTGAGGTTGAGCTGGTCTCACGGTCCTCTTCGTGATCGGATTCCAGGTCGATTCCCCCTTCGAGGGAGCTCAAGTCAAAGTCATCAGGACTTTCAGAATCTTCTTCTTCCTTCTCCTTCAATTCCGGAATAAAATTACTTTCACCCTCATCCTTTTTCTCCGTTGCCTTGAGTACCGATTCTTCTTTTGGTTCGCCGTTGTCGTCGAGCTCCAAACCAGCTGAGAGATCTATTCCGCCAAAATCGGAGATCTCAATCCCTTCAGACTCATCAAATGCTTCTTGAATCTCTATGGCTTCATCTGAGGGCTGCTCTTCAACTTCACTAGCTTCTTGTTGGGATTCATACTCCAGAGGTTCTTCTTCAGTATCAAAACCAAAATCAATCGCCGATAGATCTTCTTGGGTATCATCCTGGGAAATTTCACTTCCATCTCTATCAGAACTCTCAAGCTCTGTGGATGAATCATCATCTACCAGAGACTGTGTGCTCTCTTCTTCAAGAGAATCCTCCTCTCCCCCAAGATCCAGGTCAAAGCCAGAAAGGTCCGTGGAGAGTTCCTCTAAGGAGCTATCCGCATCAATTGCTTCCTCAACTGGTTGAGGTTCAGCATCTTGAACTTCAAGCGCGGATTCCTCTCCCTCAATGCCAAGGTCAATACCAGCCAGATCACCAGGGGACGCATCCAGAGAGATCTCTATTTCATCGTCCGTGCGGCCTGTCCCTTCTTCTTGAAGGCCATCCTCTTGGCCTCCTACAGAATCGAAATCCAGGAGTTCATCATAGGCTTGCTCCATGGGTGCCGGTATATCACCAACTCCCTCAGTCTCTTGCCCCGCCAGGGGATCTGCAGCATCAATCTCGAAACTTTGATCGACCATCTCCAAATCTGGATCAATTTCTAGGCTTTCCTCCGAGTAATCCTCAAGGGATAAACTATCTTCAAATCCTCCTCCAACTTCTTCTTGAGCATCGTCCTGCCCCTCCATTTCAAGGCTGGGCACCTCCTCCTCAATACCGGGATCAAAATCCAGGCTTTCTTCGGAGTAATCCTCAACGGATAAAGTGTCTTCAAATCCCCCCGCAACTGCTTCTTGAGTATCGTCCCGCCCTTCCAATTCAAGGGTGGGCGCCTCCTCCTCAATACCGGGATCAAAATCCAGGCTTTCCTCGGAGTAATCCTCAAGGGATAAAGTGTCTTCAAATCCCCCGGCAACTGCTTCTTGAGCATCGTCCTGCGCCTCCATTTCAGGGGTGGGTGGCTCTTCCTCAATAACGGGATCAAAATCCAGGCTTTCTTCGGAGTAATCCTCAAGGGACAAAGAATCTTCAAATTCACCCGCAACTGCTTCTTGGGGCGCAGATTCAATTTCATCAAACTCGAGCGCGGGCTCCTCTTGTGCAACACCCGTTGGGGAGTCATGAATATCGTCTAAGGGCAGCTCAAAATCTGTAGTCTCATCTAGAGAAAGAACATCCTCTTCTTCAGTTTGGGATTCGGGCTCCTGAATCTCAGGGGATAACTGCTCCCCCTCTTGCTCTTCATTAAAATCTAAGACATCTTCCAGGTCCTCTTCTTCAGAAAATTCAGAAGATCCTTCTTCCATAGATACTGGAGGAGTCTCTTCGTCAGAGGAACCCAGGTCAAATTCTGGAACTTCCTCTATGTCTTCTTCTTCCGCCGGCTCATCTCCTTGGAAGTTCAGGTCAAAATCTGAGGAGTCATCGGTGGGCTCTGGCAGGGAAATATCAGAGGAGTCCTGCTCCAGGCTATCTTCCATTCCTGGAAAATCACTATCCAGCGAAAATTCCCCATCGCCAACCTCAGCGTCAATCTCAATGATATCAGGATCACCCAGGTCCCCAGGCTCCTCTTCGGCGTCAAAGTCGAGTGTAGGCTCCTCAAAAGCAGCCTCATCCTCATCTTCCATAATCGGCTCTATAGAGGATACTTCTACTTCACTTTCTTCAGCAGCCACAGGAACTGTATCTGACTCCGATATCACTGCCTCGGAGTCATCAATGGATTCCGCAATCTCCTCCACCGCGAGAATTTCCGAAGTTTCCATCCATTCAGAAACTGTATCCAGAGATTTGCCAACCACTTCCGCAACGGCAACCACTTCATTGGAGGCTGTATCAGGAAGGGGAGCTAAAGGACTTGGTTCCAAGTCTGGTATCGCCATCAGATCCGGTATTTCCACAGTGGGTGGCCCTGCGGCATCAAAAAGCGGAAATCCCTGTTCCTCTGATGATCCTGGATCTCCAAAGGCAGGGGGTCCCATCGCGGGTGGTGGACCCGCGTCATCAAAACTTGGTGGAGCCGAGGAGGGGGCCAGGGAAGGCACTTCTCCCGCTCCGGGACTGAATGGATCAAAGGCAGGTTCTGCCTGTTGGGGGATCTGTGGATCTGAACTCGAAGGTAAGGGCAGCCCGCCCGGCGCTATAGGTATTGGTTTATCGCCCGCGCTTGGAGGAGGGGCTGGCACCTGTGGAGGGGGGGAAGCCAGAGAAGGCGGTGAGTCACTGGCTACACCCAGTCCTTCCTCACCAAAGGGATTAAAGTCCCCATCCCCACCAAAGGGGTTAGCCTCTTCGTTTCTCATCCACTGCCCTTCAGACATCCGGAAGTTGGAAACTTGAGCAACCCCCGAAACCCCCTATTAAGATTGTATTCCATAGAGATTTTTCGGTCAAAGACAAAGCTTTTTTGACAAAGTGAATTATGGATTTTCACTGTTTATTGATCTGGAATGGCACTATTTTGTCCAAGTATCTCTAAAATCTTCTCCAGGGAATCATCGGGCGAACTCTTATTTCTTTGAATTTTACCGCACTGGAGACACTCATGATGAATGATTGATTCCACCTGGGTAACATCTACAAAAACTGGCTTCATTAAACTACCGCATTCTGAAGACCGGTCTCCGGGATTCACATCTAAGTGCATCGAATACAGACACTGGTTGCAATGGTTCCTACAACTTCCATGCTGATGTTGTGGAACTTTGGCAGAGCAATGTAGGCAAGTGAACCCCTCATTGAGGTGAAGAAATCTCTTTTTCCTCACTATCGTCTCCGGGGATCTCTGGCTCTGTTCCTGGGATTGATATGAACCTTATCCGCTTTAAAATCCTGCCTCGGAGGGGAGCAAATAGCTCCGGCTCAGAATTTGCCAATTTTTCCAGCTCATTAAGCCAGAGAACAAGGATGGGATTCCTTTCCTTGCTACTGGGTTGACTATGCTTTTCGGCAAATGCCAATAAGCCTAGCTCTACATTAATTAGTGATCTTTGAATACTGGGATCGCGTGTTTTCTGCCATTCAAGATAGAATCTTCGATAATAACGAAACCCAGACTTCCCTCCTTTGGAAAACTTGGAACGAGTCTTCTTTTTCATATGGGAATAGATCGTCTCAGAATCAGGCTTCCCCCAACCATGCCCTGTATCCCACCCTCGGGCTCCCAGGTCTACGGCAGACTCTTTAAGTACCTCATAGACTTCCTGAAAACTCATATAGGGATCCATTTGTCTTAAGAGGGCGGTGAGTCCGGCTACGTAGGGTGTCGCCATAGAAGTCCCGCTCATGGGACCAAGTAGTGTTTTGTTTCCAAATTTTTTCAGAGAATACACTCTGTAGCCCGGAGCCATGAAATCTGGCTTCTTACTCTTAGCCGTACCCATACCGCTAAAATAAGCTCGTTTGCTATCCTTCAGGGCACCTACGGTAATCACCTGGGAAGTAGAACCAGGAAAAAGAATCGAACCTTCCCCCTTTTTCCCATCATTACCGGCGGCAAAAATGGGAAGTATTCCCAATTCGGCCCACCTATTAAGGGCTTCTTCAAATAATTGGCGCGTGATGGGAAATTTTTGAGGAAAACCCCAGGAATTATTAATAATCGCAGGGTAATCATCGGTAGATGGGTCTCCATCCGGATCTACCATCCATTGCATTGCATTCAGAATTCTCGACGCGAATGCTTCAATTCTTTGCTGAACCTCCGTGGTCGAACCTGATTTTGAGACTGGTTCTAAAACCCTGGCAACAACCAGCTCAGATTCCGGTGCTACGCCCAGAATCCGTTCTTTATAGGACCCTCCCGCCAGGGTTCCAGCTACGTGTGTACCATGCCCTACAGGATCAACTGGACCCGCCGCCGGTTTTGCTGTGAAATCTCGGTAGGCACTAATTCTTTTCCCAAAAGCTACGTGTTCAATAATACCGGTGTCTATGATTCCGATTTTTACACCCTGCCCGCGTAGGCCTTCAGCGTGGAGTGTAGATACACCTTTACGATTTTCATCTGAAAGAATCCCAGCACCACCAGAATCATCCGTGGACAGAACCACCTTTTCATCAGGGTAAATTTCTTCAACCCCGGCTATGAGTTTTAGTTTTTCAGTGTAATCAGAGCGGCAAACCACACTAGCTGAGTTGATCAACCACAGTTCATTGACTGAACGAATCGGGACTGATCGTGGAGCTCGCGGGCCGCTTAAAGATTTAGGCTCCAGGGATCGGAATGCCTTCAATAAGGGAGCGAGACTAGCCTTACCCTGTTCCTTGATTGAGCGAGTAATTCCATTTTTCCCAGGAGATCTGGGTGCCTGAACCTTTTTCATGCGCACGAGAAAACTCTGGTATAACCCATCCGCGAAGGAAGCGGAACACAACGCGAGACCAAGGAAGAGAACAAATTTACCAATCATATCTATTAGTATCTACGCAATAAAGAGGATGGAAGTTGCCGACCTGAGGTTGAGACTTGATTCATTTCTCTTTCGCCCTTCTCTCGGAGGTCCCTAATTGGCCATGCTCAGCCAAAAAATCCTTTGCCTCATTGGAAACCATCGAGGAAGAATCTTCTCCCAGGGGCACTACAAGAGAATAGAATTCGCTTCTTCTTGAATAATCCCGCAAAAATACCAATGTCTGGTATCGATTATAGGAATATGCATCTTTCAGTGCTATGGGAATGAGCCAATCCACGTTTTCCCCCGGCGAAAGGTAACACCCCTCCAGGGCTGCACGACGAAGCGAGGTGTCAGACTCTCTTAAAACCTGACCAAGAAACACATCCTCCGGCAGGCAGGTGAGTGCGCAATAACGCTCCATAGCAGCAGAACGCTGGTACCAATTTAGGTTTCTATCCAGAACAAAGCCTCGAAGAGACTCGTGATTCTTGCGTTTGAACTCTTCGAGAATTTCCCGGTCAACCTTCACGTATGAATAGTAGAAGAGTCCCCAGCATAGGAAGAGGAACAGCAAGATTGCGGGTAAGATAAGGAGTGCCCTATACAAAATTACCTATAAAACACTATAATTTGTATGAGTTATGTTTTTCGTATTGTTCTTTCTGGTTCTACTCTTTCCCCGGGCTGATTGTCACTTCTTTCTGCTAAAGGAGCTTGAAGCACCCCCTGGAAGCCTCACTTTAGCACAACTTGGCCACCTTAGCTGCTCGGACCCCGGTACTCAAAAGGCATATAAAACCATAGCCGAAAAGATGAGATTAGCCACTATCTTTCCGAGCTCACCACCAATCCTATGGAATCGCGGTTACCTGCTAAAGAAGTGGGAACAGTTTCATCGCGAAAAACCCATCTTAATTGCGGGGGCACAGGAAATTCAAATTCGACCCTCCGCAGTGACAGTTAGCCGCGATGAGTTTCGAGCGCTAGTTGAAGAGGAAATCTTGAAGTCACTGCCACAAGACCTGGACTACAAAATCCAGATTAGAGATTTTCCATCCAAAATTGACCTACCTGGTGATCAGTACAGAATTGAGTTCCTCACCGATCGAATCTCAAGAGGCCATCTACGTGTGAAATTTTTCCATGAGGATCGTTTACTCAAACAATTCTTTCTGAACTTCAAGGTACTTACTCGGCAGGGAGTATTTAAGACTACAACCCCGCTAATGAGGGGAGAAAGCCTGGATCCAAAAAGGCTGCGAATTGAAGAGGAATTCATATCTATCCAGGAACGTCCCCTATCAACCTCAAAATTTCTGGAAATTCCTGAGATGAAGGTGAAGAGAAATCTCCCCGCAGGCACGATTGTGAAAGCGCGGGATGTGGAGTTTAAGACCATAGTCAAGATCCGTCAAAGGCTCAAAGGCATTCTTAAAAATGGCTCTCTTAGAATCGACATGCAGGTCATCTCCCTAAGAAACGGGAAAAAGGGGGACTCCATAGAGGTACAGTCCCTTGATACGAAAAAGAAATTCCAGGCAATCGTTATCGATTCACGGACTGTTAAGCTCATTCTCTGATCGAGAATAGTAGCTCAAAACCTCGATAACAAGAGCCAATCCTGTAGGACTGGTTTCTTACCTGGAAGACTCTGGATACAATTCCTGGAATAAATTTGTGCGCTTCTTCAGGTGGGAGTTCTGCGGCTTCAGGACAGAATCAACTCTTGTGCGGTAGGCTGGGAAATAAAGCAATATACTCTCATGAATCTGATGAGGCATAACCTCTTCAATCACCCACGTATCTCGGATAGGCTGTAAAAAGGAACGAGTCATTTTTACTACAACCTTTCCATCTTGATTTCGTAATTTGAAAAGCGTATTTCGTCCGAGTCCAGCCTTATGAACAATTCCACCAAAGGGTAGGTGAGTCAGTGCGGAGGTATCGAATTTCTGAAGTGAACCGATGGACTGACCATCAGGACTTTCTAAAAGATAGGACTGTAACGAACCCAGGGAAAGAAGACGTTTTTTGACCACTGACTCTTCACGAATCCGACCCAGGAGATTCCCATTACAGTCTTCAATCTCAACCTGAGTTCCCCAGGACACATACTTTGCTTTTGCCAGCGCGACTAGTTTTTGATTTGAATTAAAAAGCTCCATGGTCGAATGAAGACGGAAGATTCTGCTGGCAATCGTACCAAGAACGAGTTCATTCTCATCAAGGACCTCAAAATCATAAACAAAGGGAGTCAGCCCTGAACCCACGGTTTCACGAATGGTGAAATTTTTAGGGAGATTAAGGGTAGGACACTGCGCCTGGTGAACAAAGCCGCAAAAGAGAAAGAAAAGCCAGGTAAGTAAGTACATCAAGTCTAAATACGTCCCAATCCAGGGAAAGTTTCAGAGATCAAGGCCAGGGTTCCAGGGCTGGATTACCGGAATGCCAGGTCTGGTACAAAGCCTGAACTTCTGGCTCCTGCTCAGGATCAGTAGACACTTTGATGAACCTCTCAACGCCTTTGAAAGAAGCCTTTCCACTCTTGTGCTCCCCCTCCAGGTAGTGTACAAAATCAAATTGCTGCTCAGCACTCCCCCTGGTTCTGGCAAAACGACGGGCAATATTTGAGGGCGGCAGGGTGTAGCGCCCAAGCACTTTTGAGAAATCAAAACTAAGATGAGAGCCGTAGGATCTATAGATGAGCTCCGAACAGATAATTTTGTCAGAACTAAAAAGATCAAAGGTAAAATCATAAGGCTTTCCAAGGTGGGTAAAAGCCCTGATGATCGCATGCTGCTTGATTGCCAGGGGCAGCCTGGGTCTTAAAACCGCCATATAATCAGCTTTCAAACGAACTTTTTTAGAGGCTAAAACAACACCTTCTGCAATCGCTTCCATGAAAATATGCTGAGTCTGAGCATCACCCTGCCCCTCCAGGGTCATCATAAAGTTCTGAACCCTGGGATCATTCCATACACCAAGCTTTCTAAGTTCTGAGGGGGTCCCCAGGTAAAATACGGCATGGGGCCAAAACCCGGGGAGAAATGAATTGCTCAGAAAGAAGCTCTGACGCTCAAGAAGAATATCTCCAGGCTTAAGTGATGCTAATACCTGGTCAACCTGGGCTTCGCTCACCATCGGTTTCGTGTGTCTATAGCGAAAATCACCAAGAAAGGAGCTGACCGTTGCCAAAATGCCATAATAAGGCCTATAGAAAAAGTCCTTCACGATCTGGGCAATCACTCTAAACTTGGATCTCCAAAATCCGGGTGCCTTTTCTTTGAAAAAGGTGTATCCCTCATCAATTCTCTTTTTCAGCCATGCCTCTTCCCGGGTATAGACAGAATCCAGGTAGAGCTTCACATAGTCGACATAAGCACGCTCCAGGGCGAGTTTTGTGCTTCTCCTACCAATATGACGTTGAAGAGCGAACAAAACCTTATGCTGAAGACCCCATGCCGGATCACCCTCATTGAGTTTGCGCCTGGCCTTATGATTTTGATTGGTTATCTGAACCAATTCTCCGACCGCATGGTAAAGAATTACAGCGCATCCAAAGGAGAGTAGCACCGCCTTCTTTTGCTTATCAGAATCCTCAATGGAGCCATAGCCAATATAGCGACCCATCACCCGTAGAAGCAGGGAGCGATAATTTAAAAACTCCACCCATGCCGCGTGGATCTCATCCTCTTCTTCGGGTGTATACAAGGGACCGGGAGTGAGTAACAGTGCGGGCATGCGATCCAAAAGCGAAAAGAGTCCGTTGGAGGCATTTTGAATAATCTTTAAATCGCTTTCCAGGCGCAGAGCAGAAAAGACTGGAGATTTGGCAAAGGGAAAAAACAATGCAGGAGCATCACCCTCATCTGCGTAGAGTTCATGAAACAGCCTGGTCCTGTGTGAATCATCCGCAAAGGCGAAACCACAGAATAGAAGGACAAGTAAAATGAACCTAAAGAGCATTGATAATGCGGTGCCAGGGAAAACTACAATTCGAACAGAACAAGTTTACGAAAAATCCAACGGGATGTTGCAGAATTCTTGGGATAGACTATAGGTGCTTGAAAATTTGATAGTCCTAATTATGAGCCAGGTACGAGATCTCCTGGTTCACTGAATCGGCTCAATCTGTACCTCGGATGCCAGAACAGGAGCAATTCCAAACTTCCCATCACCCAAATCAGACTGTGGTATCCCATCACCATCAGAATCTTTCTCTCCATCGATCTTTTCACCTGTAAAATCAAGTTCACTAAGCTGGAGGGAATAATTCTTCATGATTCCTTCGTAATATGCCAAAAGATAGGCAAAAGTTCTCAGATCTCCAGTCGCGATGACCATTTCCCGCATAGCCCCCATGGTAGATCCAAAGTTCTGCGGTGTAATCTGAAGAATCGCTGACTCTTCATGAGTACGAAAAGTATTCATCTCTTCATCCCACATGTTTCGGATTAAGAAATCATAAGTTCGGGAGGCTGAGTGATAGAATTTTTCCTCTCGGGTTACTTTAAAGGCTTCCAACATCCCCTGGGTCATAAGGGACTGATCCTCTAAGGTACGATTGAGAAAGTCACCAGTAAGACGTTTCACATCATAAACAGACGCTATCCCGCCATCATTAGCCTGCATATTCTGAATCACAAACTGAGCTACCGAGTAAATGAGATTTCCACAGACGTTTCGAATTTCGGGATCATCGAAGAAATATTTGAATGCCTTACCCAGAGCATGCATAAGTAAACCCAAATCCCTTGTTTTCACGGTCCTGATTGGCTTCACCAGGGTAGCGGTTGAATAAGCTGCTCCCAACGCTTTATCGTAATGCATCAGTTCAATATTCTTGAGCACGATGTATACGAGCTCCCGAGCAAGATGCCTGGCATTGTAGGAAAAGGGAAATTCTTCTGAGTCATCGGGACCGCCGCCGAATACCTTTTGCAAGGAGAGATGGTGTGGATCACTCATCCCAAAGAACTCGGATAAACCCAGTAGTAAGGCGGAAAGATCTCTGAGGTAGCTAAGACGTTCTTTGACATAATAACTGGCTGGCGCGCCTGACTTGCCATCGTATTCAACTACCAGTGTATTAGGTATGTAGAGAATCTGACGTGTGTCATAATAATCGGAAGAAAAGCTCTGGAATTTAGCACCGTCGAATCCAAGGCCATACCGAATCCAGAGCATGGTGTTGATCATTTCATAGATCATCACTTGAGCCTTATAACCTGCTCTTGGCGTTACACCTACTCCCTTACTGTTGACGAATTTTAGATAATTTCCGGCAAGCACGGATTTAGCATATAGCCCCATTCCCAGGGTCTCCATCTCAATGGTCTTATTCATCTTATCTGGGTCCCAGGACTGTCCTGTCCCAGATTCAAAATCCGGCTTTTGAGCATAATGTGGATCGCCGGAGCGATACTCCGCATAAGTGGGCATCATCATCTCAGGGCCCGTATAACCAGATGCTTTTTTGAAAAATTCCATCCTCTCCTTTAAGTATTGAACGGGAGATTTTTCAACGTTTCTGGCTTTCAAATGAACCAGGGGACCATATTCCAGTGAAAGTCCAGCCTTTGAATGAAGGGCAATGGACTCTACGTTATAGCGCCCAGCTCCGAATACTTCCCTCACGAGGATTTCTTCAAGATTTTTGTTATAGGCGATTCCAGCCTGATCCAGTTGATTCGCAAAGTCTTTACCTGACTGCAGGAGTTGAGCAGCGGCGTAATAAGTCGGACCTGGAAAAACCCTGTAATGAATCGATTTCAGGATCTCTACCTGACGTTGAATGATTCGGTCTTTCGCCGTCGGACGCTGGAAGGATAGATCCGGCGCTAACGGAGCTTGCTTATTGTATTCGGGTTCTCCATAGATGGTGTTCTTGAAGGAATAGCCATGCTTTGCGTAGTAATGACCCAAGAAGTTCCTCGGTCCTCCCCTATCGCTAAAGTGGCAATAGATACAGGCCTTTCGTTCCTGACGAGCATACTCAACAGTTGCGAAGAGTGAGGGTGCAATCCCTAAGGTTCCAAGGATTCCGACCAATATTAGCGTTCGTTTCATAACGACCCCTTAATTCCAGTTTTCACCATCGGGAAAGGGAAGAACTTCAACTCGCTCCCCCTCGGACAGTGACTCTTTTCCAGTGGGCAATACCACCAGGCAGTCTGCGCTGGCCAGAGCACCCATTGCTCCAGAACTTTGGTTCAAATTTGTATAGACTCTTTGCTCGCCCTCTTCAAGGGTAAGATTACCTCTTTGGTACATCTCGAAATTAGCTGGTTTATGAACTGGATTCCCAAGGGATGCGAGCACTCTCCTGGGCTCTCTCGAATGGCCAGACAAAGCATATAGCGCATCGAGCACAAAGAGAAAACAACTGACATAGGACGACACCGGATTGCCAGGTATACCGAATATTGCGTTGGAGCCGCAGGTAGCAAAAATCAGAGGTTTTCCTGGTCGAATTGCAACCTTATTGAAGTGAATTTCATACCCTAATTCTTTGATAATCTCATGGGTATAATCATACTTCCCAACTGAGGCTCCACCGGAAATAAGAAACACATCATGAAATTTAGCCATCGAAACTTTCGAAAATAGCTCCTGTGGATCATCCCGAACCCATTCATAATCAACCATTTCTTCAGCGGCCGAAGAGAGGACAGTAGTAAAGATCTCACCATTGCAGGAACGAACCATTCCTGGCTTGAGAGAGGAACCCTCAAAACACAACTCATTTCCAGTAACAACAAATCCCACCGAAGGCTTCTTGAAGACATTTACTTCATGGACTCCCTGTGAGGCCAGTAATGTACTCTTCACCGCGGTAAGGATTTCACCCTTTCCTACAAGAGGCTTCCCTAACTCAAGATCCTCACCTCTCTTGCGAATACAGTTTCCCTGGTTTACCGCCTGTGAAATCCTGATAGAATTCTCCAAGATTTCAACATGTTCCTGCATGATTACAGCATCTGCACCGTCAGGAAGCATAGCCCCCGTGAAGATTCGGGCCGCCTTTCCGGGAGACAGTTGGGGCGGCTGCAAAGTCCCGGTGGGAATTTCAAATTCCACCTCTAACTCAGCCGGAAGGGTCGACAAGTCGGAAGTACGAACGGCATACCCGTCCATTGCGGAATTATCAAAGCCGGGTGATTCCTCTCGCACGGACATTCCCTCCACTATGACTCTACCAACCGCTTCCCTTATGGGAATTATCTCGGAAGACAGCGGAGAAAGTGAACGGCGAACGAGATCCCTTGCTTCTAAAACTGAGATCATAGAGTTTGCCTCCATCTCTGTTTTCGAAAGCAATGCGGGGTTTCAGTTATAACTTTTGAGGAATTAAATAAATTTTCCGCTTCTTAATTTGGCGGAAGGGAGAGATAGAAAAGTAAAAATCTCCCGGAATCCGAGAAATGACAGATATGAAACTTAGGAGCAGAGGCTCAAGAGTTTCTAAGGATAGCCCGCCAGGCGCAAGGGGTAAGAATAGCGGCTACCCTCAGGCAGAGTAACTGAAAATTGGTTTCCTTTTCAGTCAGTCAAGTTGCTGGAATTCAGGATCGGGCGGTCGCTTGTATCCTTTTTCTTTGAAGGCTTACCACTTTTTTCAGTAGAGGTCTTGGATACCAACTTTTGCTTTTGCTGAATCTCCACCGCTTCCTCCACCGGTAAGACAGGAACCTGGGCTTGATTTAAACCCGGCCAGACCTGGATTCCCAATTCTGAAAGCGCATGGATTCCAATATTGAGTGTTGCTGATCGAACACCATACTTTTGCCACTCTTGAAGAAGAGCTTTGATCTTCTCAATTTGAAATCTTCCTGAAAAGTCCGGAAATTCATCCAGCGCTTTAGAGCATCCTCCTCCTGAAAGATGATTTAGCAGGGTAGGACCTCCGTCCTTTCCACCAATGATCGTGGAGCATGCTTTTTTCACCCTTTCCTCAGGAGACAGTGCCACTTCCGCTTCGGGATCACCATTTTCATCAGAACCTTCTTTATCTGGGTTCCCATCTGTGCCATCCCCATTCTCAGATTCTGAATTCTCTTCCTTTTCCTTTTCTTCAGCATCCGCCTTTGCTTTCACTGCTTTGTCCACACTGGAGATGAAGTCTTGATTCACTTCAGGGGTAAGATTTTGCAAAAAATCTTTTCCACTCTTAGGAAGAGCCATACTGATATCTACCTTTTCTTGCGCGAACCTCTTTCTACCCATTAATTCAGGATACTTTTGAGATAGGGCATCCAGGGTGGCCAGTTGATTCACAGCCTCTTTAATGGCGCCATCCATCTGGGCTTTTTGACCTGCTTCGAGGGTTTCATATTTAGGTCCCAACTTGATGATCAGTTCCTTTAACTGCCTGAACTCAGCCTGATACTTGACCAACATGGCTTTGGGGTCTTGCTTCTCACCACCTGATTCAGTCGAGCCTGAAGAAGTACTGCCAGAATCCGCAGGAGGATCATCCGATGTAGGTAAAAGACTAGTAGTTCCCGCACCAGGCGCACCCGGAATACCGGGAATAGGGGGAGCGCCTGCGGAAGGCGCTACCAGGGAGGAAAGATCCCCTGCTCCTTGTAGACGTTCCATTTGATTCTTGAGTTGCTCGTTATTCACTTTGGCCTTTTCAGTGGCCAATTTGCCCTGAATATCCCGAGCCACACCGATCATATCTATGGCTGCCTGCTCGGTGAAAGTAACCGAAGTAAGAACCATTGATAAGCAAAAAATGACTGTACCAAGTCCGGTAGGATTATCCATGCGTAGCTTCACAACAGCCTCCAAATTCTCCAAAAGGATTGAATTTTGTATAGATCCCCAGTCAATTTGAGTATAAACCACTTGTAAAAAGCGTCAAGGGTAATCTAAAAATATCTATACTTGAATAGCTGCCAGATCGCCCCTACCCCATCCTTCCACTTGATTTTTTTACCCTCCAGGACACTCCTGCCCTGGTAGTTGATAGGGACCTCGCACACATTTATACCCGGCATACGAGCTATTTTCATGGTGAATTCAGGCTCAAAACCAAATCGATCTTCCTGCAAGTCCATTCTTTCAAGGAGGGATCTGCGAAAAACTTTGTACCCGGTTTCCATGTCAGAAATCTCCAGGTCGGTCAGGAGGTTGGTCAGCATGGTGAGTAATCGATTCCCATAGTAATGGGACCGGTAGTGGATAGATCCTGGTCTTAATTTTAAAAAGCGAGAACCGAAGACAACATCGGCCGTACCCGTGAGAATTGGCTCTAGTAAGGTGGGGTAATCAGATGGATCATATTCCAAATCCCCATCCTGAGTGAGTAGAATTTCACCAGAACTATGGCTGAAACCGTCCCTCAGAGCAGCCCCCTTCCCCTGGTTTCGATCTCTTAACAAAATCTGAAACGGGTCAGTGAGTGAGGAGAGAAATTGACTTGTACCATCGGTCGAACCGTCGTCAACAACAATGATTTCCCTCTGAAATGAACGCGAGGATTGCTCAACTTTCTCAAGTAAAGTACCAATTGTTTTCAGTTCATTGAAAACGGGAATGATGATGGATACTAGAGGTTCAGAGTTCAAATGGACCAATCAATTGGTGAAATCCCCTTAGACTGAAGGTATTGATTGATTCGTGAAAAGGGACGGCTCCCCAGAAATCCACTATGGGCAGAATATGGAGAAGGATGGGAAGACTTTATAATGAAATGATCTCCCTCAATGAGGTTTTCCTTAGACTGAGCATCCTTTCCCCAGAGCACAAATACCTGGTTAGGTCTGGACTTGGAAACTAAGTGAATCACCGAGTTGGTAAACTCCTCCCACCCCTTATTGCGATGTGAGCCAGCTTGCCGAGCCCTTACGGTCAACACAGTATTGAGAAGCAGAACCCCCTCCCTGGCCCAGGAACTAAGATCACCATGGACCGGACGCTCAAGACCCAGGTCGCTTTTTAACTCCTTAAAAATATTGACCAGGGAAGGTGGGGTAGGTGTAGGAGGAAGAACCGAAAAACACAGGCCGTGAGCCTGAGATGGGCCGTGATAAGGGTCCTGTCCAACAATCACAACTCTCAAGGAGTCAAATGGGGTCAGGTTAAACGCGTTGAAAATCCTTGAGCCCGGGGGATAGACCGTATGACCTGCCTTCTTTTCTTCTTCAAGAAAAGATTTTAACTCATGAAAATAAGGCTTTTGAAACTGGTCAATTAATCGAACCTTCCAGCTCTCCTCGATTTTTGGATCAATTCGAGGGCCAGGTTCCTTCTCCATCTCATGTGACATCTCTACTCCGCACAGGAAAAAAGTCTCAGAACTATTGGCCGCCATTCTATTCAGAAGAGTCCTGATTTACCAACAACATCCTTCTGAGCCGATTCTTATATTTTTGCTGAAACCATTTTGGATTTCTGCGGTAATCTTTTTCGCTTATGAAGCGTAAGTTCTCCAACTCAAAGGGATCGTTTAAGTGGTAAAGGTGGGTCAAGAGCTGACGCTCATGCTGGTGTGTTGGAATTTCAGGAACGATATAGACTTCATTCTCCTTGGGTTCAAATCCAAACTTTGAGGATAAGTCTTTCAAGGGAAAGGAAAGGGTACCCCCACTGTTATGCAGTTTTCCCTTCCAGGCCGGCAAACAGAGAAAAGAAATCAAGCAAGCCCCTGAAATCAACAGTTTCAGGGACCTTCTCGAGCTGATTCCTACCGTAGATAAGTAGAGGAGCGCGGGAATGAGAGGATAATGAAACCGGGGGCCAAAAGTAATACCCGGATAGAAATAATTGAAGTAGAAACCGAACCAAATAAGGCACAACAATAGTATAAAACCATCAATTTGATGTGTCTTGATTCGCGAAACTCCCTGGAACAAAAAATACAGAACTATAGGTAATAGACTGAGTTGTGGCCAACCCAGGAGCGTCTCATTGAGACTTAGTAGCGCAAGCCATAAATTTTCAAAGGCCTGAGATAGATTAAAACCCCAGGCTGCTTCAACGCCCACGAAAGGGCCGTAACCATACTGGATATGTTCGCTAAACACGCGGTAGGTCGATGTGAAGTAATCTCCGCTAGTGAAGTGCTGATGAAGGAAATGAATAGGAAGTAGAACCAGGAAAAAAACAGGATCTAACCAATGGGTATCCTTTTTAAGGCGTTGATGAACGAGCAGAGCCAGCGCCACAATCAATCCATCTGAAGGCCGCACTAGAAACAGGCAAGAGGAAAGGAAATAATCCCCTCTGTAACTCAGCCGTTTAGCCCTGCGAATCAGAATCATCAACACAAGACTTAAGACCAGAGCCTGAGAGAAATAATAGGCTGAAAAACATAGAAAAAAAGGTGAGGAAGCCGCGAAGATCCAGGGCAACACTCTTCTCTTTGAGAACACTGTTCGAAAGAACCACCACAACAGTAGAAAATTGAGAACAAAAAGGATGATCGGTGCCTGAGCTCCTAACCCACAGCGAACCAAAAGACCCAGAAACAGCGGGTAACCAACCGGGTACACCCCCACCAGAACTCCATCCTCATTAAAGTAGATATATTCTGTTTCAAAAGTTTCCTTAAGCTGCTGCGGAATCCTAACGCCCGGGTAGCTGCCCCTGGCAATGGCACTGGCCTGGTAGAGGTAGGAAAATTCATCTTCAAAATGGGCTACCTCGCCAGTTTCCTGCCACAAACATAAGAGAACAAAAGAACAGGCTCCGGCAAAACACAAGATTCTCCAGGGCAGAACTCTTCCAGCTCTAAAAAAGGGAAATCTACCTGATTTCTGACCCCAGTAGAAAAGCAAAACTGCGAAGATCCAAAAGAGAAGAAAATCAGGATGAAATTCACGCGAGAGGAAATCAGCCCAAATAGCTTCGTATTGCTCTCTGCCGAGATTAGTGAGGGGAGCAAATAGATCAAAGCCTACCATTTGAATTTTGGACTCGCTTTAACAAGAACGTATCACACCCTGGAAGAACGGGTTTGAATAGTCTGAGGGGACCCACCGTTGTGTAATTCAGCCATCCTTGCATAGTAGTGACAAATCGCCACCGCTAATCCATCCGCCGCATCATCAGGCTTAGGTGGTTTCTCAAGACTCAACACCCTCTGAACCATGCTTTGTATCTGGTGTTTCTGGGCATGACCGTAACCAACTACACGAGATTTTATCTGCAAAGGAGTGTATTCATAAAGCGGCAGACCTTCCATTTCAAGCCTGAGAAGTAAAACTCCTCTGGCATGCGCAACCTGAATTCCCGTGGTTACATTCTGAGAGAAAAAAAGGCGTTCAACAGCTACTTCTTCGGGATTGTACCGCTCCAGAATCTCTTTAAGGTCATCAAAAAGAATTCTTAACCTCAGCGGAAAGGCCTGGTGACTTTGTGTGCGAATGGAGCCATAGGATATACACGCCATCTTCCGGGGGCCCAGAATCTCAATGACACCATAACCTACTGTTGCCAACCCGGGATCAATTCCCAGTATTTTCACAATTGACTCAAAACCTTCTCCATATCATTATCTGAAGCGTCAAATGAGGAATAGACGTTTTGCACATCATCATTTTCCTCCAGAGCGTTTAGCATCTTCAAGAGACCGCTTAGATCAGCAGCCTGAAGTGTGATTCTTGTCTTTGGCCGCATGACTACATCAGACTCTTCGGCCTCCATCTCCTTGGATTGAAAGTATTCCAGAACCGAATGAAAGGATTCAGGAGAGCAAATCACCTCATAAACATTTTCATCCTCTAAGAGCAGATCATCGGCGCCGGCCTCAAGGACATGGTCCATAAACTCCTCTTCAGAACCCTGATCCCGCGAGAAAATCAACTGACCTGTGCGCTCAAAATTATAGCTGACACTTCCTGGCGACCCCAGGGAGCCGCCATGTTTTGAAAAGATATAGCGCACATCTGAAGCCGTGCGATTTTTATTGTCTGTGAGAATCTCTACGATAACTCCTACCCCACCGGGTCCATAACCCTCGTAGGTTCCCTCTGAGAAATCATCTCCATCGCTTGAGCCTGAGCCGCGTTTTACAGCCTTATCAATCGTGTCATTGGGCATATTGGCTGCTTTGGATTTTTGAATCGCCAGACGTAAGCGCGGATTCATACCTGGGTCTGGTTCCCCATTTCGTGCCGCTGTGGTCAACTCCCGGATCAGTTTTGTAAAAACTTTGGATCTGGCCTTATCTTTCGCGCCCTTCTTATGCTTTATAGTGCTCCATTTACTATGTCCCGACATATTTTCTCCTGCTTTGGATGCAAGTCCTTCAATTATTTCCCCGCT